>JABDBL010000005.1 GCA_013288645.1 Candidatus Melainabacteria bacterium
AATACTTAGGTACATGGAGCACTTTTAGTAGTATCGATGTCCGTGATGGGAAGCTAACAAACCAACAGCAGCACCAATACCTGCACCAATACCTGCTCCAATCGCCACATTCCTAGCTGTATGACTGGGAGGATAATAGCCATATTCTCCATACGGAGCATATCCTCTGTATGCATAATTGTTGTAAACAGGATAAGCGGCAGGATAGCCATATGGGTATGGATTAACGTAATATGCGCCGCCGTGGTATGGATGGTCGTAATGATAGGCGCGATATCCATCATGTCCACGATTTCCATGATTTCCATGATTGCCATGATCTCCATGGCCCGCAAACGCAGGAGTAATTACTGATACCATAATAATCAGGGCAAAAAGAACTCCACTAATTGTGTGGCTTCGCATGGTTCAACTCCTCTTTTAAACTTAGTCGTAAGTATGGAATGTTGACAATGAAAAAGGGGACCTGGGTATATAATCTTTTGACTATAATAACGCAATTAGTTGCCCGCGTGCAAATATGTTTTTGACGCAACAGATCCTGGGCGACCGTTTTCTCTAGCACAACAAGTGAAATATGTAACTGTTATCAGGTTAAACTTCTCTCTACCACCTTCAGAACTTCCAGGTCATCAAAAGGCTTAACGATAAAATCGATAGCGCCCAGCTTCGTACATTCGGCTATAGTTTGATCTTGCCCGATGGCGCTGATCATAATCACGGCTGCCTTGGGATTGATTGCCCTAATTTTTTTAAGCACCGTGAGCCCCACCTCGTCACCACCTGGCATAATAATATCCAACAAGACGAGGTCCGGACTTTCTTTTTTAAATTGCACAAGGGCTTGTTCCTCTGAGTCAGCCTCGAAGAATTTATAGTTCTCTTCAATTTGTTTTTGCTTTTGCTTTGGCTTTGCGTTTGCCTTTGCCTTTGCTTTTTGCTTTGGCTTTTGTTTTTGCTCTAGGATATAGCGAAGTACCATCCTCATAGAGGGTGAGTCATCGACAATGAGGATCTTCTTCACTTGCGTTTAACCTTTTGTTTTTTAGGCGCATTTTGCTCTACCGGCTTGTCCGCCGGCTTAGCTTGCATGCCTGCTTTTTTGTAGCGGGTGATAGGGGGGCTGTCATTCTCAGGCTTTAATGACCGCGCCTTGGTATCGAACCGGCGGCTTCCTGAAATTTCGGTGTATCTTTCCAGACCTTCTTCTGAAAGCACCTTGGCCAAATCCAAAAGAAGGATGAGACGATTGTCAATTGTGAGCACGCCTTTGACATAATCCTCGTGAATCTTGGTCACCAGCTCTGGTGCTTTTGTGATTGTATTCTCCTCTACTCGTAAAACTTCCGTCACCTCATCCACCAGAAGACCAAAGAGATTCTTGTCCTGCTCGGTGAGCACGATATGTTTGCTCTCAATCTCTTTCTTCTTCCGCAGGCCAAAACGTTCTTTCAAGTTGATCACAACAGGGACCTCACCCCGGACGTTGATAACTCCCACGATAAATTTAGGGGAATTGGGAATGGGTGTCACTGGTCCTGTGGCGATTATTTCTCTTACTTCGCTGATTGGGACACCAAATTCCTCATCTTCCAAGTGAAAGACGATGAGCTGTACAATCCGCTGTTCTTGCTCTTTGGGCATCCATTTAGTTTCAGGCACTGTTTCATCCCCCTTCCTTTAAAGCGAAGACCGCCTGGGAGCTGGCAATTATTTTAAATTTCCGCAGGGCTGTTTGTAATTGTTCGGCCAGTGTTGATAAATTCTGGGACGAGTCGGCCATCTGCTCCATGGCAATTGTCTGTTGCTGAATCGATGTCGACATCTGTCCTGCACTTCCAGCCGCCTGCTCGGAAGTGGTAGCGATCTCCTCGATTGTCTTGGCGACCAGTTGCGCGCCGCCAGCCTGTTCGGTTGTGGCTCCCGATATTTCTTGGGCCTTACCGGTAATCTCCTGAGCAATCGTGCCGATTTGGTCCAAGATACCTAGCGCCTGATTGACAATCTCAATCGACTCAGTCACCTGCTGAGTCCCAGTGGTCATCCCATCGACCACTCCTGCGGTTGATTCCACAATGGTGTTCACCATCCCTTCAATCTGTACCGCCGCTTTCTTAGTACCTTCAGCCAATTTCCTGATTTCATCTGCGACCACCGCAAAACCCCGTCCCGCTTCTCCGGCCCGAGCTGCTTCAATGGCAGCGTTCAGCGCCAGCAGGTTGGTTTGATCGGCGATCCCCTTCGTAGTACCGACGATGATACCAATTTCTTTGGCGCGCTTATCGAGTTCCTTAACGGTCTCGGTATTTCCCTTCACGATATCGTCGATAGACTTAAGACGGGTTGCTGCCTGCTTACCAGACTCCGTTCCCCGTTGAGCAAGTTTGGCAGCTTGGGATGTCACCTCTGCCGCTGCTTTGGCGTTGGTCGCACCTTGCTGAATCGACTTGGAGAGGTCTGCCACAACTTTTGTACTGCCCTCGAGTTTCTTGGACTGATCTTTGGCACCAACGGCGATGCCTTGCGTGGTTTTGGCTACCTGTCCTAGAGCAGAATTAACCTGGCCGGCTGAACTCGCCAACTGGTTAGAAGCTGAGGAGACCTTGCCTGAACTTTCCAGTAGCAGGCGAATCAACGCGCCAATGTCGTCGAATGATTTGTTTAAGGCTTCTGCCAGCGTCTTAATATCCCCGCGTGTTTCAATGCTGACTCTCTGCGAGAGGTCTCCTTGAGAAAGCGCAATGGCAAGACGGATCACCTCTTGAACCGGTGTGACGATTGAGTCAATGAGAGCATTCAATGTATCGACAATGCTCTTCCAACTGCCAGCCACCCCTTCCACTTTGGCCCGCTCTGTCAATTTACCTTCTTTACCCGCGACCTGCGCGACCCGAGAGACCTCACTGGCTAAACGATTAAGATCGTCCACCATTTTGTTTATGGTCTCTTTGAGTTGGAGGATTTCTCCGGCAACTTCGACAGTGATCTTCTGGGTTAAGTCACCGGCGCTAATGGCTGTTGCCACTTTGGCGATATTACGCACCTGACCGGTAAGGTTATTAGCCATTGTGTTGACGTTATCTGTCAAGTCTTTCCAAGTGCCGGCTATTCCTTCTACTTTGGCTTGACCACCTAGTTTTCCTTCCGTACCCACTTCTTTGGCGACACGGGAAACTTCGCCGGAGAATGTATTTAAGTTATCTACCATCTTATTAATGGTGTTCTTCAAGGCTAAAACTTCTCCTTTGACATCCACGGTGATTTTTTGTTTTAGATCTCCGTTAGCCACGGCCGTGGTGACCTGAGCAATGTCTCGCACTTGAGCAGTAAGGTTACTAGCCAAGGTATTGACGTTATCGGTCAAATCCTTCCAGACTCCGGCGACACCTTCTACTTTGGCTTGGCCTCCTAGTTTTCCTTCGGTACCGACTTCTTTGGCAACACGGGTAACTTCGCCGGAGAATGTATTAAGCTGATCCACCATCCTGTTAATTGTCTCTTTAAGTTGCAGCACCTCGCCCCGCACGTCGACTGTGATCTTCTGAGTAAGATCTCCTTTGGCAACAGCAGTGGATACCTGGGCAATATTACGCACCTGACCGGTGAGGTTATTAGCTAGAGTATTGACGTTATCGGTCAAATCTTTCCAGACTCCGGCGACTCCTTCCACTTGAGCTTGACCACCGAGTTTTCCTTCGGTGCCGACTTCTTTAGCAACACGGGAGACTTCACCAGCGAAACTGCGCAACTGATCCACCATGACGTTTATGGTGTTCTTAAGTTCTAAGATTTCTCCTTTAACATCGACGGTAATCTTTTTGGCAAGATCTCCGCTTGCTACAGCAGTAGTCACCTCAGCAATATTACGCACCTGACCGGTAAGGTTGTTAGCTAGAGTATTAACGTTATCGGTTAGATCTTTCCAGACACCAGCAACTCCTTCCACTTTGGCTTGACCGCCCAGTTTTCCTTCGGTACCCACTTCTTTGGCGACACGGGAGACTTCACCGGCAAAACTGCGCAACTGATCCACCATTATATTAATAGTGTTCTTAAGTTCTAAGATTTCTCCTTTAACATCCACGGTGATTTTTTTGGCAAGATCTCCGCTTGCTACAGCAGTGGTCACCTCAGCAATATTACGCACCTGACCGGTAAGGTTGTTAGCTAGAGTATTAACGTTATCGGTTAGATCTTTCCAGACACCAGCAACTCCTTCCACTTTGGCTTGACCGCCCAGTTTTCCTTCGGTACCCACTTCTTTGGCGACACGAGAGACTTCACCAGAGAAGGTATTAAGCTGATCCACCATCTGGTTGATTGTCTCTTTAAGTTGCAAGACCTCGCCCCGTACGTCGACCGTGATCTTCTGGGTAAGATCACCTTTGGCAACAGCAGTGGATACCTGGGCAATATTACGCACCTGACCGGTGAGGTTATTAGCCAAGGTATTGACGTTATCGGTCAAATCTTTCCAGACTCCGGCTACTCCTTCCACTTTGGCTTGACCACCGAGTTTTCCTTCGGTGCCCACTTCTTTAGCAACCCGGGTGACTTCACCAGAGAATGTATTTAAGTTATCCACCATCTTGTTGATAGTTTCTTTCAGTTGCAGGATTTCCCCGGCAACTTCCACTGTGATCTTCTGAGTTAAGTCTCCGGCGCTGATGGCTGTTGCCACTTTGGCGATATTACGCACCTGACCGGTAAGGTTATTAGCCATGGCGTTGACGTTATCAGTCAAATCTTTCCAGACGCCAGCAACTCCTTCCACCCTGGCTTGACCACCGAGTTTTCCTTCCGTACCGACTTCTTTGGCAACGCGGGTGACTTCACCAGAGAAGGCTATAAGGTTGTCAACCATTTTATTAATGGTGTTCTTCAAGGCCAGAACTTCCCCTTTTACATCCACGGTGATTTTTTGTTTCAGATCTCCGTTAGCCACAGCCGTTGTCACCTGAGCAATGTCTCGCACTTGGCTGGTGAGATTATTGGCCATGGTGTTCACGCTGTCTGTCAAGTCTTTCCAAGTGCCGGCAACTCCTGGGACGGCCGCTTGTCCTCCCAGTCTTCCTTCAGTACCCACCTCGCGAGCAACACGAGTAACCTCAGCCGTAAAGGTATTTAAGTTATCCACCATGCGGTTGATTGTTTCTTTAAGTTGCAGAACCTCACCCCGCACGTCGACTGTAATCTTCTGGGTAAGGTCACCTTTGGCTACAGCGGTAGATACCTGAGCGATATTGCGCACCTGAGTGGTGAGGTTATTGGCCATGGTATTGACATTGTCGGTGAGTTCTTTCCAGACTCCGCCCAGTCCTTCCACTTTGGCTTGACCACCGAGTTTTCCTTCAGTACCGACTTCTTTGGCGACACGGGTGACTTCGCCAGAGAAAGTAGTGAGACTTTCTGTCATTTCGTTATAAGAGTCTGCGATTTCGCCAAAGATATCTTCTTTGCCCTTTTTCAATCTCCTTGATAAATCGCCTCTCCTGACAGCCTCCATTGCTTCCAAAAGTTCGCGTAGCTGGCGCTCGATCTTAGTATCATCTCCGCCCCGGCCCATAGCATCATCTTCTCTTTCCAAGCTGCCTATTTCTTCTGCTTGTTTGCCAAATAAAGCTTTTCTCGGCTGACTCCTGGATGGTCTCTTCATGAAGTTAAGTTCTCCTATTTGGGCTGGAAAGACCATTCAAAGTCTGATTATTTGAGATAGTTTATAACTTCAATATGTTCATTGTCCACTGACTAATAAAAGGAGATTCTATGCGAAAATTTAAATCTAAAAATAATGAGGAATAATATAAATGCCAGCGTGGCTTACGTTCCAACTACCCCATTCTTTACCTCTTGAAAAGGATGTTGATTTGACTGGAAACACTGGCCGATTTGAGCAGAATACCCACTCAGGCAGCGCTCAGCGCATCGCCTTCGTTCATCATAAAGGAGGAACCGGAAAAACGACCTCTTGTATCAATGTTGCTGGCTGGCTGGCCAAGATGAATAAGAAAGTCCTGGTGGTGGATCTCGATCCGCAAGGGAATGCTGTTGCTGCCTTGGGTGTAGACAGGAAAAAGATAGAAGGGTCCCTCTATGATGTACTGTTCAGCAACACGAGTATAAAGGAAGTAATTCTCGAAACGGATGCCGGTGTTTGGTTGGTGCCTTCCTCGCTTGATTTGCTTTCTGCAGAAAGGCAAATGGTGGATCGGGCGAACCATACTAATCTTCTGCAAAAAGTGTTGAAAAGCATTGAGAAGCAATTCGATTATATTCTTATTGATGTCGGTCCGGGTTCGACTTTGCTCATGATCAATGGCATTGTCGCTGCCGGAAATATTATCATTCCCTTGGATTCAGGAGTGTTTGCCTACGAGACACTGGAAACACTAAAGACACTTGTCCTTGATCTCGAAGAAGAACTGGGAATTGAAACAAATGTAATGATGATACTGCTCAGAGAATATTCGACATCGATATTTGACAGGATATTTGACGGAGAACCAACTCAAGTAATAAAGGATCTTGTAAGCGAGTTTCTAATGTCCAACCAAATGCCAGCTGTCAAGATTCATAGTATCCCTTATTCCAAAAAAGTGTATGAGGCACAGATGCTAGGCATGCCCGTTTCACATGTGGCTCCGTTTTCTGACGTTGGAAGAGCCTACAAACGGATTGCACAAGATGTGCTAAATCATGTGAGTGCACAATATGCTCGTTAAGCGAGATGGTGCAACCAGGATTATCGGAATCTGCCTATTAGTCCGACAATGGAGCTAATCATTGCAATAATTAAAATACCCAGATGAATTGGTTGTGGCCAGTTCCAGTTTGCGTCATGTGCTATCAGGTGAACGCAAACGAGCAACATACCTAAGAAAAGTAGAGGGCTTGTATTCTTATTCGTTGGTATTTGCCTTCTCCATAAACAACTATTTACTTCTCATCCTGTGACTGTTCTTTCACAAAAGTAATGATAAACTCTGAGCCACCACCTTGTCGTGCCTGTACCCAAGCACGTCCACCATGACGAAAAGCTACTTCGCGCACTATGGCAAGGCCAGCACCTGTACCTTCAATTTCCCGTCCCACCAATCGCTGGAAGAGCTTGAAAATCTGGTCTTGATGCTCAGCTGCGATTCCTGGACCTCGATCACGAATTGTAATTCCCAAAGAGCCTCCTACGTTATAGGATGCTATCTCTACCTCTGGCTTTTCACCTTCGCGAGTGTACTTGAGCGCATTTAAAATCAGGTTGTATATAGCTTGCTCAGCCCACATCTTATCTAAATAAAGAACGGGCAATGGACGCTTTATTTCAATTCTGGCTCCAGTGTCCGCGATCTTTGCCTCAAGTTTTTTAAGGGCTGAGCTGACGATAGTCTCACAATCTATCGGTGTAGTGGGCGCGTCCATTTGTTTAGCCCGGGCGTGCTCTAGAATGTCGTCTAAGAGTTGTCCCATCCTTTGCGATCCCTTTACTATGAACCCCAAGAATTCTTGACCTCTCTCGTCCAGGCGGTCGGCATATTGCTTGCTCAGCATTAGGGAAAAATTTGTTACTGCACGCAGCGGTTCCTTTAAGTCATGGGAGATAACATGTAAAAGTGTTTCCAGCTCTTTGTTCTTGTTAGTGATCTCAAGCTCGGCTCTTTTGCGCTCGATGGAAAAGCGAAGAACCCGGAGCACTAACTCTGAGTCCAGCGGTCCCTTGCTCAGATAGTCCTGAGCGCCCATCTGAATGGCTAGTGGTCCTAAGGCTATATCGGATCCGGTCAACACTATGATCGCTGCCTCGGATTTTTGCTCCCGCACTCGCTTCAAACTCTCAAGCCCATCGCTATCAGGCAAACCCAGATCCAAAACAATGATGTCAAAGTGCTCTTCGCTCATGAGTCTCAAGGCATCACTGAGCCGATTGACACAGACCGACTTATATTTAGGAGCATCTGCTTCCTCCAGAATGTTTTTCAAAAGGTTTTCATATGCCATGCTATCCTCAACAATCAAAACCTTGAAATTGCTGGGCTCCATGAGTTTCTTTTCCAAAGGATTCTTAGGAATTACTTCTTCAAGCCGCTTCATAAGCTCGGGAAATTCCTTGACTGCCCCGTTGCCTAAAAGTTGCTGGCAGGCGTCTATGCCTTGGGAAAGCCGGGCACAGAGTGCCTCGTCCATCGGGGTTGTACCATTTTTAACGTTTTTAAAAATATTTTCCAAGGCCTTGGCACATTGCCCACATTCAGGATGACCCATCATCGCAGTCAGACCGACAAGTGTGTGGGCTTTTCGGTAGGCTTCCTGCAATAGTTGCGGGTCTTGAGTCCCCAATTGTGGAGTCTTCTCGAGGACAAGGAGATCCTTTCTCAGTCCAAAGACAAGGCTTTTGGCCTCCTCAAGAAATACCTTCATACTTTTATTATCGGTTCTTGACATTTTTAAGCCGTAATTTTTAAATCTTCTTCGATATCAGCCAATTTTAAAATGACAAAAAACTTTCCTCTTAGCTTTGGTTGTTCTATAGAAAAACTTATATCGATTACAACCACGTTTTTAGACGCCGGTTTCATCAACTTTTTAAATTCACTTATGAGAGTATCGAATACTCCTGAAGTGAAAATCGGTGGATGGGTCAAGATTTTCTTACCCAGCATATTAGAAAGGATGGTGGTATATGACCCAGCGACGATGTTGCCGATTTCATTTAAGGCGCATATCTCCATTTCTGAGAGCTTTTTGTTGGTGCTGGGCTTCTTCCTTAGAAATAACCTACTCAAAATCAAGGCGTCTTCTAATTTCAATACCAGCACTGAGGTCCCTTCCAAAGCTTGGGTGAAAGGTACCACTGTCGCCACTTTAATTTCTTTATCGTCCATAAACGGCTGAAACATCTTGATGCTTCCAATTGCTACCTTAAAGTAATTGATTGCGCTGGGGGAACCAGTAATCTTCGATAATGCGTTGGAGGCATTCTTGGTGGCAAATGTGTTTATTCTCTCTAAATCTTTAAAATTCATACCCTTTTATCTTCCTTTCGTTGATTGCCCTATCAGCTCTATTCGTTGTGTGCTAGTCATGCGATTTTTCGTGATTACCAAATTTGCTATATCTAAAATGAGCACCACCTCTCCAGAACCTATAATACTCGAGCCGGCGAAATAATTGTTCTGCCGAATGAGCCGGTTCAAAGGTTTAATCACGATTTCTTGTGTGCTAAGCAAGGCATCCACTATCAACCCGAACTTTTCGTCGCCGCGCTTGATTACGACAATGGGTTGGCTCTCCTCGAGCGCCTTGGGTACATTAAGGAGGTCGCCTAGGCGGGTGAGCGGAATCTCTTCTCCTTCGAGCACAATTGCCTCGTACTCTAACATCCCTTTGATGTCCTGGCGGCTGACAGTCACCAATCGCTCGATCGCAGCAGCAGGAACTGCGTACTTTTGGCCCTCGACTTGCACAAAGAGAGTCCTGATGATGGCAAGAGTGAGCGGAATCTCGAGTGTGAAGGTTGTCCCTCGCTTGGGTTCGGAGCTTACTTTCACACTGCCCCCGAGAGACTCGATTTTCTTTTTAACAATATCAAGGCCAATTCCTCTGCCTGAGATTTTAGTCACCTTCTTAGTGGTGCTGACACCTGCAAAAATTAACTCCGCCACTTCTGCTTTCGTAGCGTCCAGGCGAATGACGCCGCGGGCGACACCAGCCTTTTTGATCGCTTCTAAATCAAGACCAGCCCCATCATCTTTCACCTCGACGATTGCAAGCTCTTTGCTTCTTGAAGCCGTCAACCGAATCGTCCCGTAAGGGGGCTTACCCGATCGCTTCCTCTCTTCTGGTGTCTCGAGTCCGTGGTCCAGGGCATTGCGTATGAGATGGACAAGTGACTCACCAATCTCATCCACCACGGTCCGGTCAAGCTCAATATCACTGCCTTCCATTTCTAAGTTGACCTGCTTTGCCTTTTGTTTGGACAGATCCCGCACCATCCGATTGAAAAGGTTAAAAACAGATCCGATTGGCACCATCCGAGACTGCATCACATTGAACTGAATTTCCGTAACCAGTCTGCCTAAGTTCTCGACTGTTGCGGTGAGTTCGGGATTATCGAGAGTCTCCTTAATCTGATCTAGGCGCAAGCGCGTAGTCAGCAACTCCTCGGCTAAATTCATCAAGAGATCCAGTCGCTCAACTTTCACTGGTACAATTTGCATTCTCTCAATGCCTTGAGTTGATTTAGGTTCAGCTGAAGAGAGTCTCTTAGCTTGTTTCCCGCCCGCTGTGAGGTTTTCCAAGCGCTCAACCAATGCCTTGGTCACGAGCTCTTTATCACCCTTGCCAAGCACTTCCAGGCTCGCTGCCAACATATCAAAACCCTGAAACAAAATATCCACCGAGTCCTCAAGCACACACTTTTTGTTTTTGACTGCATCAAATACGTCTTCCAGTGCATGTGCCAAAGACTCCATCTCGTTCCAATTTGCCGTACCGGCAATCCCCTTTAAAGTGTGCAGACTCACGAGGCATTGGCTCAAGAATTCCGTGCGCGCCGGATTCTTTTCAAGTGCAAGAAGTGCCTGATTCATCAACTCCAGATGCTGCCTGGATTCAACGAGGAAAACTTCTAGATGTTTTTTGATAACTACCATGAAACCTTATAAGTTTTGTTTTTCAGATTTAGATTTTCGCATAGAATCTTCTTTAAGAATTAGTTTATGAGCATTATGAATTAGGTTTCAAGGATAGCGTCTGCGGGCTGTGCTGGCCGTCAACACCCATTGTCCGCTGTTCTGGTTCCTAGGGCGTGGCAAGGTGAAATACAACCCGGCGCTGCAGGCGCTGGTGCGGGCCAACCAGCGAACCCTTCTCACGATTGCCGAACAACCTCAGCTGGCCGTCGACTACATCGCTACGTTCCTCGGCCCGGCTGACCCGTGATCAACTTTAGCGATATTACGAGCGCTACATCGGACCATACTTCGGAGTGCTCGACACTATTTGGCATCCTCGCGAAAATTAATTATGCCTTTTGCAGGTAGTGAGGGCAACATATCAAAAACCTGGTTAATAGTATGAACAAATAATTCTGGAGTCCGGTAGCCTTCAAAATAAGCAAGTGCTCTGCCATTTGCATTGAATATTGCCATACTAGGGACTGCACATTGTTTTACCTTCTCCACCACAGGTTCAGTTGAATATAGAGTAACATCCAATCTGACACAAATAAATTTGTCATTTAATAACTGTACGACTTTCGGATCGCTAAATGTTTCACGATCAGATTGCTGGCAACGCCAGAATGTGGATAAAAAGAAATAAACAAACACTAGTTTGTGCTCACGAGCTGCCAGTTTTTCGGCGGTCAGCAGATTGGTATGCCAAGTAAGAAGCCCGGCTTGTGTGGGAGCATCAGGTGCTGCTGAGTCCGGTGCGGTCCCCGTTCTTTCCATTTTCTGCCATTCTTCTAGTGAAACAGTATCTGATGCGGCTTTCCTCATTCGCGGTTGTGGCCAGTTCTTACTTTCTGGTATTGGACATGGGCATTTAGACTCAACTGAGGCAAGCCGACTTTTTATTTCTGAATCGTTTCTGATTAGTAAAGCAGCCCTATATTCAACTATGGCTCCCTGAAAATCATTATCATCCAAGCACTTATCACCCAGAGCAACCCGATCCTTAAAGTTATGCGGATCTTTACCTATAGCTGTGACCGCTTTATCTAGATTGATTTTGCTTCTTTCGTCATCCGGACAGCAAAATGAAGCCAGGTGCAAAAATTTTAGTGCCACAATCGGTCGTTTGGGCAGTTGCTGCAAGGCTATTTTGTTGTAATTATCTGCCATCTTTTGGTGAAAGTCACCAATATTCGGAACATCCGGAGCATCCGACATGTCCGCCGCGCTGGCCGGGATGACTCCATAAACTATAAGATTAAAAATAACTGCAACACTGATTATCTTATGATTTATTCTTAGCATTGCCACCATCTATAATGTCTTCAGAACATTTTACCCTTGCCTGAGAATAGAACACTAAGCTACATTGTACCCTGCTGTCTACGGTTTAAAACCCAATTACTACTATAGGTAGTCGTATCCGATAATCCTAGATCTGGCGTGAATAAACCCTCTCACGCTAAAAGTACCGATAATGGATTCTCTAAAAAAATAATTACAGCCAAACATACCAATGCTCAATCTAAAAAGTAGATTTGCGATAACGTATCAATATTTGTCTAAAGACAATGCAAAGTATCCACCAAATAGTTCGTCAAAGGCACTTGTCTTGATTTCAGCGATGAACGATCCGGTATTAGTAAGACTTTCTGTCCACAAAATAAAAATGGTAGAGGCGGCGAGAATTTTGAGTATCCATTAGTATGTTATGCAGTTTTTAGTTGGGATAATAAAGATTCGAAGAATTGTTTTGACCAGACGTTTGTTGCCATAGGATCTTTTAGGAATGGCTGTATATCTTTTTGGGCTGCAGCGATATTTAACTCGGCAAATTTTTTTTGCAACAGCTCATGTAAATCTTTGGCGTGCATAGGCTTTTTGGCTGTCCATCCTCCAGACTGTCTAAGTCTTTGCTCTAAATGATTTAGATGTACAGGTGTACTGCGTCCAATAAACCAAACAAAATCATAATAGTCGCGCCCTTTTACTCTATTTTTCCAGCTTCTTTGAAGTATGGCGTGGATTTTACCCGCAAATAAATCTGTTTCCTTATAACTTTTTACTGCAAAAGGAATTGGCTGCAAAAGTGTTTTTGCTTCTGTTTCGAAACCGCTTGGCGGATCTATATCTACTTCGAGTTTGATACTCATAACTTTATTATTCTGAATCAATCCTAGCTTACTGCTAGGCACAGAAATTTTTAAAAGATGTTCTTTTGTTCCTGCTTTAACAAAAGCAGATTCAATAGGAGTTTGGACATTTTTATTTTTTCCTTCTACGTTTACATTGAAACCCATTCCATTAAGTTCAGCTTCTATGGCTTTTAAATAAGGACTTAAACTGAAGTTCTTCTGTCGTTCTAAGAGCGAGAAATCTAAGTCTTCGGAAAAGCGATCAAGTTGATAGAGAATGCGCAGAGATGTGCCACCATAAAAGGCAGCATGTTCAAAAAATTTGGATCGCCACAGTCCAAGAAGAGCTACTTCTTGCATAATTTCTTTGAGTGCGTTTTCATAGTCTTGTGTGCTTACGCATTTATAACGGGCTAACATGGACTCTATTGCCGGATTCACAGGACCTCCAAAATGCGTTCAATATTCTTGTTGCGGTAATACTTATTTAGTCTCCGTAAAACATCAGGATTGAATTGCTTCCACTTCTGCCGATCGATGCGCAGATCTGATTCAAGAAATTCTTGAATATCTAAATTTTGATCGTTTCTTATTTTATTGAGTACAATATAGTCACAAATAGCTTTTTCAGGCGATGCTATTAAAATAGGATGATGTGGATCGACCCAGATTTGTTCAATCCCGTGAGGATATTTTTCTGCTCCTAAGTAACGGTAATTGAATTGTCCTAATGGTGTATCGAACTCTTTGTCTCTATTGGGAGTAACACTGGTAATTATTTCGACACGCTCAGGTATTAGCCGATGATAGGACAAAGCATACTCGAGTGAAATGCATGATGGTCCGTAGATAAGATTAGCGAGAACTTCCTTGCATATAGGAGCTTGATTATATTCTGGACTAAAAGTGTAAAGCCCCTTTTTGACGCGAATTATAACGCCGGCCTTGATTAGTTCATTGATCTTTTGTCGCACACCAGAATAGGAAGACAATGCATCTGTAAGAAGCGTATAGTCAAACTCTTCGGAGGGAATGGTTTTTCTCAATTGAAACGTGTCTAATTTTGACATATAATATTTAACCAATAAGTTAGATATATTCTAACATACTGGTTAAATATTTAGTAAATTCTAGCCAATAAGTTAACTAAAATCTAACATACTGGCTAAGTATGGTAAGCCTTTAAAACGAAGATCGGTCCATTGCATCAAAAGTTTTGATTATTCTAGGTCTCAATAACGAAATACCAGATTCGGGCTCATTAAGGGGACGAACTTTATTTCTACGCACAAAATCAACAGCTGCAACCGGCAAGGATACTTCTGCTGGTAGCCTGAAAATTATTCTAATAATCGGCTCATTTGTAGCTAAGCTAACAAGGCTCATTAAACTGTCTTAGATTGAACAAATCCGGCAAAAACTACTTTTTCTGGTAAGAAATCATTTGCATCATAGTCAGTATAATAATCTGGTTTGCCATCAATAGTAAATGACATAATGTGCTGCCAACCGTCAACAATCCAAGTTAGATAAATATCCCCGTTCGGTGTTAACCGCATCTTCGGTTGATCAAGATTTAAATGACTTGCACATTTGGACAAAAATTCTTTTGTGTTTTTAACAGCCAAATCTGAAGGCAGCGATTCATCTTCTTCCAGGTTGTCCTTCGCTTGCGACAAAATCAAATCAAGACCTTTGTAAATCTTGTTAACCCAATCATCGGATATTCGTTCTTTAATTGTGCTCATAATTTAATTTTATATTACTGGACGGTATTATGACATTATTGTGCATGACTACTGGATGGACAAATAATAATGGATTGGCCCATGCCAAATCAAACAAACTTGGACATCAATTAGCTTGATGCGCGCATGTACGGCAATTGCAAGCAGTACAAATCCTAAATGAAAACCATACATTAATGATTACTGCGATACCCAAAGAATATTGTCGGGAATAAATGAAATGTACCGACGACGAGAGAAGCAGATATGTTTGAACGCTTTACCAAAAGAGCAATAAAAGTGAAAATACTGGC
Source organism: Candidatus Melainabacteria bacterium (assembly GCA_013288645.1). Classification (GTDB taxonomy): domain Bacteria; phylum Cyanobacteriota; class Vampirovibrionia; order Obscuribacterales; family Obscuribacteraceae; genus JABDBL01. The sequence goes on from JABDBL010000005.1 coordinate 14,847, forward strand.
ACAAGAAGAGGCTAGACGACTAGGTTATAAAACAGTCGGGACTGAGCATTTGCTGCTTGGACTGATAAGAGAAGGTTCTGGCATCGCTGCTCATACCTTGAAGAACGAAGGCGTAAAGCTGGTTGTTTGCCGAAAAAAGATAGAGGCAATAACAGGCCGGGGTAGTGACTTCCCAAATGACCTGCCTGACACAGAAGATAAATTTAACTGGGCGATCCACCGGGCAAGGACAGGAAAAAGTGGTGACTTCCCCAGCCAGCTCCAGCATCAAGAAACATCTTACCCAGAACCCTCAAAAGTTGTGTATTATAACTTCAACGAAGAAGCTAACGCAGCGATGAAGCTGGCTTCTATGTTTGCAGAAAAGGGTCCGGGAGGTATTATCGATACGGAAGATCTCCTGGTCGGCATTTTGGAAATGCGTGATAATTCTGCCATCAAAGCACTGTGGCAATGTGACGTAGATCCAGTTAAAATCTGTACCGAATTGATAGCCAAGACACTGGAACTCAAGGTAACTAGTGGTGTGAATAAACAAGAACTGGAAAGCAAAATGGCACAGTTTGTTCGTCAGATATGGGAGTACGGGCTGATATTTTTGCTACTGGTGACAATCGGTATATATTTACTTTTCCCACATTTGCCTGGTCTTGTATTCAGTGGCACGCTAGTAGATGCTTTCAAATTGGCCTTGATCATTTACCTTTGCGAATGGGTGATAACGCCACTGCTTGGCGTGATAACTGCACTTGGACTATTATCTCAGTTTCGTTTAAAGCTTGAAGAGTTTAACGTCAAGCTCCTGAAACAAGGAGGCAAAAAAGACCATCGCTCCTGGAAATTAAAATTAGCAGTGCGATTTAGTATCTGTTTCTTTATTTCATTAGCTGCTTTTACCATAATTAGTAAGTTAGACGTTAGTATGTTGCGGATCAATTCTTTGTATGCTTCACTATATGCGGCGGCCATCGTTGCAATAATCGCACTAGTTGAAGATCTGTTTTTCTTGGGAAGATCACGTAACAAGAAAGCTTGAGATTACAGTCTAGCTTAGTATAAAGGATAATTATTGTGAGCATTTCGAAATCGCACGATGATGAACCGGACAAGCAAGAACTGACCCCAGAATTGCAATTGGAACCAGCCCATGGCGGCCCTGGCGGGACGGGTAAAACAGCCATCGGTGCTGGAACAGGTGGTGATGAACATAAACCCAAGCCTAAACCATCATCTATTCCGCGTAGCCCAAGATGGTTTACTATGATATTTCCGTTGGCTCAACTATGTATGAAAGCTTATCTATCAAGGTTGGCACCAAGCCGAGCACGAGCGTTCTGCAATAAGGCTAAGCTAACGGATGATCAGCTTACAGTACTCCATCTGCGGTGGCATGTGAATCTTAATTTGGAATGGGCACATAAGATTAACGGAGACACCATTAAACATATTGCTAATACTGAATCGCAAGTTGAAGAAGAGGCAGTCTGGAGATTATGTCTTTGCTTATGTCGACACTAAGGTATCCAGCATCAGGGCTTTAAGTGTCATAGATATAAATGGTGGAGGCGGCGAGAATCGCACTCGCGTCCAAAGTAACCGAGAGGCAAATCACTACAAGCTTAGTTCAGTATTTATCCAGTTGCCTTGCGGCCCGCTGGTTTAGGTCTGAACGACCATCCGGGATTGCAATTGTGTCTTAGGACAAGCTATGAACTGCTAATTTCGCTTGTCAGCAACCACCATTTTTTACCTAATGAATGCGGGTAGTCAGGCTCTCATTAAGTTTCGCGGCCTAAGGTTAAAGTTAGGCAGCCACGCGCTCAGCGCGTGGTGCGAAAGTCAAAGTGTTATCTTTGGCATTTATTGTTTTTTGCCCAGTTTTTTAACGCGGTTCTAAGCAACCTCGGCTTGCAACTTACCAAACAACCACCCTGTCGAATCTAAACGCCCCCATGTGTTGTATGGAAAAGAAAGCTATTCAATTTTCAGTGTGCGATTTTCAGACTACTGTCTGGGCCAGACTTTTGATATGTAATGGCTACAATTCATCTAGCAGAGAACATTATAACAGATTATAGCTAGCCCTTGATAATTGGCGTAAAATCTTAAAGAATGGGCCCTAAAATATTTGTAGAATTAGTAACTTTTTGTCAGCCAAAAGTCTTGATTGCGCTCAAAAAAATCTAGTATTGCTGGGCCGACTATTTGTGGGTGAGTGTATTGCACTTCGTGTCCAGCGTTGTTGATGATTAGCATTTCGGATGAAGGGATGCTTTGGCGCATATCTATCATTTGTTGACGATTTGCCCAAAGGTCATTTTCACCCGATATTAACAAAGTAGGTACAGGTATTCTTTTTAGATCTTTAAGAGTGTAATTGGGATGCTTGGAAAGATTTTCTGATAATTGATCTATAAGCGTGCGCCAATAGTCCTTGCCTTTGCCGTGATCGTGCCAGTCAGATAATAGGTTAGCTAATTCTGGGGTTTCAAGTTCTATCAATTTTGTATCAATACATTGATTAGCAAGTTGTACTAAATCATCGTTGTAATAATTTGCTCCCACACAAATGAGAGTATGTGCTAAATGTGGATTGGTCATGCCTATATGTAAGGCTATGATAGCACCGTCACTGAGACCACAAATGTGCACAGGTGAGATTTTCATTTTGTGAATAAATTGACAAATGTCATCGGCTACAAGCTCGTAGCTTATGTAGGGACGGGGATTATTTGTATGCCCGTGTCCTCTATGCTCGATTAGTATTACTCTGTATTTTTTATAAAATAATTCAGTAAGGTTGGTCCAGTGATTTTCTACATAGTCTATGGCGCCAGTAGCACCAGACAAAAAAATAATAGGTTTGCCCGAACCGTATTCTTCATAATACAAGCGAATGTCATTTACTTCTAAATAAGGCATTTTATCTCGTGGCTGGGCGTAGAATCATGCAGTCGTAAACATCTTAATTGTACAACCCAAGGACATTTTGTTCTCACAATGTTCTCACAAAAACTAAGGTTTGGTTAATACTAATCCTACCCAACCTTTGTCCATTTTTTTGTCAATTAATTGAAATGGATAACGAGCAAGAGCGCTTTCTAGCAGATTTAATCTTTCTTCGATGATACCGGCAAGAATCAAATTTCCACCACTGGCCAACATTTTGTTATAGTTAGGCAAAAAATCTATTATTACTTCAGCAGTCATATTCGAAAGGATGGTATGAAATTGTGTTTTGTTTGCTTTATCGAAAGCTTCCAAACTTTCTTGACGAAGTCTGATTTTGGTTTCAACCCCGTTAAGGGCAATATTATGCTCAGCATTTTCAAAAGCGTTTTCGTCAATGTCAATTGCTATTATTTTTGCTTTTGGTAATAATAGTGCACTAGCTATAGATAAGATACCACTGCCGGTGCCTACGTCCAAAATATTAGGTCCTTGCAAGTATCTTTCGATTGCATGCAAACAAAATTTAGTTGTAGCATGCAGTCCAGTTCCAAAGGCCATACCCGGATCAATTATTATTTTTTTTTGCTCGGCACTTTCTTTTCTTTGTAACTTCTTAGTCGACCAGGGTGGACAAATTAAGAACGAGTCGCCTACGTGAAAGGGCGCAAAATGTTTTTTCCAATTACTTAACCAATCTTGATTGGCTAGGCTATCTATTTTAAGTGTATTCGCTACTCCTTCTAAACCGGACTGTTTAAAGTGGTAACGCAAATCATCAGCTTTTTCTTTAGACAAATCTTCTGGACGAAAGGAAGCTTTAATCAAAAGACTTTGTTGATCAATATTTGAAATTTCAAGTCCTAAGGTGCCATGCTCAAATAATATCCACGAACAAAGATCTTCTTCTGCCACATTTGACTGGCAAGATAGAATTGTCCAAATAGTTGTTTTCTCTTTCATCTTTTTATTTTGGCTGCGCTCAAAAATTCATATATTCTACATAAAAAGGGGTAATAGTGCTAATAGGTGAATCTATGGAGCTGTAAGCTGAAGTGTTAACGTTCGAGCGGAAGATTCTAGCTCGGTCAAATCAGCAAGCACGCGCACTAAGAAACGAGATGCGGTAGACATTATTAAATCTATGCATACAACCGATTGACTTATTGCAATTTTTGAAAAATGACTGGAAAGTATGCCGAAGGTCGGACTTGAACCGACATGAGGGGTAAACCTCGGTTGATTTTGAGTCATCTATAGTGTACGGACATTATCTGCTATTGAGAATATAGTTGCTTCCAATGATACCGTGCATTACATTTGTATGGTATAATAGATAGCCATTGGAAAACTCGATATGAACCGTTTGCAACGATTTCTTGACTTGGTACTCAATTTTGAGTACTATCTAGAATAGGGGGTATGAATGAAAGTGGTGGGTGAGGATAGTTTAAAAGACTATGCAAAATTACATCATAATGTCACTGCACCAATTGCTCGCTGGTTAAAGTTAACCAAGGCGGCAAGTTGGAAAAATCTCCATGATATAAAACATCATTTTCCAACAGTAGACTACATTCCTCAGAATCAATACTGTTTCAATATTGGTGGCAACAATTATAGGTTAATCTCTGTTATCTCTTTTCAGTTAGGTGTAGTTACAGTTTTGGATATCATGACCCATGCTGAGTATACAAAAAAGAAGTTAAAATTTAGATGAGGTAAAGGCTGAGTAATGAACGCAAAATATATGAAATTAGTAACACGTTGTCCGCTGCTACCAATTACTAGCAAAAGGATGCATGCCAGCGCCAAAAAAATGATGATTGAACTTACCAAAAAAGATGGGGAATTGTCAGTTGCAGAAATAGGATACGGAAAAGTTTTAACGCAACTGATAGAAAATTATGAGCAACAATTAGTTGGTGATTTTTTTGAGGATGTAAGCGGCGAGGATGTGCTTGAATATTTTTGTAATGAGCACCAATTAAAGCAATCTGAAGTAGCAGCTATTGCCGGTATCTCAAAACAAAACTTAAATGATTATCTCAAGGGACGCAGAGGGCTTTCTAAAAAAGCATGCGTGCGGTTGGCAGCACATTTTAAATTAAACCCAGAAGTATTTTACTCAATGAAAGAGCTAGAAGTTGCCTAATTTAATTTGCCGAAGGTCGGACTTGGACCGACATGAGGGGTAAACCTCGGATGATTTTGAGTCATATATAGCGTGGGAGTGTTGTATGCTGCTGACAACTAGTTTTAGCATGAAGATAAATTCAGATCACGAGACATTGCCATTCCTGCGTTTTATTTCAGCGTCAATTTCTTCGCGCGTGATTTTAAATCGTGACAGCAATTGCTGATCATCTTTTGTCCATGGCTTACCATCCAAGCTTCTCTCTCCGAAGTCAGCTAAACAAGCGGCTCGTCTATTCTCTTCACCCCTAGTAACTATTTGACTATAGGAATCTATCTCTTCGCGAGATAAATTAAAACGTTGAGCCACTCGCAAGGCATCCTCTAGCCACGATTCTCCTTTGGCTAATTTGCTTTCCACAATATCGGCTAGCTTTCTGGCTGCCTTGGTTCCCTCTTTGCTAGAAAACAAACAGCCCATTAAATACCGATGTCTTCCTTTCGACATTCCTCCATCGCCATAACCTAATTTCGTTTGGATTGGAGGGAAGGATCCGCCTGATGATTCGGTTTGAGTTTTAGGTTCTATATGTTCTTCGCCGTTAGGCTTCTCATTTTCAGCTGTCATAATAACCTATACTATGTGGTGGATGGCGCTATTGTATAATGCCCATTTTTCTGCGACATAAATCTGCAGACGTTCTGAGCATTATTTAAAGTGATGTAGGAAGAAAAAAACTGTCGAAGATCGGACTTGAACCCACATGCGGAGTAAATGATCTTGAGTCATTGTGTAATGATATCAAAGACTTAGTCAAGAATACATTTCAAACAATACTTATTCTATTAATTAGCCCGTTCGTAAAACACGATGCCAACTCGTTTTATATGGTCGCGCAGGTCGGCATTTTCAAGTTCATCGAAAAGTGAAAGGTCAATGGTGTAGGGCAGAAGAAGATCATCGACTGCTTCCACTATATCTGTACGCAGTTCGGGAGTGAGTGCTGTGCCATATAGCGTCAAATCAATATCGGATCCAGCTTTATAATTACCTTTTGCTCGCGAACCGTACAAAATAGCCTTTTCAATTTCAGGAAAACGTGTAAAAACACTGCAGATCTTTTCAATGACTTTTTGGGTCAGTCCATACTTCATAACTTGCTGTCTTGCTGCTCGTAAAGTGCAGTAAACTTTTTTGCCATACTCATAAATGCTGGATAAAAGTTCTCCAAGATGTTGTGCACTATTTTATCGGCTACAGCAGTATTGTAGGTATGTGATGTCTGGTTACGAGCAGTTATCATATCCATCCACTGCTCGCCTTGCTCTAGCAGGCCATTTTTAAACGCCTCGCGGGTAGCATCTTTTGAGCCGATCAAACCGACAATGCCCTTATCTTCCAAATAATCCTTGAGGACATTCCAGGCTAATTCATGCGTGAACTCAAAACTTTGAATTAAGCCTTGTTGTTCCAACTTTGTCAGAGGGCGTTCTTCGGACAGTGCCTTCGCCTCACTTAAATTTTGCAGGGCTTTACTATAGTTGCTAAATCGCTGTTTCCAACGGACATCGTGCATAGTCTAAACCACAGCTATAATAAAAGAGGTGTTAGGTAAAAATTTGCCGAAGGTCGGACTTGAACCGACATGAGGGGTAAACCTCGGTTGATTTTGAGTCAACTGCGTCTGCCATTTCGCCACTTCGGCTAGTGTGATAAATTTCTAGCATGAAAACAGATCGGTCGCAAGTAAAACAAGACTTTCGGTTAAACATCAATAAATCAACTGGCTTATTGAATTGTTTAGTAACTGGCTATGATCCCTTTGAAGATCAGCCATTCAACCCTAGTGAAGAACTTGTCAATAACATGCCGGACTCGTTTAGTCTTTCTAAAAACAATGTGAGGATAAATTTAAGCGGCCTTGTTCTGCCAACATGTGGAGAAATGGCTTGGCCGATTTTAGAACCGGTTTTAGACGAGATGACAACAAATAAAAAACCTTGCCTAATACTTATGCTTGGTCTTGCAGCTCTAAGGAAAAATATAACTTTGGAGCGTTTTGCTCTCAATATTCTTGATGGAGAGAGAAAAGATAATTATGGGCATGTTTATAGCGGTCAGATAATCGAAGCTGGGGCACCGCAAGCTATAAAAACCAATGCACCGATAGAAGAAGCATTGGCTTATTTGAGGAAAAAAGGATTACCGGCAGACATATCAAATTTTTGTGGTACTTATGTTTGTAATGAAATTTACTTTCAAGTGTTGCGTTATTTTGAGAAGACAAGAATAAAAAACTGTATAAGTTTTGTTCATCTGCCGCTACCAAAAGCTTATGGACAGGTTTTAGCGCAGAAGGGAACAAAGAAAACAATACAGTTGGCGCGTGGTAAGAAAAAGCAGCTTGAGGCTATGCAATTGATTTTAATCAACTTGCTGGAATTTTATGCTAAGACCCTTATCTAGAATCATACAATTTAGGACTGAGGTAATTAGTAAAAAGTGACATCGTATATTCTCAGTATTGATCAAGGTACTACTAGCTGCAGAGCAATAGTTTTTAATTTGGCAGGTAGTATTTTAGGTATTGGACAGAAAGAGTTTACACAGTACTTTCCTCATTCAGGCTGGGTGGAACATGATGCCAATGAAATTTTAGAAAAACAAATTGAGTGTATTAAAGAAGCTATTAAAGCAGCCGATATCGATGCTTCCAAAATAACTTATGTGGGGCTAACTAATCAACGTGAGACAACTGTTGTTTGGGATAAAACAAATGGTAAGCCAATATGTCCAGCTATAGTATGGCAATGTCGTCGCACAGCTGATATCGTTGAAAAATTGAGTAAGCGTAATACTAAATCAGGAGCAAATTTTGCAGACGTAATTAGAGAAAAAACTGGTCTAATTGCCGATGCTTATTTTTCGGGAACAAAAATTCAATGGATATTGGAGAATGTGTCTGGCGCACGTCAGTTGGCAGATGCTAACAAATTAGCTTTTGGCACCATAGACTCTTGGCTAATATATAAACTTACTGAGGAGGTAAGACATGTCACTGAAGCGAGTAATGCTTCACGAACAATGCTTTTTGATATTAATAAGCTTGATTGGGATGATGAATTATTAGGTGCTATGCATGTTCCCAGAGCAATGATGCCAGAGGTACTTGACTCAGATAGTTTATTTGGACATACAAATAAAAAACTACTTGGTTTTAGGGCGCCACTGCTCGCGGTATTGGGCGATCAACAAGCAGCTTTATTTGGGCAGAGTTGTATCGAATCCGGGATGTTCAAATGTACTTATGGTACCGGCAGCTTTCTGTTAGGCAATATTGGTACCGATAAAAAAACTGTAAATGGACTCTTAACTACAATTGCTTGGAAACTGAAGGGTAAACAAGCCATTTATGCCCTTGAGGGAGCTAGTTTTATGGGCGGTGCTGTTATGCAGTGGCTCAGGGATGGACTTGGGCTAATTGAGTCTAATGCTGAGTCAGAAGAATTAGCAAAATCGCTTACTTCGAATGGTGGTGTTTATCTGGTACCAGGACATGTTGGTTTAGGTTCCCCCTGGTGGAACCCGCATATACGCGGAACTATTTTTGGCTTATCGCGTGAAAGTAACAGAGCTAGTATAGTGCGGGCGGGTTTAGAATCAATTGCCTACCAGATTAAAGATATTGGTTATGAAATGGATTTGGCAAAAGTCAAAATGAATGAATTAAGAGTGGATGGCGGAGCTTCCACAAATGATTGGCTTATGCAATTTCAAGCGGATTTGCTAGGAGTATCGGTAAGGCGCAATGAACAAACTGAAGCTACAGCCTGGGGTGTGGGCTTACTAGCAGCTAAAAATGCTAATTTGCTTAGTGTTGCTGATCTTAAAAATGATTTGAAGAAGAGCGAATTGTTCTCGCCAGATAAAGATAGAAGAGCTGATTATGAACGCTGGCGGCAAGCGGTAAAAGCTGCGCTTACTTTTGCTGCTGGATAAATCATAAGCGATAAAACGCTAAGAGAAACAGAAAGGCGATCGCAGGATCGTCTTTCTGTTTTAAGACTGTATTTTTATGCTATAAACTAGGTTTTAGTTAACTTTTAAACCTAGTCTAGAACGCTTTTCGTTGATAATAGCAACGTCTTGATTGAGTCTAGTATTGATAATATCGAGTTTGGTTGATAATCTATGTTTGTTTGATTCGCTCAATACTCCATCTTTTTTATATTTTGTTTCTAAAGCAGCTACAGTGTTTAATTGTTCTTTTAATGTAGACACTTGTTGTGCAGATAATCTACCAGCTGTGTATTCATCATCGATTCTTTGCAGCATTTTTGCTTGACGATAGTCAATATCGTCCATTACTACTAATTCTCCATTGGTAGTTAGTATACGTGCGGCGATCAATGGTGTGTCAGCGGTTGCGGGCATGAACGGTCTTAGCCGATCCTGGAGATCATTTAGATCAACAGCTATTTGAAGAGCTTCTGAATAGGAAATGACACCGTCATTTTGCTTGGCTGTTATTTCACAAGTGGCTATTCTGTCTAATTCTTTTCGCAAAGCACCAGCTTCTGCGGGATCCACGGTGCCTCCGGCTTGGCAGTTAGTAATCATTGCTTCAATATTGGCACGCTTAGCATCTATTGATGCTACAAAAGGATCTAAAGCCGGTATTATCGTTAGTGCAATTGGTTTACCAGAAGGATCTATACCAGCTACGACACGACCGCTTTCCTTATTTATAACGACTAAACCAGGATGAACTAAGCTTAGATCGGTAAAACCAGATATAGGATTGTAGCCTCCTATTGCGTTGCCAGTAATAGGATCAATTACAAAATATGTGCTGCTGCTAGGTAAAACAAAAGCTGTCCCAGTAGGTGTTATAGCAGTTGTTTGAACAGTTGTAGTACTATCAGGATAAACTGATTTAGAAACTGTACGGGTTGTTGTTGTTTCGGAACCGCCAGGAACTGGAGTAGTGGTAGTTTTTACTGTAGTTGTCTCTATATCTGCTAATACGGGTAATGAAATTATTCCACTGGCAAATAGCAGTGCCATGGTAATTTTCTTATTAAAATTCATGCCTTATTTTTCCTTTATTCAAAAATGCTTTAAGACCCGGGGTACAAACTCAACACTGTTTATTTGCATAAACCACATAGCTCGGTTTTACAGCTTATTTATATATTCGTCAATTCCTTGCAACGGGTAAGCAAAAAACAGAAAGATTATTCCAAATTGTCTGCTAAAGCACTGGCTAAGCCGTATTTCTGTACTTGATCAAAATTCACTGCTTTAACAATATCGAAGGCTGCTCCTGAAGTTACAAGTTTTTGAGTTAAGTCTTTAACAAACTTTTCTCCCTGTGAATCGTGTCCGCCGATAAGGAAGAAAACTATAGTGATTTCGTTTGGATTCTTTAGTGAGTGAGTTAGATCGATCAACAGTTTTTTTACGGCGTGGGGATCGTCTGGACAGCCGTCTGTTATGATGCCAACCAATAGTGGTTTGATTTTTACTTTTGAAAGTTTCTCTCTCTTAAAATAATCGTCAAAGACTTTCCTCAAGGGTAGCGTCAAGTTTGTGCTGCCACCGGGATTATTAGTGGCAAAAATATGGGCTAGGCTATTGGTGTTGACACGAGGAAACAAGTAACAACCCGAATCAAAAAGCAGAACCGTAAACCCTGCCGGTAGTATTTGTTGAGTCAGTTCTGACATTTGAGCAATTTGTTGTCGACACCATTGCCAGCGAGTATTTTCTGAACTGCCTCCAATTATTAATGATGGCAGTATGCTTTTTAGTCCTGAATTGCCGTTTCTAGGACAATCTGGTGTGTCCATGGAACCGGACTTATCTATTAAAAGGATTATGTCGTGAGCAGCTAATTTCTGCAATTGGACCTGGGTGAGGTTGCCGGGCTCACTTTCTTGATTGACCCCACCTTTTATTGCAGCGGGATTGTGTGAATTAGGTGTTGGTAAATTGATACGAAAAGCCGAGCTATTGTCGTTGCTGGAACTAGGGTCGTTGTTGTTCGATGAGCTACCAGGTGAATTGTTGGTCTCACTTTCTACAGGTCTAGACAATCGCAATCTATCTTGAGCGTGAATAGCTATAGAAAAAATTATAGAGAACGAGAGCAATACAAGAATACTGAGAAAATTTACTCTTCTATTCATTATTGCTTATTTTTCTTTAGCATCTTCAGCAAGAATATTGATACCGCTTATCAATAGAAATTGCATAGGCAAACGTGCCCATAAAAGCCATTTGGGTATAAAGCCGCAATCGATTTTGTTTATTGCCATGTTTAGATTAACAGGAAAAACTGCATAAAGCAGGGTTACTAATCCTTTGGCGGCAATGCGGCGACTAAAAGGAAACAATAAACCCAGTCCGCCCAGAATTTCAAAAGCACCACTAGCGTAAACTATTTCTTTACGCTTCGGTAAATAACTTGGAGTAATTTCGATAAAAGTCCTGGGTCTAATAAAATGCATGAGACCGGCGCAAACAAAAAAGAGTGCGAGCAATTTCCTAGCTGGATCTTTGAAAGTATTTTCCATGTCCTTGCTCCGAGAAGCTATCATTATAAGTATATCCACTAATTGTATGAAGTTTCGCTAATATTGCAATTATTGAATGTATAGATGTTGGCAAAGAGATTTCTTAAGAATGAGCGGTTCCAGTAACACTGTATGGCTAACCCGGAATGTGTTTGCCATTGCAATGTTGAGCTTGTTCTCCGATATGGGGCACGAATTAACTACAGCTGTATTGCCCCTTTTCCTAGCTACATTTGGTGGCGGTGCTGCTGTCTTGGGTTTAATAGAAGGTATATCTGACGCAGCCTCCGGTGTTGTCAAACTATGGATGTCCTATTATTCAGACCGTATTGGTAGACGCAAGCCTATTTTAGCTGTTGGTTATTTTGTTACAGCTATGATGGGATTGTTTGCCTTTGCCACTTCCTGGTGGCAGATGCTTGTAATTAGGACCGTTGCATGGATTGGGCGTGGTGCACGCGGTCCAGTGCGTGATGCATTGCTTTCAGAAAGTGTACCTGCTGAAGCGCATGGACGGGCGTTTGGATTTGAAGGTGCTATGGATACTCTAGGTGCAGTTATTGGTCCATTGATAGCATTGTCTTTGGTTGGAATATTGCCGCTTCGCCAGATTTTCTTGATTGCCTTCATCCCAGGGGCAATAACTATAGGTATTGTTTTATTTGTTCTGCGAGATGTTCCCAGACAGCCACAACCGCATTTGCGTATGGTGGCATCATTAAGTAAATTACCAGGCAGGTTTTGGCAATATGTTTTAGCAATTGGTATTTTTGGTTTAGGCAATTTTGCCCATACTTTGCTGGTGTTAAGAGCAGTGACTATACTTACGCCTATCTATGGCATAGCGCAAGCTGGGCGTATGGGAATAGGATTGTATATTTTCCACAATGTTATATACGCGGCTGCCTCGTATCCGGTGGGCGCGCTTGGTGATAAATTGAATAAAACTATGCTTCTTGCCCTGGGCTATGCGCTATTTGTCGTGATGTGTATGGGTTTCCTTTTTGTGGATGGTAGTTTAAGCGCTCTGATAGTTCTATTTTTCTTGGCAGGAATTTATATAGCTATTGTAGATTCAATGGAGCGCGCATTGGCTGCGGATCTATTGCCACTCGATCAACGCGGCACCGGATATGGTGCTTTGGCTACCGTTAATTCAATAGGTGATTTAATATCCAGTATTGTAGTAGGCTTTCTCTGGAGCAATGTTTCGATAGCCAGCGGCTTTTACTTCAGCGCAATTACTACTTTTCTCGGTGCAGCAGCTATGTTTCTTTTTTCAAGAAGGAAGTATATATGAGCCATTACAGATATATTCCACTAGAAATTTTGAAAGCTGGATGCATTACTGGGTTTATTAGTCCCAGGAAAGTGCGCCGCCGACTTGATAATCAATGACGCGGGTCTCAAAGAAGTTTTTCTCTTTTTTGAGATCAAGCATTTCGCTCATCCAAGGAAATGGATTTTGGACACCGGGATATTGTTCCGGTAGACCAATTTGTCTAAAGCGACGATTAGCTATGAATTTTAGATATTCAGAGAACATCGGTACATTTAGACCAAGCACGCCATTGGGCATAGTGTCTTCGGCGTAACGATATTCAAGATCCACACCTTGTTTAATGAGGCTAGTGATTTCTTCTTGGAATTCAGGTGTCCATAAATCTGGATTTTCAGCTTTGATTTGATTGATTAAATCAATACCAAAATTCAAGTGCATAGATTCATCCCGCAAAATATATTGGAATTCTTCTGATGATCCAGTCATTTTGTTTTGTCTACCAAAAGCTAACATTTGTACAAAACCAACGTAGAAGAAAATTCCTTCCATGATTACATAGAAGCCAATTAAATTACGCAAAAAGCGTCTATCAGTTTCAGGTGTGCCAGTGCTGAAATTAGGATCGCACAATTCTTGTGTGAACTGTAATTCAAAAGCAGCCTTATCGTGAATACTAGGTATTTCACGATACATATTGAATACTTCGCCTTCGTCTAAACCAAGGCTTTCTACAACATATTGATAAGCATGGGTATGCACAGCTTCTTCAAATGCTTGTCTAAGTAAATACTGACGGCATTCAGGATTAGTGATGTGGCGGTACATTGCCAAAACTAAATTGTTGGCTACAAGCGAATCAGCTGTAGAGAAAAAGCCAAGATTACGCTTGATGATTTTGCGTTCGTCTTCAGTTAGTCCATTGGGATCTTTCCAAAGAGCAATGTCACGACTCATGCTGATTTCTTGCGGCATCCAATGGTTTGCGCAGGCATCCAAGTATTTTTGCCATGCCCATTCGTATTTAAAAGGTACTAACTGATTTAAATCAGCACGACAATTGATAATGCGTTTTTCATCTACCTTGATACGAGCAGCATTAAAGTTTATTTTTTCTAGACCGGTTACGCCGCTTGTAACAGTGGGTTCAGCAACTGCAGCTGCTGTTTTACCGGGTGCTGGTCCAGCGATTGCAGGAGCAACAGGCGATTTTTTTGTTGTTATATGAGTGTCGTCAAAACTAAGCATTTTCATTCTCCATGTCTATAAATGTTGGAAATTACTGGCAAGCTTCACAATCAGGGTCTGTGATTATGCACCCTTGGATGTTGTCGATTAATGTATCAAGCGATGGCTTGTTTTCATGATCTCCGTTGCCTTTTCCGTTGCCGTTAAACTCCTCTCTGGCAGTTTTTACTGCGTTTAGTACTGATGTTTGAACTGTGGACTTTTCAGCGGCGGTGGCACTTGTTGTCCGCAAGTAATAAGTTGTTTTCAAGCCTACTTGCCAAGCGAGTTTATACAATTCATCAAGTTTGCGTCCGCTTGGCTCAGCCATATATAGATTCAAACTCTGCGCTTGATCTATCCATTTTTGTCTTCTAGCAGCTGCTTGAATTATCCAGTAGGGCTCAATTTCAAAGGCAGTTGCATAGAGTTTTTTCATTTCATTTGGAATGCGTTCGATGGGCTGTACGGAACCGTCGAAATATTTGAGGTCATGGACCATTACTTCATCCCAGATGCCTAAAGCTTTCAAATCAGCAACCAAGTAAGGGTTTAATACAGTAAATTCACCGGAGAGATTTGATTTTACATATAAGTTTTGGAAAATAGGCTCAATTGATTGGCTGACACCAATAATATTAGATATGGTGGCAGTAGGAGCAATAGCCAAGCAGTTGCTGTTGCGCATACCCCATTGAGAAATATGTTCGCGTACATAATTCCAGTCAAGGCGTCCATCCATTTTTACGGGAATTTCTGAGCCCCTTGATTCAGCCAAAAGTCTCACACTATCTTGCGGCAATATGCCTTTATCCCAAAGCGAGCCCTTATAGCTTGAATATACACCACGTTCGCGAGCTAATTCGCTACTAGCTAGGATAGTATGATAGCTAATCAATTCCTGACTATAATCGGCCATTTCGATTGCTTCTTCTGATGCATAAGGAACACGCATTTTGATAAGCATGTCTTGGAAACCCATTAAACCCAGACCAACAGGTCTATGTCTAGCATTAGAACGTTTCGCTTTATCAACACTGTAATAGTTGATGTCGATAACGTTGTCGAGCATTCTTATCGCTGTGCGGCAAGTACGCGATATTTTGTCATAGTCAAGCTGATTGTTTGTATCTAAGTGATTAACTAAGTTAATAGATCCAAGATTGCAAACTGCTATTTCTTGATTGGATGTATTGAGCGTAATTTCAGTGCAAAGATTAGAACTATGTACAACGCCAATATGTTGTTGTGGGCTTCTTATATTGCAAACATCTTTGAAGGTCATCCAGGGATGTCCTGTTTCAAAAAGCATTGAGAGCATTTTGCGCCATAGATCTTTGGCTGCTATGCGCTTGAAGAGTTTAAGTTCTCCACTGTATGTCATGCCCTCATAGCGTTCATAGGCTTCTTTGAAAGCGCGGCCATATAAGTTGTGTAAATCTGGCACATCATCAGGACTGAATAATGTCCAGTTGCCATCTTGCATTACTCTTTCCATAAAGAGGTCAGGGATCCAGTTGGCTGTATTCATATCGTGAGTGCGTCTGCGATCATCACCTGTGTTTTTCCGCAACTCAATAAATTCTTCTATATCTAAGTGCCAGGTTTCTAAATAGCAGCATACAGCACCTTTACGCTTGCCACCTTGATTAACAGCTACAGCTGTATCGTTGACCACTTTCAAGAAAGGTACAACCCCTTGGCTCTTGCCATTGGTGCCTTTTATGTGAGCGCCTAATGCTCGTACAGGTGTCCAGTCATTACCAAGACCGCCTGAGAATTTCGACAATAAAGCATTGTCTTTCATTACTTCATAGATATTGTTCAGGTCATCATCTACGGTGCTTAAGAAGCAAGATGATAATTGTGGACGATGAGTGCCGGAATTAAATAATGTTGGTGTGGAAGAAACATAATCAAAAGTAGAAAGCAGGTTGTAAAACTCAATTGCTCTATCTTCTTTGTTGCTTTCTTCAAGAGCCAAGCCCATGGCTACCCGCATCCAGAATGTTTGTGGCAATTCAATCTTTTTGCCTTGCACATGTACCAGATAACGATCGACCAATGTTTGTAATCCTAAATATTGGAATTTAAGATCACGGTCGGCTTGTATGGCGTAGGCGAGTTTTTCTAGATCAAATTCTTTTAGTCTTGGATTCAGTAAGCCAGCCTCAACACCCTTTTGTACATATTCTTTAAAATGCCAAGGATAACGCTCAGCCATTTGTGATTGAGCAACCGGTTCACCCAATACTTCCCAACGTACTTGGTCTAAAAGTAGTCTGGCAGCAACGTAAGCATAATTTGGCTCGTTTTCAATTAGGGCACGGGTGCCAAAGACTGCTGATTGAAAAACTTCTGATTCTTTAACACCTTCATATAGATTGGATAATGTGCCATCAATAATTTTTTGGGCTGCAACAAATTCAAGACCAGCACAAGCTTCTTCAACTACGGAGAAAAGCCGGCATTGATCTAATGGTATTGTGTGCCCATAATGGGTAGTAATATTAATTTGTGGTATGCCAGGTATGAACGGAGCCTCAGCAGCACGTTGTTTGGCTCTTTCTTCTCTATAAAGTATGTATCGACGAGCAACATCATGCTCACCGGCTCTCATTAAAACTAATTCGACTTGGTCTTGGATATGCTCTATATGTAAAAGTCCGCCATTAGGTAGACGGCCTTTAAGAGTATCAATTACCTGAATAGTTAACTTATGAACGAGATCCTTAATACGTGAGCTTTCCGGGGCGTCATGGCCTTCTGCTGCCAGGAAAGCCTTGGTCATGGCTACGGCTATTTTTTTAGGGTCGAAATCGACTACTGTATTATTGCGACGCAACACTTTGTACGGCTCTTGGTGAGCTTGAGGTGGTGTAACGTCAATATATTCGAATCCCATAGTTTGTTGTGTTTGCGTAACCTGTGTCATCTTTTGCTCCTGTCTTCTTTTAATATTCTACTATATTACTAGCGTTTTATTTTTAGTAAAGCACTATTAGTAGTGTTTTTAGATTAAAAATACACTTTTGGCTGAAAAGACAAAAAAGTTCAACAAATCTCTAAAAGTTAGATGATTTATTGGCAAATTTATTTATTATTCCAGTCAAAAATGATTATTTGAGCAAGGTACCATTAGTCTAAAGCTTCTACAAGACCGGCGATTGTATGATTATTGAGGATTGCACTGTATATAGTGCTGACGATTGCATATCCAAAGGAGAGCGGATGATCGGTCTTTTTTCTATTGTAATTTTTGCCGAATTTTTTTTATGGCACAATCTCTAAGATCAATAATAGATTACAAGAATTGTATATATTGAAGGCGATATTCGTTTATCCTTATAAAATATAATTGTGCCATTAATTTCTTAATTAAAGGCTATTAGAAGAGCTATTTTAAAGGCTGCAGAATAAAATTTTTATTTGTACGCAATTTATCAGGCACAGGAGAAATGATTGATGGCCAAAGTAGAAGTGAAGACATCCAAAGAAGGGCATTACCGGCAAGAGATCAATACTGGTAAATATCAGATAAATGCCGATGCTCCGGCAACTGCTGGTGGCGAAGCTACAGCTCCTGATCCTCATGAATTGCTTTTGGCCGCTCTAGGCGCTTGCTCATCCATAACAATGCAAATGTATGCCAAGCGTAAAGGTTATCCGTTAAAAACAGTAAAGGTGGAATTAAGCGAAAGTAAACAGGAAGAAGCTCCCGGGCAAACAACTGTTGTGATAAGTAAAAATATTAAGGTGAGTGGAGATTTAACTGACGAGCAAGTAAATGACTTGAAAGTTATAGCTGACAAATGTCCAGTGCATAAGCTAATTTCCGGTAACAAACAAATCAATACTACTATTAGTCATAATTAGCAGTTTAAATTTGTTCTACAGGATGGCACAAATGGTAAAGATCGACATTGCAGAAAAATTCAAGCTATTTAGTGAGTATTGGCGGCCTAAGGTTATTGGCTCGATAAACGGCCAAGAACTTAGAATAGCTAAAGTGAAAGGTGAATTACCCTGGCATACACATGAAAAAGAAGACGAATTGTTTCTAGTATGGAAAGGGCAATTTCGAGTTGAATTTCGCGATCACATAGTGGAACTTGGTCCTGGACAGGCAGTTGTCGTGCCTCATGGAATTGAGCATAGAACAGCGGCTGACGAAGAAGCGGAAATATTGATTTTTGAACCGGCAGACACCCGCAATACTGGGGACGTTCAAGATGACTATTACACAGCACCCAATGCAGTACACATCTAAAGATACGATTAATCTTGATTTGGCTCAAATCGAAGCCGGTCTAAAGACAAATTGGTTAGGGCGCTCTAAGCAACCTAATGAATTTTGGCAAACGATAGATTCTACTAATAATAGGGCAATAGAATTAGCGCGTGCAGGTGCGGCTGCCGGAGTGATTGTAATTGCTGGTCATCAGAGCGCTGGTCGCGGACGCAGCGGCAATAGCTGGCTGTCACCGGCAAACACCGGTCTTTATCTAAGTTTCATTGCCAGACCTAAATTTGCCGCCGAGCACATACCTGTGGTGACGCTTGTCATTGGAGTTGCCGTAGTGCGTGCCATTCAAAGTTGCTTGGGAATAAAAGTGGGTTTGAAGTGGGTGAATGATCTTATAATAGATGGAAAAAAAGTAGGCGGCATTTTAGCCGAATATGTTTCTAAAGCAGCTCTTAGTATTAAGGAAAGAACAAACGATTCGACAAGAGATATTTTAAATGATACAGCCCAAGCTGCTTTAGTAATAGGTATTGGCTTGAATCTGTCTAGCCCGAAACAAGAATTGCCTGTAGATTTAGAGCAAAAAATGGGTTTTTTAGAATCTTTTATGACTGGTTCTGTTGATCAGCAATTCATTGATAGGAATGAACTAGTAGTTTGTTTGGCCAATGAATTAGAAATAGCATTGGAGCAAATGCAAATAGACTTACAATTGCTTCTAAATCAATGGCGGACTTATTCAGTTACTATAGGTGCAGAAATTTTAGCTAAAGTAGGAAATGACAATATCATTGGACAAGCGCTTGATATTACCGATAGCGGCGAGCTAATCGTCAAAACAATTCAGGGTAATATTACTCTTGCTGCTGGCGAGATAAGCATACGTAAGCCGGATGGATCTTATACTTGAATCTGATAATAATCGCTATTCAGTTTAATATTATAAGGATCGACTAAAACACGGGGCGGCAATTTAAACCATGAACTTTATAACTAATCTTTATAAACGCAAAGTACGAATGTCTAATTGGGAGCTTACTATTTTTAAGCTTTCTGTTTTTTGTATTTCCATACCAATTGGTTGCTATTTTGCTGATTTTTTTAGACCATACCTTTGGCCGTTTATTATTATCGGAATTACAACAGGTGTCTGGATAACAATTATTTGGCTGCACGCGATGAAAGAAGCTTCGTAGGGGACCTTTATCATGATTAAGAATAAATCGGAGTACAAGCGTACAAAAGATTTAGCTACTGAGTTGAATATATCGCTAATGCAACTTAAGTTTTATCAGGGATTTAAGGCATTGGCACCGTTGGCTCAGCGTGCGTATAGGGCGTCGCTGAAAAGACAATTTAGGCAACTTAATCAAGAATTACAAGATTATGAGAGATTAAAATCTGACATGGTTGATGTTAGTACTAATTCTGCCTAGCTGCAAATTTCCCATGCGCTATCTTGACAATTTAGGTGACATGCGTATATTATTGCGTCATGAGTAGTCACGCTAAAAAAGTTGTATTATGATACCTGATGAACAATCTAATGGGAATTTGCCATCAGGTATACATGTGGCATCCTGGCAAGAGTTTACTAGGAGATTTGGATATAATGATCATAGAAAGATATTACTTAAAGGACTTAAGAGGGCGCTATCAAATTTGCGGAAAGCTGGTTGCTTAGATGTTTATATAAATGGCAGCTTTATTACGAACAAAGAGCTACCGGAAGATTTTGATGGGTGTTGGAATTGGGATGGAGTTGATGAAGATAAAATTGACAATGTGTTGTTAGAGTTTGCAAATGAGCGAGCGGCTCAAAAGAAAAAATATGGTGGGGAATTATTTCCAAATTTTATAGAAGGGGCGAGCCAAATATCGTTCCTTGAGTATTTTCAAAAAGACAAGTCTACAAAAGAGCCTAAAGGTATTATTCAAATTGATTTGAGAACAGTATTATGATTAAGAACGAACGCGAATATAAAAATGTTAGATCAGATCTTGCCGCATTTAGGAAAACCTTAGGATGTTTGACGAATGCTCGTATTAAGGGTGAAATAAGTCCTAAGAAAATTAAGATTCAGCAAGAAGCGACAAAAAGCATGATTCACACACTTGAACGAGAGCTCAAAGATTATGAGGACTTGAAAGCAGGTAAGCATAAAACTAATTTGGGTTTGATAAGCGTGTTGCCATTGCATTTGATTCGGGCGCGAATTACACTTAATTGGACACAGAAGGATTTGGCGAAAAGAGTTGGCACATCAGAACAACAAATTCAGCGATACGAAGCTACTGATTATGAGTCAGCTAGTCTCGGAACCATTAGACATATAAGTGAAGTAATGAAAGAAAAATTGGATCATTTAGGCAGATCATCATGATCTCTCAAGAAGGGCACTCTATCTGCAAAAAAGTAGTTAATTCCCGAAAAATTAATTTGGAAACAGTTTTAGTTTCAGGCAGAAAGCAGGTCTTCTGGTAAACAAATATAGTCAAAATACTGTCTGAGTTCTTTGAAGTTTTTTAATTTCATAATTATCTATTCTTAGGAGCACAGAAATTATTCCCTCAACTCGGGCTTGGCGTGATGTTCTTGAATAGTGTTTCATTCAACCACTGGAGTGAGTGAAGCGGACAACATGATAAATAATTTCATTGATAGGAACTGCTACGCCGGCTTCTTTTGCTAGTTTACATAGTTTTCCGTGTAAAGACTCTATTTCGGTTTGGCGGTGATTTTCGATATCGACTAGCATGGAAGACTTAGAGTTGGAGCCAATTGTTTTATATTTTTCACTTTTTTGTATTATGCTTTCGTACTCTTGTTTGCCAACGTTGATTTTAAGCGCTTTGGCGACAGAAAATGCTTCGTCTAAGCAGCTGGTATAAATTGACATTGTTTCTGGATTGCTCACTATAGGGCCAATAGGGGAGCGAAAAAGAGAAGTCATGCCAGCGAAGGTAATGATCCAAAGAAATTTTATCCACAGTTCTTTTTCGATTTCAGCAGAGTTACTTGCTTCGATGCCAGCATTGCGCATGATCTTTGCCACGTTATTTAATTCGTCTTGATATTTTTTATCGCGTCTGCCAAAAATAATGGTGCGTGGTCCAGCAGTTTGTTCGATTAATCCAGGAGCTTTTCTTTCGGAAATAATGTAAGCAATTCCTGGAACAACAATGCCTGCATTTAGGTGCTTCTGTATAATTTCATCATTATCAATGCCGTTTTGTAACGATAATACTACTGTGTCTTGCTTGACGACAGATGCTAGATCTTTGCTTACTATTTGAGTGTCGTAGCTTTTAACGCAGAGCAAAATGAGATCAGGATCAACTGCTTCGCTAACTGATGAAATGACCCGAGCAGGCTTGACAGTAAAATCACCGACCACACTCTTTATATGCAAGCCCGATTCTTTAATTTCTTTGTAGTGATCACCGCGGGCTACGAATGTGACATCGTTTCCGCTTTTTGCCAAAAGCCCACCATAAAAGCCACCTACTCCACCCGTTCCCACGATTAGTGTTTTCATATTTTATTCTAGCAATTGGTTCGGACTAACATAGGCTAGTCTTATCAATATTACGTGCCCTTCTCTTTCTTATTCAGTAATTTACTAACGAGAAAAATTTGGTTCCATCGGGCAGAAGTAATTTTCCGCCCAAGCCTTCGAGATTGACTAGAAAGCCGGCAGCAACAACGTCGCCGCCAAGTTTTTCTAAAAGTTTGCAGGCCGCTGAGGCAGTACCACCGGTGGCTAGTAAATCGTCGATTAGAACTATTTTTTCATTTTGGGTTACGGCGTCTACATGGATTTCTAGACAATCTTCTCCGTATTCCAGTTTGTAATTGAGTCGCTCGATATCATGCGGTAATTTGCCTGGCTTGCGTATGGGCACAAAACCCAAACCCAGTTTAAAGGCTACAGCGGCGCCTACAATAAAACCTCGGGCTTCTATGCCCGCTATTTTATGTGGTTGATATTTTTTTGCTTCTTGACTAAGCAAGTCTATGACATAGGCAAAAGCCTCGCCATCTTTAAATAGCGTGGTTAAGTCTCTAAACACAATGCCGGGTTTTGGAAAATCAGGAATATCTCTGATTTTTTCTTTGAGCCACTTTGTTTTGCTTTCGTTAATAGTAAGCATATTCCTCCAGATATCGCAGATGATTTTCTATTTTGGCAGTTTATTACTTACTGTGCCAGGCTGCCTTTTACTGTTGTAACATTATCCACATATTGGCTGGTTTGCGATGTATTTATGACGCTGAAGTCTAATTCTGCTGTAGCAATATCATTGGGCTGAGTGGGTTCTTGGGGATTATTGAGTATTCTCTTATTTAGATCATTTAAAGAAGCAGACGCACACCACAAACGGAATTGATTTATTTGTTTCAAGATTTCTTCCAGTTGATTGTATTCGCTTATCTGTTTTATGTCCTTTTCCATTGGATTATCCAGCAGATCAAAATAAATCATACCTTGATCGGAATACCAGTCTACTAATTCTAATTTTCTCAGTAAGGCCAGCGCCAAGGCGCAAGCCAGGTCGGTGGTAGCCAAGGCGGCGGCAATACGGCTTGCTTGCGCTTCGCCTGATTTTTTATTTACCACAAAGCGCACAAGTCCCATAAGACGTTTTACTAAAGATGTACTGTCGATTGGCTGAGCACCACTGTCTCCTAATATGTAAATCTTGTTTGCACCAGATGTGGTGACAATTTGTTGCCAGACCGCTGGTGAAGGCGGAAATTGCTTAATTAGTAGATGCTGTCTTTTCGGTAAAGATAACCTATCAAAGGCTTTTATTGATAGACTGTTATCGATCTCTTCAGAAAATATTGAGAGTTTGTCACCAAGAGTTGTGATGGCGGTAGCAACTATTTTGTTGCTCTTTTCAAAATGACGCAAGTCTATCCAATTCTGCTTAGTGCTTGTAACCAAGCTTTCTACAGTTTCAGCAGGTTTTAGTAGAGGTAAGTCATTAACTGTTACAGCCGACGGTTTTACTGTTTCAGGGATAGTTAGTTTGATCAAGACTGGATCTGAGATTGTAGATTCAGCTGTTGTGGCAACGGTTTTAGGATTAGATAGTCGCCAATCTGCTAATACTAATTGCAGGCGCTCTTTGCCATTAAAGGTATTTATTTCGGGAGTAAAGATAATATCTATGACATCATCGGTTGTTGGAACAATATTATTTGTATTCCAAAAAACACAAGAAAAAGTTTGGTCATTTTGTTTATCGATTAAATCAAGTCTATGGTGCTTTCCTTCGCGGCCAAGGGGAGAAATTTTACTGCTAGATAATTTGCTGGCATAAAAAATGGGTTTTTTATTTTCCATACCAAAAGGGGCTAATTTAGTTAGAGTTTTAG
This sequence comes from Candidatus Melainabacteria bacterium, assembly GCA_013288645.1. Lineage (GTDB taxonomy): Bacteria > Cyanobacteriota > Vampirovibrionia > Obscuribacterales > Obscuribacteraceae > JABDBL01. The sequence continues at coordinate 38,649 of JABDBL010000005.1, forward strand.
CAAAGGCAAATAAATCTACTGTTGTATCTTCTAGCGTGACATCAACGTTTATTATAGGAGCGCGGCTTTTATTAGCCATCATTTGATTGCAAGTAGATACAATGGCTGCAGAGAAAGCTTCTGCTTTATCGGCGGGTAAGGAAAAACCAGCGGCCATTTTATGGCCACCCCATTTAGTTAGTAAATGGGCATTGGCTTTTAGAATTTCACATAAATCGAGGCTGCCTATGCCTCGTGCTGATCCTTTTACTATTCCTTCTTGTGCATCCAGTTCGGCAATAAAAACTGGACGGTGATATTTTTCCACCAGGCGCGAGGCAACTATGCCAACAACGCCATGATGCCAACCCTCTTTATAAATGCTGATGGCGTTCTGTTGAGCCAAATTTCCTAGAGCATTTATTGTTTGCTCGGCTTCGGAAAACACTTGTTCGCAAATCTGTTGCCGTTTAGTATTATCATTCTGTAATTGATGAGAAAGTTTATTTGCTAATTCACGATTATCTGTTGTAAGTAATTCAACAGCAACTTGAGCATCGGCCAATCTGCCGACAGCATTGATGCGTGGTGCTAAACCAAAACCTACTATATCCGTATCACTTGATGGTTGTATTTGGGATAGTAAAGCTTGAATGCCGGGGCGCGGAGATTTTATAAGCTTGGGTAAACCAATTTGAACAAGATAGCGATTTTCGCGTATTAAGGGTACTAAGTCTGCAATCATACCGAGCGTGACAAAATCCAAAAATTCCTCTGTTTGAGATGCTAAATTATGTTCTGCTAGGAGAGCTTCTGCAACTTTGTAAGCAACTCCTACTCCCGGGAGATGAAAAAGAGGGTGAGATTCTGTGAGTAATTTAGGATGCACAATAGCTTTGGCAGGCGGCAATAGTTCAGGCAGGGCGTGGTGATCCAAAATAATTGTGTCTACGCCCAAAGATTTGGCAAAGTTTACTTCAGCAAAATTGGATACACCACAATCACAGCTAATGATCAATTTTGTTTTTTGTTTGCTAGCTAATATACTTACTGCTTTAAGATTGAGCCCATAGCCTTCGCTAGCGCGGTTTGGTATGTAATATCCTACCTTGGCTGATATTTTTTGTAAGGCAGTGAGCATTAAGGAGGTAGCGGTTATTCCATCTACGTCATAGTCACCATATACGGTGATTTGTTCATTATTAGCTAAAGCCTGATTTATTCTTATTATGGCTTTGTCGATATCTGGCAATTCAAAGGGATTGGTCGGTGAATAGTATTCAGAATAAAGAAAAGCCTCGGCATCTTTTGGTGAGTCAATACCGCGTCTAAGCAATATTTTTGCCAGCAGAGCTGACTGCTCAGCGGTTGCTAATAGTTCGGCTGATGGTTCTATGTCTGGAGGTAATTGCCAGATTTTTCCTTTTGCACTTAATGTATCAAGCATTGGAGAGTATATAGTTACTTGGGTTTGATAGTTGAATTGGATATAGAATGCAAATAGATGCACGATTTAAAGTATATAGACCGCACCAGATATGATACTGATGAGTCCAAGATGTTTAGCATACTCCAAAAATGTCTAAAAATTCTATTGCGACTTGCTTTGATCAAATTAAACTTTTTAGTACCACTTCTGTTGCTGTCGTTATTGTAGAGCGGTTTATATGGTTCATTTATTGCTCGACGAATATACAGACGCAATAGAGGCGCAAAAAGTTCAAATATGGGGATTAATTCGGTGGATTTAATTTTGGATCACGAAATTCAAGCACATGTTTAGGCTTAAATTGTTTGGAATTATCGAGTTCATATTCGATGATAGTGGTGAAAATGGGTGGTTTTGGCCATGGTAAAATCCAGCCAATTAGCCAGAGTATGGGAAAAAGAGCAACTTGTAAGCTAATAGCCACAAGACATGCCTGAAAGAGAGACTGATAGTCTAATATCAGCTCCTGAGATTTGTGTTGACAATAGTTGAAAAAATTGAACTGCATAATTATGTATATTTTCGGTCCCGCTTGCACTTGAATGTCTATAATATCGGGTGAATGGATTAGTTATTTGGACAGTAAACATGAATTGTTCTTGGTTGTCATATCAAAATAGATTAATACTTGCCGTTGTCTTTTTTATTCAGGTCTTATTGCTTTTGCCGTTATTAAAGGCCTATGCAGCTGATGAAAATGCCCCAATCAATGAAAGCCAAACAATATACGGTCCTGAAAACTTAATGAAAACATTGCGCACTCCCTTTACAACGACTGTATTAAATGAGAGTCACAAGTATTACTCAGCTGATGATGCAATAGGCTTAACGCCAATAGCTATCTCGTCTAAATCTGTCTCTTTGAATAGAAATAGTTTGGAGGAACGCTTTCATGGTCCAAAGTTATTCTTGCCGTCACGTATGGTTTTGGGGGAATGTTCGGAATTCGTGGTTAAAGGCAGTCCTGGTTCTTATGCTGCAATTGCTATGTCGGAGAGCAATAAAGGTGCCAAGCCGTTATCGGGGCATAAATTGAGATTGGGAGCTGATCGCAAGCTTGTATCTTTAGGCATAATTCCAGAAACAGGAATGTTGTCACTATTTGTAGAAACACCTATTCAAGGTGATCTAGTGGATAGTTCTTTATATTTTGAAGGTGTTATTTGGTCTAAGCCAGACTTTAGTGATTTGCAAATGACCTCGACAGTCTTGACTTGTCAGAATAGTTCTGATGAAAATGGTGTAGTTGTCGCCGGACAACAAGAAAAAAAACACAGAGCTATTATTTTCGATGTTTCTAAGCCGATGTCAACCCGGGCTGTAGGTGGTTTAAGTAGTGGCCAACCATAAGCAGATCTATTCGAGCGCAATATTGTGCTTGTGTCTGATTTTGTTTTTTGCATCTGTTTGGTCAAACAAATGTTTTGCTAGTCAAAACTGGCAAGCGCTTGACCAAAAAATAAAGAGAAAAGTTTTGCAAATAAATGTTGGTTTGAAAATCAAATTGCAAAATACCCTGTGGGTGCAGGTAGCCGATATTTCGTCCCAAAAAAAGTACTATGTTTTTACTACGACCGCTAAGGACTTTGGCTATCAGGTTGTTGGACGCGGTTCGACTTTTCCTATATTTGTTGACGATCAGCAGAAAACTTTTTTTGTCACAAATAAGCATGTTTTAGATAATGCTAGACAAATAAAAGAAGAGTGTGAAATGTTTTATACAGCGTCAATGTTTTATGCTAAAAGTTATATGGCCGGAGCTCAGAATTTTCAGCAATTACTAGATGTGATCAATTTAGCAAATAAACGACAGCGCAGTCCCGCGGAGATCAAATTGTACAAGGATACCATAAACGCTATTTGGGATTGTTATGATAACAATTTGTCTGAGCACGCTGATCCTGGCAGGCTCTTATTTAATAAGTACAAAAAATTAGTTTCAATCGAAGCGCAACCCAGTTATTTTTTGCATGCAGAGGGTCCTATCACCCAGCCGCCGATTGAAGCTAAGGTATATAAAGTAGGCAAAACTAAAGAGCCTGATTTGGCCATTCTTGTAGCTGTTGTTCCTAAGGAAATAAAAAATCAATTGACAATGAATGGCCAGCTGCCATTGGATTTCAAAGCGATGAAAAATGAAGATATTCAAATTGTGGGTTATCCTGTGCGAAGCAGTTTCAATCAAATAAAAGAATATAAGCCAACTTTTAGTATTGGCAAAATAACTCAAGTAAAACAACATGTTTTTGAATTTATTGCAGAAGTGACCAAGGGTTATAGCGGTGGCCCAGTTATAAATGAGAGCGGCAAAGTAATTGGTATAGTAACTCAAAGGTTGCTCGTAGACGAAGGCATAGTCTCGTTGAATCATGGTGCAGCGATAAAAATTGAAGAACTAAAACATTTTGCGCCGGCACTATGGGAAAACAAGCATAAAAAAGAGACTGTAAATAATATTGTGAGAGTCAGATGAAAAGCGTATCTTGGGCTAATAAAGAAACTATTGAGCAAATTAGATCATTGCTTTTAGTTTTTGTTACCATTTTCATTGTATTGAATGCTTGCGCTTGTATCTCTATTGAGTCTGCTAGCGGGGAGATGCATACTGCCGTGCAAGAGCGGACATCGTCTGCAACAAAAGAACAGAAAAATCTTTTGGACAATATTTATAAAGCTCCGTACCCAGGAGATTATAAGCTTGTCACTATTGAGGAAGGAAAAAACTTAGAAGAAGTCTGGCAAGCACGTGGGGGCGTTGGGAAAGCTGGTGGTGTGCTAAATGTGTCAAGTTTTGGTAGTGGTCCTAAAACTTTTAACTGTTGGGCAGCAAGTGATGATCAAAGTGCCGGCATTGCTTCTTTGATGTATGAATCATTATTAGATGTTGATCCATGGACAGCTAAGTCTTATCCAAGATTGGCACGTAGTTTTAGTGTAAGCCATGATCATAAAGATTATACTTTTACTTTACGCAAAGGATTGTTATGGTCTGATGGTTATCCCATCACGGCTGATGATGTAGTTTATACATTTGGTACTTTGATTGCTAAAGGATTTGGCAATTCCAGTGCTCGCGATATATTAACTGTTTATGGTCATTATCCAACGGTGGAAAAAATTGATGACTTGACAGTGCGTTTTCATACCGAAATACCTTTTGCCCCGTTTTTAAGTAGTTTGCGTATGGCTATAGCACCCAAGCATATTTTAGAGCCTATTACTAATAAATTAATAGCGCAAAACAAAATAGGTGAGTTTAATAATTTCTGGGATATAAATTGTAATCCCGAAACTATTGTAGCAAGTGGACCATTCAAATTGCATCGCTATGTACCCGGTCAACGCATTGAATTAGTTCCCAACCCTCATTATTCAATGGTAGATAAACTTGGGCATCGTCTGCCTTATTTAAGTAAATTTGTGAACTTGATTGTTCCAGATCAAAATACACAATTGCTTAAATTCTATGCTGGTGATGTTGATTTACTGGATGTGCGGACTGTGCGAGGATCAGATGCCGCCTTAGTTAAACAAAGAGAAGCTGCAGATCATTTCAAAATGTATAATTTAGGTCCAGCTGACGGCACTATATTTTTGATGTTCAATCTTTGCCGGCGCAAAAATCCGAAGACGGGCAAATTTTATGTTGATCCTATTAAACAGAAATGGTTTAACAATTCATACTTCAGGCAAGCCGTTACGCACGCTGTGGATCGTAAACGTATGGTAGACAATATTTTGCGTGGCGTGGGTTATGAGTTATTTACTGCTGAGACGCAAGCATCTGTTTATTTTAATAAGCAATTACAGCCATTTCCTCGCGATATTGAGTTTGCAAAAAAATTATTAGAGCAAGGAGGTTTTCATTTAAAGGATAATGTTTTATATGATAGTGAAGGTAATAAAATTGAGTTTACGCTTTATACAAATGCTGGTAACTCCACCCGGGATGCAGTTTGTATAATTATTCAAAACGATTTAAAAGAGCTTGGCATAAAAGTTAATTATCAACCAGTAGATTTCAATATCTTGGTAGATAAAGCAAGTAATAGTCTAGACTGGGAAGGAATGGTAATGGGTCTGACAGGTAGTCGCTTGGAGCCTTACGATGGCGCCAATGTCTGGAAGGCTAACGGCCGTTTACATATGTTTGATCAGCGCTTAGCTATAAATGGCGACAAAATTGTGGTAAGTGATGCACGTGATTGGGAAAAAGAAATAGATAATTGTTTTGATAAAGGTGCTACTACATTTGATCTGGCAAAACGACACCAGTATTTTGACCGCTTCCAGCAAATAGCTTATGATCAGCAATCATTTATTTATTTGTTTACTAATTTAGATCTAAGTGCCGTACGCAATCATATTGGTAATTATATGCCAACCCCTTTGGGTATTGGGTCTTCGCCCCGCGGCAGTATGCATAATATAGAAGAAATATTTATCAATGATTCTGCTAGCGAGGCACTGAAAAAATAAATGTCATTGCCAGTTTATATTTTACGACGAGCATTACAAGCTTTACCTTTGCTTTTAGTCATTTCAATTATGGGCTTTATTATGATGCGGTTAGCACCAATTGATCCTCTGGCATATTTAAAAGCTAATCCTGCTATTTCGCAAGAAACTATTAAAGCCGAAGAAGAAAGACTAGGATTGAACAAGCCACCTGTGGTGCAATACGTTCTTTGGTTGGGTAATCTATTGAAGGGCGATCTTGGGATTTCTACTTCCGGGGGCTCAGTATCTTCTTTGCTTTTACAAAGAGCAGGAAACACACTTCTATTAAGTGTAAGCACGGTAATTTTCACTTGGCTGATTGCGATTCCGGCAGGCGTTTATGCTGCTGTTTATCGTAATACCATTATTGATCGGCTGCTTAGTATTTTTACAGCTATTGGTATGTCTATGCCTACCTTTTTATTGGCATTACTCTTACTTATGTTGGCTACCAAGACACATATTCTGCCAATTGGTGGTTTGACCAGTCAGGATTTCTTTGAGCGAAATTATATTGGCAAATGTTTTGATATCATTGCGCATCTGATAATTCCTGTCACAGTATTAACCTTAATAGGATTGGCTGCTATTCAAAGGCAAATGCGTGCTAGCTTACTTGATGTTTTGCAGGCGGATTATGTTCGTACTGCGCGGGCAAAGGGTTTAATGGAAAATAGTGTCATTTATATTCATGCTCTAAAAACAGCCATTAACCCACTAATAACTTTATTTGGCTTTGAATTTGCTGATTTATTGAGCGGTGCTGCTTTAACGGAAACTGTTCTAGCTTACCCGGGCTTAGGAAGGTTGACTTTGGAAGCAGTACAAAGTAAAGATATGAATTTAGTTATGGCATCGTTGATGCTAGGGGCGATAATGCTTATTACCGGTAATTTACTTGCAGATATTCTTTTGCGATTTGCTGATCCACGGATCACTTTGGAGTAATAAATTAGGAGAATGTTTTGGTAACAGCACTTCAAACAATAGAGAAAGCAGAAGTTTTAAAAACAGGTGCTTTTGCATTAATAAGTAAAAAATTATGGCTTTCTAAACCAGCTTATATTAGCGCTATTGTGCTCACGATTTTATACTTGTCTGCTGGTTTTGCGGATTTTCTTGCTCCCTATAGTATGAATTTTGCTGATCCAGATCTGGCTAATGCACCACCTAGCAAAATTCATTTAATGATAGACAAGGGTTATATCTCAGGACCATTTGTTTATCGGATGGAACGTTTATTTGATGTAGATACTTACAAACAAGTTTATAGTGAGAAAAAATATGCTCGTTTACCGGTAAAACTGTTTACCAAAGGTGAAGTATATAGATTGTTTGGTTTCATACCTTCTGATTTACATTTATTTGGTGTCGATGTGCCTGGAAGGATTTTTCTTTTAGGGTCAGACATAAATGGTAGAGATAATTTTTCTCGGCTTTTATTCGGTGCGCAAAAAAGTTTGACAATTGGTTTCTTAGGCTTATTAATTATGTTTCCGGTGGGCATCTTATATGGTGGCATTGCTGGTTTTTGTGGTGGTCTTGTTGATAATATTATGATGCGTGTAGCAGAGGCAATTATGTCTATACCGGGATTTTATTTGTTAATCGCGTTAGCGGCAATACTGCCTGCTGGTATGAATAGTACAGAAAGATTTGCCTTAATTACTGTTATTTTGTCCTTTATTGGTTGGGCAGGACTAGCCAGAGTTATTCGTGGCATGGTATTGACTATTAAACAGCAAGAATTCGTTGAAGCAGCAAGAGCCGTGGGTCAATCAGAATGGAAAAATATGATCAGGCACGTATTGCCCCAAACAACCAGTTTTGTTATTGTAGCTGCGACATTGCAAGTGCCTAACTTTATTCTGTCTGAAAGTGGCCTTAGCTTTATTGGTTTAGGAATTCAGCAACCGGATGCTAGCTGGGGCAATATGCTTAAAGCTGCCCTCGATAATGCTAACGATCTCTATAATCAACCCTGGTTGTTGGCACCGGGCTTACTGATATTTTTGACGATTTTATGTTTCAATACTTTAGGTGACGTTTGTAGAGATATTTTAGATCCCAAATCCTCGACCGTTTAGTTAGCTAGTAATTTGGATTTTGCTCAGACTATGAACTTTGGAATAAGGCATTCTAATTGGTAAGTGGAAGTTTTTTAGGTGAATCGATTTTGTTAGATATTCAATGGTCAGTTTTTGCGATTGTGTTGCTTGTGGTGGTTGCTATTTCGATAGTGACATTAAAGTTCAGGCGCGGTAGAGAAGCATACCTGTGTGGTGATTGTCGTTTTAATAACGACCAGGATTGCCATAAGAAAGAACGGCCTCAAGCTTTGGTGTGTACTAGCTATCGAGAAAAATCGGTCTAAAGACAGTGGGACCCTATAAACGAAGAGATCAACTAAAAGGTTTTGGCTGTCTATCAAAGTTTAATTTATCAATTCTTTGTAGCCGTGTTATAATTCCACCCTCAAGCTGGTTCTGGCATCATCTTATGTATAATTAGTCTTTCAACATAGAGGATTGCTTATGTCCAATATATTTATTGAAAATGCGGACTTTCAGAGAACTCGCAATTCCAGCTTGTCACCTTTACTATCGTTGTTTCCTGGATTGGGACAGCTATACAATGGGCAAGCGCGCAAGGGGCTTTTATTCATAGCTATTGCCATAAGCTATCTTTTTGTATTTTTGATTATTGGTTTAAATCAGAGCATTATGGATGGGCTTTCTAGTTTTGGACAGTCAGTTCATATGAAACCTGACTCTCACTTGGTTTCGGCTTTGTATGAATTGCGCTTAGGGTCAGCATTATCTTTTATAGTTTTTGCGCTGTACATATCTTTTGTTATTTATGCGATGCGTGACGCTCAGCATCAAGCTACTTTGCTACAGCGCAAACTTATTTATGCTGATTGTGTTCTAGAGATGAATGAGGCAACAAGTGGTTCTTATTTATTGCATATTGTTTCGATTTCACTTCTATTTGTTCTGGCCGTTTTCTTCTTTAAACACGCTCCTGCACCGATCCAAATTACAAATATTGAATTTGTGCAAAGTCAATTGCCAACTAAAAAAGTGATTGTATCGAAGTACAGGTCTACTACGAAGTCTGAGGCTTCTGGCATCCATAAGCCATTGCCTGTATTGGCGGCATCCAGTGCTAAAGGTGTTAAGAATGTGCCTAAGGTATTACGAGAGTCTTCAAACAATAATTCTGCCTTGCCGCAATTTAAACCACATTTGACTCACAGCACTACTACATTGCCCAGTCTACCGCAGCAAAGAGCGATGATAAGTCCGGTTTTGCCGGTGCCGCATAATGTCGATAGGCATATTTCTACAGCACCACCAGCCATGCCGAAAGTGTCGAGTAGCCAAATTGATTTACCAAAACCTATTGGTGCTGATAGAAGTAAATTGGTCAATAGTTTTGTGCCGCCCGGTTTGAATAGTAATGTGGCGACGAATAGTAAGAATCTAATTGCCGGCGTGCCAGGGCCGACTAGTGTTATTTCTGGTGATAAATTTGTGCCTGTTCCGTCCAGTACTTCCAGCGGTGAACCATCTGTACGGAGTTCTAATACCAGCGCCCCGATTGGACCTAGTAGAGCAAATACTATGGCAGGGATACCGGGAATAAGAGGACCTGTGGTTCGTCCCGTAATTCCGGGCTTTGGTGAGCCGAGTGCGACGACCGCGGAACATACAATTGGAAATCCTATTGATAAAGCAATTAACAAAGGTCCTATTTCAATTTCTTCATTACCGGTTGATTTTGCAGCTTATATGGGTGATCTGCAACGCCGTATTAAGCGTAGTTGGTTTCCTCCCAAAGATACAGAATCTAAAAGGATAGAAGTAGTTTTTAAAATTCATAAAGGTGGAGAACTAACCGACTTGCGAATTCTTAAATCATGTGGTTTTGCTTCAGCTGATGAAGCCGCTCTAAGAGCAATACAGAATGCAGCACCTTTTCGTCAATTACCGCTGGGTGCACCTGAAAATATAGATATTCAATTTACTTTTGACTATAGTGTTTTTAGCGGTAGCAAAAATTTATTCAAACAATATTGAGCTGTTTTGATAATTCATTTGGGGTCTATAGGTCTAGTAAGGAGAGCTGTATGTTTGGACAGAAGCCAAAGGTCTTTTTGTTTCATTTACTAATAAGCTTTATGTTTGTTTTTTCATTCTCTGGTTTTGGTATCCTTGCAAAAGCAGATGAGAAAAAAGATGGTCCAGTCTCTAGTGACGTTGATTTTGGTCCGTATATGGGGGAGTTGCAACGAAAAATTATGCGGAATTGGCATCCTGCCAAAAGTACTTTGTCTAAAAAAGCAGTAGTGAGCTTTGAGGTAAAATCTAACGGTTCTCTAGAACACGTCTTTCTTTTTAAATCGTCGGGTGTCGCATCTAGGGATCGAGCTGCTTTGTGCGCCATACAAAAACTGGATTCTGTGGACCCCCTTCCACCAGGTGCAATAGAGAAGATCAAAATTCACTACCAATTTGATTCTTGTGATTTTGACGGTCGACCAAGCGCTGTTATGATTGGTGGCAGTACTTAATCTATTTATTGGCTACAGGAAATAGAATCTTGTGTTTAAGAAAGCCTTTGTTATAGTAAGCATTTTTTGTATGTTTACTTTAGCTATATTCGCTAAGCATTCACATACCTGTAGCCATATTGCAGCTGGTTGAGAAAAACAGTGTGACCGGCACTCTATGTCGATCGGTAGGTATGTCCATTCATGTTAAGCGAAAAACGCAGGTTTTGAACTTTTTCTAAAGGCTTAAGCAGCAAAGCTTTGGTAGGATCAAAAAGTCTGGAAACCTTGATGTAATATAACTTCATGACAATTGCTGAATTTGGCATCTCCATTTTTTTAAACAGAGGGGTCTCTATTAATAAAATTTCTTTCTGCCAATATAAACAAACAACACCAACTCAAAATTCGGCAGCAAATGGGCTTTGAAATAATTTTGGCTGAATAGTAATTATAGGTATGAAGCATTCAATAATACAGGATAAATTTTTAGTTTATAGAAATTCTCGAACGATTTCAGTTTAATGTGTCCGATTTTCTTTCGCTAATACAGCTTGAGCTTTGGTATCGTATACGATACCAAAGCTCAAGCCCCCCTGCCGGTTCACTCACCGGGCCCAGAGGGGCTTGCTCCTGTACTTAAAACCTACTTACAATGATCACCAAAACTGCTGAAATACTTTTGCTGAAGCAATATAACTATATCGGGTAGTGAATATCCCGCTTAAATTTAGCTTTGCATTCCCTGGCAGTTCTTGATTTCAATTATAACAAAATTGTTGATCACGGCAAGTACTTTAATCTTAAATTCCTAAAAATGTTTTGATTCTAATCTGAGAATCTTGAGTATATAAATTAAGCTCTGAGCAGAAACTAATAATGATAAATTGAGCTCAAGCTCATCCATTCATGGTCTCTGCTTATTGAAATCGAGAATATTAATGTTCTAGACTTATGAAATTAACTGATAATTATACATGCTACTGTATATGGTGGCATGTATAAAATTAGACCTGGGCCACACTAATTGGTTTATCGATTAGGGCAAGGAATATTTTTACTAATTCTGGATCATAATCTTTGCCCGACTTTTCTTGAATTAATTTTATTGCTTCCTCTTGTTTTATTGCTGGTCTATAGGGACGATTGCTAGTCATAGCAACAAAATCATCGACTAAAGAAATTATTCTTGATTCAAGTGGAATATCTTTTCCCCTTATTCCGTGAGGGTAACCTGTACCGTCCCAATTCTCTTGATAAGACCCGATTATTGGTGCTAAATGAGAAATAAGTTTAGCTGTTTCTAGAAGACGAGCACCAGCAGAAGGATAACTTTTAACTATTTCCATTTCCTGAGGAGTTAATGGACCCTTTTTGCTCAATATTTCTTTGGGCAGCATTAATTTACCTAAATTGCTATAAACTGCGGCTAAGGCAATTACTTCAGTGCGATCTTCTGGTAATTCTAGGTTACGGGCCAATTGGCGGGTGTAATTGTAAACCCTTTGTGTCCGTACTGGTTCATAGGTGTCCAATTCTTCAATGGTCTTAATAATTAAGGATAATAATCCTAATAAACCACGTTGAGCAATTAAGCTTAAATCTAAGGCGCCATTATTTTGAGTGGGACTTAGATCGGGGTTAGGCACTGGCATCGAACCGGGCAGCGATATCGAACCAGAAAGAGTCATCATTGTTGATATTGTTTGTGCAGGAATGTTTTGTTTGGATTGTTGACGAATAGGTGTGGTGGGAATTAACGGCAATTCTTCTGCGCTTAGGCTGGGAATTAAGTCTTCCGAAACTGAACATACCTGATTTCGTCCTCTGTCTTTAGCTAAAAAGAGAGCATGGTCTGCCAATTCAAATAATTTATTGCTGTCCATAGCATCATTGGGGAAAGTAGCCAATCCCAGCGAGGCAGTTATTGTTCCTATATCTTTTACAGGATTTTCGGCAATAGCAAAGCAAATTCTATCGGCTACTAAGCGTGCTTGGCGCAATTCTGTTTCGGGTAGCAGAACAACGAATTCTTCTCCACCGAAACGTCCAACTGTATCTACATCCCGAACACTATATTTCATGACATTGGCAATGTGCTTAATGGCCGCATCCCCACTGCTATGACCATAATTGTCATTTATTTTCTTGAGGAAATCTAAGTCAGCAATGATAAATGAGAATGGGTGGCCGAAACGCTGATAACGGTCAATTTCTTTTGTTAATTGATCTTGAAAATAGCGACGGTTGAATAGACCGGTCATAGGATCGGTTATGGCTTGACGTTCTACCTGACTGAATAATTCGGCATGGGCAATTACAGCTGCTACTCGGTTTGCTAAGTCGTCTACCATGTGCATGTCATTTTTGGGCAAAGAATGGATTTGTGTGTGATGCAATAAACAAAGAGCAGCCTTGAATTCACCACCGTAAAAAAGCGGGACCAAAGTCGCTCCTTTTATGCCTTCTAAGTTTTGATCTTTAATAAGGTGATCTAAATTGTGTTGCTCAAGAAAGACAGTATTGCCTTTTTTGAGTGCTTCTAAATGAAAAATAAAAAGTTGTAGCTCAAGATACTCAGGGCTTAATTTTTCCAAGGTATTGTCTTGATTTGGCAAATTTAAAGTCGGATTTGATTTAAATTTCGTGAATTGGTTAGTTGTGTGATCATAAAGTGAAACCAGACAGCGACTTAAACCAAAATGCTCCTTAAGCGAAGTAACTAAAGTGGCCATAATTTGGTCTACTTCTTTTAAAGATTGACGAATTTCGCTAGAAACTCGATTGATCAAATCGGCGCGAGCCTGGTCAGCTTTAATTTGCATTACAGCTGTTTCAGCTCGAATAACATTTGAAAGGTGACCAGCAATAGTCAATCCTAATTCGCGGTCTTGGGCTTTGAACTGCGTTTGTTTACTCTGTCTTTGCCACAAACCTATAACACCTAGACGCTCGCCTTCTGAAATTAAAGGAAGGATTAAAGCTGTGTCGTGCTTAAAATAAGGATCGGACTTACGAGATTCCTCCATATTGATAACTTTCCCCGGACCTGATTTGAAAACAGAAACGAATGGGTTGTCGTTATCCGAAAGAGGAACATTGAGATTCTCTCCATTACTGATCTGAGGAATTAGTTCATTTGATTCCGCATTATACAAATATAATTGAGCGCGAACGAAATTCATATGTTCTGCGACTAAAAGCACTGATTTTACTAAAGACTGCTCATTGCTCTGTCCTCGCGATGCTCGGAAAAGGCTGGCAATGTCATTGATGAGCTTCATTTCTTTGGCGTCAACTTCGATTTTTGTTTGGTCATAAGACTGTTGAACAACAACAGAAAGCATTTCTGCAACAGCTTGAATCATAATGGCTTCGTCATTACTCCAGCTGCGCGTGGCGTTTGCTTGTTGTAATTCGAGGAAACCGAAGAAAACTCCGCGTGAACGAAGTTGGACCATAAGTCTTGCTTTAACCCCGCCCAATTCGATTAAGGAAGAAAGGGTAGGCGATATTTTGTGCAAATTGACATCTGAGACAGTGTCATTAATACTAATCACTCCTGCTGCTGATTCATCAGGGAAGTGATTTACAAACTCAAGTACAAGCGCATTAGACTCATCTTGCCGCAATCGGTTGCTTATAAATTCCAAGTGTCCATTGGCTGCATATTCGTGCGTGACCATTAACTGGTCACCAACTACCTGCCAGATTAATCCTCTATCTGCCTTTATGGCCTGTGTCAATTTTTCGATAGCAAATTGTAATATTGCATTCAAATTGTGAGAGTGTCGTAAGCGACCAATTATTTCTGTAATAATCGATGCAGCTGTAATTGCCTGTTGAGGTAACTGATGGATTATTGGTTTTTGGATAATAGTTTCATCTGTTGCGGTTTGATTTTTTATTGAATGCGCTGCCTCGCCAGTAACTACTTTGGTATGCTCGGCAGTAGACCTTAACGGACTAAAATCCTGAGTTGACGGACTTAATGTCTTTTGTTTTGCTGAAATAATTTGATTAGTTTGGCTGATAGTGGATATATGCTGAACTTTTGTTTGGTTAGCTGTTAGTTTGGGTGCTACAAGTTGCTTTGCTTGCAAGATTTGTGGCGGAATGAAAACGCTTTGCATTGTCGGCGCTTTGATAATTGGCCACTTAGATCTAAGGCGTTGCGTAAGGGCAACAGAACTATCACCGTAGGTAATTCCTGTCCTTGCTTCCTCTAAGCGGTTACTTTCACTTGGGTCATCGAGCTGAAATTTAGGCAAAAGTTGGTTGAAAGATTGTTTGACCAATTCTGTGTCCATGGAGCCAGCACATTGGTATCTGTTTCCATCGATGGGCTCCGGCGTGGCTTGACCATGCAGAACCAAGCTCAATTTATTACTTTCAATGAAAATGCACCATTCATCTGGGGCTTCCTGATTGCCGTCAGAAAATACTGAAACACATTGGCATTCAGTTGCTAATTGTTTTAGGCGCGGTCCTTCGGGTAATAAAAGAGAGGCATTATGTTTTGCCCAATATACTATGATCGGCGACAGTTTTTCATCAAGACAAACCTGTTCAACCGTTCTTATGAATGAGAGGAAGCTGGTAGGCGGCAATATGCTTAGCGGCAGGGTGCCAAAGCCCCCTTGTCGGACAAGCATCATCTGTAATTGTGTCAGGCCAACTTCGGCCATCTAGTTTGCTCCGTGAAAATGCACTCTGCAGACGCCTTTAACCAATAAATACCCGCTTAGAAACGGGCTTAATCCTTAAGTTGTAAGCCCTGTTACTTGGCTTTAGTGTTTGAATGTTGTATATACTTTTGCAAGAATTTTACTCTTGGCAACAAATGGAAAGCCGCGCTCGAAGCTTATTTTAAATAATCAATGAATTGATAGCAGAATTTGTTAGAGAGTCTTTTTCTGCTCGCTGGTCCAAATGATTAGTCGTTTTGCCTTTTTTCTAGATTAAATCTTCCATTTTTTATATCTTTTTGGCTTTTGCTAGTTGAACTTGCCAACATTTTGAGACAGAATTAATCAACTTCTCTTTTAAAATTTAATATTCCCCCAAAGGTAGGCAGCCTCTGCCTTGCCTTCACTTCTAGAAAGAAATAATCAAATGAACGAGCATATTCAAGAATTTCAAAAGCGATTACTCAATCTTTTTGAGAGTAAAGCAGAAGAGTTTGCCAAGTATTCGCAAGAAGATGTCCATACAGGTCCAGTAGCTGCCCAGCTTGCTGGTTTATATACTGATCTTATTCAAGTTATGAAGAGCTAATAACTCTCTTAAGACTCATAATATATAAGAAGGGAAATGCAATTGCGTGTTTCCCTTTTTTAATCGGAATATAGTGTATTGCCCATGGACAGTAGTGATAGGATATTCTATCCTTTTTATACTTATCCAGGTAAGTCCCTACCATACTCGGTTTTAACCATATGAGTATTATTATTAGCATTATTATCGGTTTAGCAGTTTTGCTTGTCATAGCCTTTCCCGACCACTTTTTGCCTGATATTGGTCAAAAGAAAAAGCGTATAGGAATTACGCACTGGGGTTTCTATACCGGTAGCGAAGACTGTAAACCTGAAGAAACCATGCTTGTCGACGCTGCTTTGCCTGGAAGAGAACGCGTTGTTGCTGGAAGCTCCATGTACGCTAAAGGACAGGGAGTGAAGGCAAATGCTAGTAAATAATAGATAGACTTACTACTAGAGGTGAAAAATGGCTTTAACTACTTCTACAATGTTGCCTTTGGGTACGCAAGCTCCGGTTTTTTCTTTGCCAGATGTAGTTACTGGCAAAACAATTAGTCTGGATGAGTTTAAAAATTCAAAGGGACTCTTGGTGATGTTTATTTGTCAACATTGTCCTTATGTGAAACATATACAAAATGAATTGGCTAAATTGGGGCGTGATTATTTAGATAAGTTAGATATTGTTGCTATTAGTGCCAATGATGCCGAAAATTATCCAGATGACGCGCCGCATAATTTAAAGCGTATGGCTCAGTCACTTAAATTTACTTTTCCGTTTTTATATGATGAGAATCAAAACGTAGCAAAAGGTTATCAAGCAGCTTGCACACCAGATTTTTTCCTTTTTGATGGAAAGCATAATTTAGTTTATCGAGGTCAGCTTGATGATAGTAGACCAGGTAATAATCAGCCGGTTAATGGCAAAGATTTGCGAGCAGCTATAGAAGCGGTTTTAAATAATCAGTCAGTGAACGAAAATCAAAAGACTAGTGCTGGTTGCAATATAAAATGGAAAGCTGGCAATGAACCTAAATATTGAGTTGTAAAGAACGGCTTGAATACACAATTCCCCCACATCTGAGTGTTATATAAAAGAATACAAGGTTAGCGGAGGGTTTTAAAATGAACGCTAAGAAAGCAATAGTCCTATTGGTACTTTTAGGGTTTCTCAGCAGCACAGCTGCGGAAGCTTATCCATTATTTGGTGGATCTAATTATGGAGGCTGGGGACGACACTGTCATCACCACCGCCATTGCCACCGCCGTTGGTAATTTTACACGCCCTGAGACATTATGAAGCTAGGGCACATGGAGAAAATGATAAAATTCATTATCAGAATTTTGCTCAGTGCCTTGGCCATAATGTATGTATTGCCTGTGCTCCGAGGGGTGCAATTTCATGGTGATTTCCTTATAGCTTGCGGGCTGGGAATATTTTTTTCAATATTGCTCGCTTTGGTAGAAGTAGTAGCTGCTTTCTTATCAACTATATGGACTCTATCTACATTTGGATTGGCATTGCTATTCCTTATTCCTATGCGTCTTTTTTGTTTTTGGGTATTGCCCACGGTATCATTACTATTGATGGCTCATTTCTTACCCAAAGTTTTGAGTATTAGTAATTGGTTTTCTGCTGGCATAGCAGCTGTGATTTTATTGATAATTGGTTTGATTACCCGTGATGGGAAGAATTGAGGAGTGCTGCCTTTTTAAGACAATCAGTGTATCCTTCTTTGTAAGTAGGAAATTGCAATTCTATGTTCAGTTCATCAAGGATTTTTTTTGAATTGACACGGCGATTGGCAGTTAAACTTGTTGGTATATTGTCCGGTTCCGCTTGCTCGGGCAATGGACGGTTCATGTTATTGCATAGCCACTGTACAATTTCTAGTTGAGTTGCTGGTTTTAAATCTCCGACTAAATAAGTTGAATTTGCAGGTAATGGTTTGGCAAAAGCAGCTAATATGATTCTAGCTAGGTCCTGCAAATGAATGCGTGAAATATAGTTGTCATTTTTTGGTGGCAAACGATAAGAGCCATTGCTTAAACGAAGATGAAGCCCCGACTTAGAACCATAAAGTCCAGGTGCTCTAAGAACAATTGCTCCTTTGTCGAGCCAATGTTTCTCTGCTTCTAGACGCAACTTACTGCGTGTATTTTGCCAGTCAGCTTTGGTTGTTTCATCTACTATGCCATGATAATCACCATAGACGGAAGTTGATGAAATGTAAATGATCCTCTTGCTTTGTGAGCAGAGTGAAGAAAAAATTTTATCGCTATATTCATCAGGTGGAAAAGAAACAAGCACACAAGCGTTAGTTAGAATCTTAGCTAGCTCATTTTGCTGTTGGACAGTAAGTTTATTCTCGATAAGAAATGATGTGATACCGTCTGTATGTAAAGATTGGACTTTGTTTTTGTTGCGTGTAGTACCGATTAAATCATATCCATCGGCCAAATAAGCTACATGCGAGGCTACTTGACCAACACCAAGCAATACAAGTTTGTTTTTCGCACTTTCACTTAGCGAAGATTTCATCGGTCGGTAAGAAAACCTAATTCTTTGATCGCGTCGCTTAAATTCATGCGAGTACGTGCGCAATAATTTAGAGCAATAATTACTTGTTCTAATTTTATTTTGTTTTGGCGCAGCATTGTGTCGCCTTCTATTGCAGCCAGATAAGTTTTTAAGTGAAGTTTGCCAGCAGAAACCAAGATTTGACCGGGTTGACCACCATGTTTTTTTTGCACAGCAAAAGCTGTTTCCTTGTCATGTACTGAGATAAGAGAACATCTCACTAAAAGCTCCATTACTCTTAACTCTTTTTCTAATTCGACTTTTGCACCAGTCTGTTTTTTAGGAGCCATTCTCGCTAATTCTTTGATTATGGCTTGACAGGCTTCATCTTTACTGATTGCGCCCGCTCGAACTATTTCTTGCATTTTTAGCACTGCTTCTAATAAAGAATGATTTATAATTTGTGCTTTTACTAATAAGTCTCCTAGTAAAGTATAATTTTGTTTCGGCGCGTTTGCAGTATTACCCGAAGTAGGAGAGTCTTTAATTAACTGAGCCATATCTAAATTGCCGCCTTTATTATGAATTTTATTGATGGCTTCATAGGCTTGTTCTGCACTTATTACATTACCTACAATCATTTCTTGTAATTTAAGAGCTGTTCTTAAAGTTGGTTCTTTTATCAAACCAGAGTCAACCAGAAACTGTCCAATCATATAGTTCGTTTTTTTGCGTAATAATTCTGCATCCGGTGCTGGCAGGCGAGACGATGATGTATTAGGATCAACGACAGGCATTCCTTGTTGCAGAGGTACTGAATTAGCCATTGGTTGCTGCATAGGCATACCCGGAGGATATGGCATAGGTATAGGGTAGGGATAGCCAGGATAATAATAGACGTATGGCGATGGTGCTTGAACGTTTGGTGGTGGTAAGGCAGGAAACCCCCCTGTCATGCCTGGGTGAATATTGGGGTAAAAATTTTGAGCAGGCATTTGTACCTGGCTGTTGTTTGGATTAACATAATTAGAATTTTGCTGACCTAATTGCTGATTAGAAGGAGGACTTTCTTGTTTGGATGCAGTATCTGCGAATATCTCTTTAGTTTCTGGAGGGGCAGGTTTTTCAGTCTGCTCTTTCTTCTGCGAAGCCAGCGAGGCTTCGACTGAGTTCTTATATAATATTGCGTCTTCGTCCACGCCAGTTATTTCTGCCAAAGAAAGGGAAATCACTTCGTTTAGTAAGGAAATATCGCTGAATGGAGCACTCCAGAGAACATGCGATTTATTGCCGTCGCCTGTATATAAAGTCCAAAACGCCTCGTCAGAGCCCATTTCCATACGCACAGCTAAAGCAAATGAGGCGTGTGCTTTCTCTAAATCCCAGGGTAATTCAATTGTGCAACCGCGCAATTTGCGTGCATGCTCTAACGTCTGTTGAAGATCGTTTATACTAGGCGTTGATTTTAGTAAATCTAGCTTTAGGTGTTTTTTGGGGCGAAACATGACTGCTTATCTTCATGATATCTAGTTGATCTAGTTATTCCATAAAGTTACCATAATCTAAGCTAAGATCCTTGCTATAAATTGAGCAAAACACGTGTTTATTATTTGAGGTTAAATGCTTTCTGCAAAAAATATAGCTGTTTTAGGGGTTGGTACTTTAGGTACTGCAATTATCTCAGGTTTGCTTAAGTCCGGAACGATTAAGCCTAGCCAGATTAGGGGTACGGTCGGAAGTACCGAAGGAATTAAAAAAGCTGAGGCAAAATTAAACGCTAAAGCTGATTCAGTTGTTAAAATCGCAACTGATAACCTCGCTGCTGCTAAAGATGCTGATATTGTTATTTTGGCGGTCAAACCGCAAAATATGGCAAAGCTGCTCGAGACTATCTCGCCGGCCCTAAATAAGAATCAGCTAGTGATATCGGTTGCTGCAGCGGTGTCTCTTGCTTATTTAGAAAAATACTTATCTTCGCAAATACCCATAATTAGAGCAATGCCTAATACTTGTGTGTCAACAGGAGCTGGGATGACCGGTTTAGCGGCGGGTGCTTATGCCAGTGACAATCATAAGCAAGTCGCTCAGGAAATATTTAAAAGTGTTGGTGAAGTAGTGTTTTTGGACGAGAAACTTTTTAATGCTTTAACCGCTTTGTCTGCCAGTGGGCCGGCCTATCTCTATGTAGTCATTGAGTCTTTAGCCGAAGCAGGGGTCAAGCTAGGTATATCGCGTGAGACCGCAACACTTTTAGCCGCTCAGACTATGCTAGGTACAGCAAAAATGATTCTTGAAACAGGGGAACATCCGGCTTTATTGAAAGACTCGGTTACCACTCCTGCTGGCTGTACCATAGATGGCTTGATGGAATTAGAAGAAGGCAAATTGAGAGTAACTTTGATTAAAGCGGTTGTAAAAGCAGCCCAGAGGGCACAAGAACTTTTGCCATTGTGAAAGGCATTGAGGAAACAAAAATGACTAGCTTGCCCGCTGGGAAGACAAAAGATGAGTATATGAGCGGTTTCGGCAATCATTTTGTTAGTGAAACTGAGCCTGGTGTTTTGCCTAAAGATCAAAATAGTCCGCAGAAAGTCAAGCATGGTTTGTATGCTGAGCAGTTGAGCGGTACTTCCTTCATGACTGCCCGAGCCGAAAATAGGCATATTTGGCTTTACAAGATTCATCCTTCGATAGGGGATTATATATTTAGACCAAAAAGTCATGCCACTTTATTAGGGCGGCCCTTCGAAAAAACTGCTAGCCCTAATCAACTTAGATGGTTGCCTTTAATAATGCCCTCATCAAAAACGGATTTTGTAGATGGGCTTTATACAATATGTGGCAATGGGAATGCTGATAGTGTGCGAGGTTCAGCATTACACATCTATAGAGCCAATACTTCCATGGTAGATACAATTTTTTCGGATAATGATGCCGAACTTGTGTTTGTACCAGAATTGGGTGCATTCAAGATATTCACTGAAATAGGGGAAATAGAACTAAAACCAGGAGAAATTTGTCTAATTCCTTCTGGTATTAAATTTAAAATTGAGTTGATTGATAAGGAAATCCGCGGTTATTTATTAGAAAACTTTGGCCGCTATTTACGTTTGCCGGAGCTTGGTCCAATTGGTTCTAATGGACTCGCTTATCCAGAGCATTTTCTCTGTCCTCGAGCAAAGTATGAAAATTATCAGGGGCAAATAGAATTAATTGTCAAATTTCAAGATCAATTGTGGACAACTTTGCTTGATTACTCTCCTTTAGATATTGTTGCCTGGAAAGGTAATTATGTTCCTTATAAATATGATTTATCTTTATTTCAAGCAGTCAATACAGTCAACTTTGATCATGTGGATCCCTCCATTTTTACAGTATTAACTTCACCGTCGGAAATTAGTGGTCTAACTAATGTCGATTTTGCTCTATTCCCGCCGCGTTGGTCTGTAGCCGAACACACTTTTAGGCCCCCTTATTTTCATCGTAATTGTATGAATGAATTGATGGGTCTTATTTTTGGCAAATATGAGTCCCGTCCAGAGGGGTTTTTACCAGGTGGACTGACTTTGCATAATAGCTTTGCCCCCCATGGTGCTGATCTAAAAACCTATGAAAAGTATATTAATGAAGAACTTAAGCCAGAAAAATTAGAGCAAACATTAGCTTTTATGTTTGAAAGTTCGCTTGTCTATCAACCGACCAAGCAAGCCTTGAATAACGATTCTCTTGACCAAAAATATGTATCAGTTTGGCAAGGGTATAGGCCACAATTCAAAAAATAAAAATAAAGAGATTAATCGTTTGTAGGTACAATGTTTGGGTAAGTCATTAAAAGATGGCTTAATAACTTTATGTCAGAGTTAGGAATTAGTTCTACTGTGGTCGGAAATGCTTAGAAAACCTCCGGAAGAGCCTGTTGAACAGCAACAGCAAGGGAATAGGATAAAGCTTCCTGAAGAGTCAGGAATTCGTTCACTTGCCGGTTTTAAAGAATTATTGGCAATGGCTGAATCTTCTAAAGGCAGCCAAATTGAACTGTCTTGGAAGACAAAAGCACCTGGACAGCGTTTTGTGCTAGATATGCAATGGGATTCCAATCAGAAAGCACCCTTTTGGACACTTTATGACGAAAAAGATGGTAAGTCACAACGCTTATGGGAGGAACCGTTTACCCTGGCAAACGTTGATATGTGTTATGACGTACTCGTCATGACTTGTGGTGGGGTGGACCCAACTACAAAAAATTTGGCTGAGATTTTGAAAGCGCAACCTGAAAAGCTAGATTGGGGTAAACCCTCGCCTAAGCCAACAGCTCCTCAAGCTGTCCAAGAGAGCGAAGGGGCTGCAAAGGCTTCCGGTGCTGCACAAGCGAATGCTGTAGCTGAAATTGTGCAAGCAAATGTGGCAACAAATAATAGTTTCCCACCTAATATGAATCAAAATCCTGGTTTTCCTCCTGGTTATATGTTTCCGCCAGGTATGGGCATGCCGGGTAATCCAGGCATGCCTTTCCCCATGCCAGCCTATAATGCCCCCCCTAATACCTCCATGCCATCTAATGCACCAGCTCCTGTGTATCCATCAAATGTTAACCCTGCCAATCCAGGGTTTCCTCCCCAACCAGGAATCCCGACTAATGCTTGGCAATATGTCCCTGCCGGAGCCAATTATTATGGTCAACCGAATGTGGCAAATCCAGCTATGCAAAATGCTTCCATGCAAAACATGCCTATGCAAAATATGGAGGTAACAAGCTTGCCTATTAACGGGGCTTTAGCCAGTCTACCTGTTGATAATGCCTTGTTTAATAAACAAAATGACATTTCATTGGTTGATTTACTAGTAAAAGCAGAATTGATCGCAGAGTCATCCATGGCTGCTGCTTTAAAAATACAAGAATTAATACAAGCAGGAAAAATCAGTTGGGAAAAAGCAGCAGAAGTTTTGAAGCATCAGCATAACAAAGGCCAAAATATACACAATTATATTAATACTTCTGTCCCTGCTGCTTCGGTTGTGAGTGAGAGCGCGCAAAGTGAAAACTCAGCTGTTTTTGACTTGCTCACACAAGCAGGACTAGTATCTAAAGAAGATATCCAGCTTGCAGAAGCTGTGATTAAAAAGCATGGTGGCGATATAATAGCAATTTTACAAGCAGCACAGAAATTGGATGCACAAACTTTTGCAGCAGCTAAAATTTGTTGCGCTCTGCACGATGATGGCTTAATGAAATTAGAGCAGTCTGTAATTCTTCTTAATTACTGCAGTCGCAGTAGAGTTAGTTTTGATGAGGCACTGAGCGAACTTAAATGGCCTAACCCGCGAAAACAAACTGCTCAATAGAGCAGGAGTCCTATTCAGTATTCTCTTGTTGTTTTTTGACTTTTTCCTTATATTGATCCAACAATTTTTGCTGTGCTTGATATTGTTGAGCGGTTTGTAATTGTTTTTGGTATTTGCCGCCCAGCATACAGGCTTTTGTATAGGCTTGTACTGCACCCTCAAAATCTTTGACATACATAAGGCCATTACCTAGACCAACTTGATATTCCGGGATGGTAGGTTTTAGTTTAGCAGCGAATTTAAATTGGGCTGTGGCTAGATCTGGTTTGTTATTGCGAGCAAGCACATTGCCAAAATCAAAGTGTGTGGCAGCATCATTTGGGATCAATTTCAGTAGTTCTTGATATTCTTTTATAGCCTCAGGATCTTGTCCTTGAGCAACATAGATTTTGGCTAAGCAAGTGTGGCAGAGTGCCTTTTTAGCTAAGACTTCCGGATCCACAGCTAATGCCTTATTTTCTAAAGACAAGCAAATTAGCATTAATACGAATAATTTGATTAATTTGTTTGAGAACACCAATGATTATCTCCGCTCTTATTACGATTATCTATTAGCCGAATTTTCTAATAATGCATAAATCTCATTTAGATTTTCTTGTGTGGCAGGCTGTCTTCCATAAGAGCCTTCGTAAGTATCAAAAGCACCATCTCTCGGGACAGCATTGCGGATAAATAGAATCCAATTACTTCCTTTTTCTGGCATTTTATCTATGCTGAATTTCCAACCGGGAGGCATACCGGCGCTAGATTGTCTGTCGTAGAACTCATAACGTATAGGCAGGTCTTTATTTAAAGGTGGGCCTTTTAAAATTTTACTGATGTGATATCTAGCAATTGGCGGATTGAAAAATTGGATATCGGGATTGCGTTCATAATCAAGATATTCTGCTGTTAAGATGCACTCTGAATGGGAGGCATTTAGGAAGCTCAATTTAAAAGTGCCAGTATCTTTGGCCAAAAGAATGTCATGATGAGGTATTGGACCGGTGCTAGCTAGATTGCCTGAGTCTGAAGGGAGCATCTTATTGGGCACTAAACCAGCTGCACCACCAGTTCCGCTGGCCGGCTTATCCTCAACTGGTTCTGGCATCGGAGCCGGGACAACTAATGAGATTTTTGGTGCCGGTATATCCGCTTCTTTTAATGCCTGCTTTAGCACTGGGATGGCCCTGTCGTACTGATTTAAGTGAAACAAAGCCTCCCCGTATTGAGCTAATAAAGAACGCTTCTTGCTTTCATCGATTTCAAAGATTTTCTCTAAAGCAAAAACCACTTGGTCCCATTCGCCTGAGTGGACGCATACATCATAAAGCCCATAATAAAACTCGAGATTATCAGGGCTTAGTCCTATGGCTATGCGATATTCTTCTTTTGCTTTTTTATAGTCTCGAGCCGCGAAGGCCTTAGCTGCATTGTTTGCATGTCTGGTAATAGTTATTGAACCGGTAGAGCCGGTATTGTCGCCCACTGCTAAGGATGGCAAAGCAGTTGCTATAAATAGCAAAGATAAAAGCAAGTATTTAAATCGTCTATTTTTTATCATTTTTGGGGCAGTTTAAGTTATCTATCGTGACTGGCATTTGGATGCCTAAAATCATTCTATAACGTCTTGCCACATAAAAACATTTGCGCTTCTATTTTACAACTGAAGATTAATGGATTTAGTGAGGGTAAGTTATATTCTTGAGATAGAAAGTAATTAGGCAATATGTGGAATAGGCTTCCAGGTTGTGCTGCAAACTCTAGCTGAACATTCATGTGATTCGCCATAAGAACTGTTTTTGCATTCTGGAGGCTTGTTCTCTCCAGAATTGCTATTGGAATTATTAGTGCTGCAAGTATTCTTTTGCCCTTTGGCAGTGACTGATAAATTCGATCCTTTAGTTCTGTCCAACTGATTGGTATTCATTGCTGGCTTCCTTTCATCTCGTCAAAATTACTCGATGGAATTTATAATCCTAAGAAAATTATTAACAAGATTATAATGAGCTCTTAGGGTTAAGGAAAGTGGTAAATCTACGCAATTTATCGATTTAATCAAATTTTCTTAATTTCGACAGAAGCAATCATAGGATGGAAGCTTTTTGTTCCTAATTGTCTTCCAACAAGATAAAGTACGTCAAACTTGGAGGCTGTGCTTAGGTCATTTAATGACTTTACACAAGTTCCCTGTACTTCTATAGGAATTAATCCTTGAGCGGTGGCTTGGCTAGGAAAACCTGTTGACTCAATGCGGATTAAACAACGCTTGCGACTAACATCCATGGCTTTTATGTTTTGTTGGATTTGCTCTTTAGAATTGGCACAGATGCCTTGTTTTTTTAGTTGAGAAAGTACATTTGGAGCAATCTCTTTTTCGAGCGATTTTTGAAAATCAGGATAAGTAGCTGGATTTAATTCAAATAAATGGGTGGTGACACTTTTAGCAAAAGTCTCTAAATTAATGAGTTCTGGATCTTTGGGTTTGAGAATGATATTCGAGCAGCTAGTAAGGGCTAGTGAGGTCAAGGCAAGAGAAACCAATAAAGTTTTGCATTTAGGTGAAATGCCATTTTCAAATTGCCTGGAAAATATCGATAACATAATCACTCCTGTTTTAGATTAGCTAATAAGTTGTTGCACAATAGTTTTTGCATATTAAAACTAGTATTGGAATTATTAGCTAGTTGGCCCGTTCATAATACACATGAGCGCGAGAAAGGTGCAATAGACAGAAGCGTTTGGAACATTTATTTTTATTGGGTGAAGCCAAGCAAGGCGAAATTATCCTTTTTTGTAATGACTTTATAACCAATAAGCTCGGCTTCAGACAAATATTTGCGGCTAGTAATTAAATAGCACGAGCCTAAAGTTTTTGTTGTTTTGGACAGATCGTCTTTGTCATTTGACTGGATTACTCTTCGACCAAGATAGAACGGAATGCCCGGTTTTCTCAATCTATAGACAATAAGCGGATTTTTAGACATGCTGATGGATCTAGCATATTGCGGTATTTCTTCTTCCCAGAATTGACAGACTACAGATAAGAATTGAGGAAGAAATACTGCTGTACTGATCACTATTGTGCTAAATAATATAGCCGAGCTTAACAGTAAATGTTTGTATGTTGCTAGTAATGTGCAAAATAGCGTGATAGCTGTCATTAGACAAGCATATTGAAAAATGAGGGCAATTAATTCAGGTGGGGCATCCCTTAAGAATTTAAGTGCGATAGGGGCAAGACAAGCAGCCCCTAAATAGACAAGCGACATGGTTAGGCAGTAAATGAGTATGCTTTTTCTTTGTTTGCTTTGTATGAATATGTCCCATTGATAGCTAATGATGATGGCTAAGGCTGGAAAAGCTGGCAAAGTGTAGGGTAATAATTTTGATACGCTAAGGCTGAAAAAGAAAATAATCACTATTGCTGAAATCAAAGCAAACAATAATACTTCGTTTGCACCTTTTAAATTCTGACAACTGTTCCCCCAGTTCACTAATGAAAAAATAGATTTGATCTTGGTTTTCCCGTTATCGCTATCGGAGTAAATATTTTTTGTCACCCGAATTATAGATCCCGACCGTAATAGCGAAAAAACAGATTTGATCTTGCTTTGCCAGCTATCGCTATCGGAGTAAATATTTTTTACTACTCTAATTATAGATTGCGGCAGTAATATAGACCAAGGAAAGAGTCCTCCAAAAACTACTGCTATGTGATAAAACCACGGACCTTTGTGAGAGTCAACCACAGATGTAAAACGAGCAAAATTTTCCCGCATAATGAATTCATTGAAGTAAGCGCCGTTGGTGATAGTAATTTCAATTACAAACCAAGGTAAAGCAATTAGAGCCACAATGAGAGCTCCTATCGGTAGACTAAAAAATTTGATGGTATCTTTGGTTGCGCTGCATAGATAGAGAAAACTAGTTAAAATAACAATCGGCAGTAATAGCCCAACTGGACCTTTAGTCATTACTGCAAAAGCGGTAAGGATATAGCCTAAATACAGCCATAATTTGCGCTTCTGTTTCCAAGCATGAAAGAAAGAAAATAGACTGCCAGCCATAAACAATGACAAAGGCATATCGGTTATAGCCATGCGACCAACGCCCACAAATAATGGAGAAGTTAAAAGTATGCAAGCAGCAAAAATTGCCACACGGCTACCTAAATATTTATTGGCAAAAAGATAGGTGACAATAGTTAAAATAAAACCGCTGATTGCGCAGAAAATACGGGCGGCAAATTCATTGATACCAAACATTTTGTACGCGGCAGCCATGGCCCAGATAACCAACGGAGGCTTAGTAAAGCGTACGACATAATTAAGCGTGGTCGTAATATATTGTCCTGTTTCTAACATCTCCCTAGCCGGTTCTGCATACAAGCCCTCATCAGGATTGAATAGGGAGAAATTGCCTAGGCGAGCAAAAAAGATTATTGCTGCCATAATGCTTATTAGCATTACTGGCAATAATGGTGATTTTAAATCTAAAGCGGTGGGAGAGTTTTTCAATTTATTTTTGAGCTACTTTGGTAATTTGACAATCATTAACTAAAGCATCAAAACATCTCAAACTGTGTTGGTTGTGAATAAAAACATGGTAATGTGATTGTTGATGCATGTAATAGTCTGTTTGTCGTTTGAAACAAGACAGATGCAAGGAAATACGTAGTCATGGAAACCGCTCAAAGAATCAAGAACATTCCCCCTTATGTTTTTGTCGAATTAGATAAGAAAATTCAAGCTGTCAGTGCTAAGGGAATGGATGTTATTAACCTTGGGCGCGGCGACCCTGACCAACCGACTCCCCCTCACATTGTAGAGGCGATGAGACAAGCAGTCCTAGATCCTGCTAATCATCACTATCCTCCTTATGGTGGTACTAAAGAATATAAGCAAGCGATGGCGGAATGGATGGATAAACGCTATCGAGTAAAAATAGATCCAAGTTCAGAGGCGTTATCTTTAATTGGCGGTAAAGAAGGGCTACATCACACAATATTGGCTTTTGTTGATCCAGGTGATTATAGCTTAATTCCTGACTTAGCCTATCCTGTATATAACACCTCAACAATACTGGCAGGAGCAACTCCTTACTTTCTTGCACTTAAGCCAGAAAATAATTTTTTGCCAGACTTGGAATCTATACCGCAGGCGGTTCTAGATAAATCAAAACTGCTAATGTTGAATTATCCCCATAATCCAACAGCGGCAGTAGCTGATTTAGGCTTTTTCGAGAAGGTTGTTTATTTTGCCAAGAAACACAATTTGCTTTTTTGTCATGATCTAGCTTACCCAGATATGACTTTTGATGGATATAAAGCGCCATCGGCCTTGGAAATTCCAGGAGCGAAAGAGGTTACTTTGGAATTGCATACATTGTCTAAAACTTTCAACATGACAGGTTGGCGTGTCGGCTTTGCTGTGGGCAATAGGGAAGCAATTAAGACATTAGGTATGCTTAAGTCAAATGTGGATACCGATATATTTAAAGCTATACAAATAGCCGCTATTGCGGCCTTGAAAGGACCTTTGCATCATATAGATACTTGCAATAAGTTATATGTTGAACGTCGAGATATTGTTATAAATGCTTTGAATGAATTAGGCTGGCAAATTAAATCTAGTAAGGGTACTTTCTATCTGTGGATACCTATTCCCCGAAGTTTTAATTCTTGGGAATTTAGTTATTTCGTGTTAGAAAAAACGGGCGTAGTTTTGACACCAGGACCGGCCTATGGACCAGGCGGTGAAGGTTTTGTCCGTTTATCTTTATGTCTGCCAAAAGAACGTATGCAAGAAGCTATGGATAGACTTAAGCAGCATTCCATTACTTTTGACCTTGCTAAAACGAAAGTCTAAAATCATAATTATGATTTGAAGACTTTTTAAATGCTAAATATTGTCGCCAATGAATCCAATCCTCTTAATAGAGAACTGCTTGTACCGGCAGTAAATCTGCGCGCTTTTAGAAGTAAATTTTTTAAATGCTATATTCAACCTGCACACGGCATAGGTGCTGAAGATTTATCAGCGCTTTTGCTTTATTTCGCTTTGTCTTTTATTGACAATAAAAGGGGTTTGTCTAAATTATTTAAGACTGCTGCATCTGTAAATAAAAGATTCGAAGAATTTGCCGACAATGAAATGCTTCTCTTGGGTAGCGAGCTTTTAGAATTTTTAGCCGAATTTCTGCCTGCGAACCTTAGCGATGTAATGGTGGTACCAAACAAGGTATCGTGGCATCGAGCGAGGCAGTTTTATATTAAACAAAGTAATGATATCTTTTTTGAGGATATGGCTAATTTGGGATTTGCCTATCAAATATTTAGTGCTAGTGACAGAAAGAAAAAGGCGTTAGCTGCTTTGCAGCGAGCAAATAAAAAGATTACCAAAGAAGAGTTAATTGCTTTCACTCAGCTATATACACCTAGTTGGGTGGTTGATTTTTTAGCTGCTAATGCCGTTTTATCGGGCACCGAAAGCGAAAAAATTTCCAATAGATATTCACGTTGTTTAGTACCCGGACAAAATCATATTGATAAAAAAAATAATCTTGAGCTAAAAGATTTTTCTTTGCTAGATCCGGCTTGTGGAGCGGGACAATTTTTATTTTCTGCTTTCGATTTACTAATTGAGCTGTACTGCTATCGTGGTTATGAAAGGCAGATGGCAGCAAAACTTATACTTAGTAAAAATATATTTGGGGCTGACATCGACGAAAAAGCTCTTTGGGTGGCTGGACTTGGTCTATTAAGTAAGTATTTAGTAGTTAGCAAGTCGATTAAATCAATGCCTGATAGATTGAATAATTTGGCCTGGATTAGGGCAGCCGATATAAGTGAAAGACTGGACGAAAGCAATTTTTTGGGCAGTATCGATAATCGTTTATCACAGAAGCATTTTTTGAAAAATCAATATTCAGTGCTATTAACCAATCCACCATATATTGGTAGAAGATGTTTGAGTCGTGAGATTAAAGCAATGCTTAAAGAACAATACCCAAATAGCAGTGCCGATCTTTCAGCAGCTTTTCTTGAACGTTGCCTGACAATGCTCAAGCCCGATGGTAAGTTAGGAATTATTACCCAGTCTTCTGTCATGTCAATTCCGAGCTATAAGGCGTTGCGTGAATATTTACTCAATAATTTTTATCTGCAGGCAGCTATTCATTGTGGCCCGGGAGTCTTTCCATTAGCCAGTGGTGAAAAAATTGACAGTATTTTACTGCTTGTTAATGGAAGCGACATTCTAAGCCAGGAAAGAGCAAGATTAAAAACTTGCTTTGTGGATTTGAGCACTGAAAAAGATAAGTCTATAAAATTAGAGAGTGCTTTGAATTGTCCTTTCAGCACGAATAACTATAACGGATCGAATTATGAATCTGTTAATTTTATTGATCAGTCTAATTTTGCATACGGCATACCTAATAATTTGTTGTCGCAATTGTCACCAAATTTTTATAAGAAAATAAATAAATTGCCAAAGCTAGGTGATATAGCTGACATAAGACAGGGTCTCGCGACTACAGATAATGGAAAGTTTGTCCGTTACCATTTTGATGTGGATGAAGATTTAATAGGAAAAACCTGGGTACCATATGTCAAAGGGGCAGGAAGAGAGCGTTATGCTAGTAGTAATCCATTTGTGGTGAAATGGGGGAAGAATGGTAAAGAAATAAAAAATGCTGTTGTTGAAGCATATCCTTATCTAAAAGGTAAAACGGCATGGGTAGTAAAAAATGAAGAGTTTTATTTTCGCCCAGGATTGTGTTTTTCTTTTATAAATAAATCTGGCCTTGCTGTACGTCGTCTACCAGCAGGAGCCATTTTTGATGTTGCTAGTTCGGCCATTTTTACTTTGCCCGAAGAAGAAGATTTTTTACTTGCTTATTTGAATTCAAGCATAATAGGGCTCTTAGCTAAGAGTATTAATCAAACTATAAATATACAAGTCGGTGATATAAAAAAAATACCTATAATCCCATTCAATAGAAATTTAAAAGAAGAAATAAGTAAGCTTGGTAATTTAGCTTTTGCAATAAAGAACGAGTTACTTGATTGTTCTTTAACTTTACTCAAACCTCAATTGACAAAACGATCTGCTGATGATCTTTCGGTAATTTTAGAAGAGTATATAAAATTACAAGAACGATTAACAGGAAAGCTGTGCAGCATCCAAATAGATATTGATAATAAAATTATGAATGCTATGCAAAATATTGAGGTTATTGATCATATAGAAAGACAAGTTCTAGATAGAAATCTGAGTTTGTCAGAGAAAAAAGTGTTTGACGAGAGACAATGTGTTTATAAAATGTTCAATTCTATGGTATCAAATGTAATATCAACTGGTGAAGGTGATAGGTTGGTCTTAGTGCCTGTTGTTAATAATGAAAATTTATCTAAATTGTTTAACCTAACAAATGATGGCGTAGCTTGGTTTGAAAATAAACTAGGAATTTCTCTGGTAAAATTTTTTTCTCAAGCAAGACTTATTAATATAAGCAAGCTAGCTCAAGAACCAAGTCGTTATTTTAATTACTATCTAAGCGATGACAATTCCTGCATGCTCTTTTCCTCTTCTGCTGCTCGTCATTTCAAAAAAGATATGTTGAGCAAGAATCTTTTTATTGCGAAGGAATTGTCGGATAATTCAGATTTGCTCAATAAAGTAAACAGAGTTTGGCAGGCTATATTTAAGAAGCTTGATGATATCGTTGATTGGACGAGCAAAGATCTTGAGAATGCCTTCAAATCGGTTGGGATTTGAGAATGGGTCGTTGTTGATTTTAATTAGAGTTGTTTGGTATTGCTAACGGTGCATGACAGCAATAACGGTTATTCGGTATAAGTCATATTCAGGCTGCATTAAAGTTAATAGCTCTTTGATATTTTAATACGACTCTTGAACTTTTTCATAGTCATTGCGGATCCAGTTATAGCCTGGCTCAATATTAGTTCCGGCAATATAATCAGATTCCAAAGAAACAGATTTTCTTTGAGACCCGGTAGGAAAAGTTAGACCGGGATTGCCATTCAAGCTGAGAATCGCATCAACTAAGCCACTATCGAAAGCACTACTGCCACTTGATTTAACCAGAATTGCATTAAGGACGCGTTCATTTGTTACTGTTACTCGCACGATAGCATGACCTGAAATATCTGCAACTCGGCTCCAACGACCATAAATGGCACCGGATAATTGCTTATACCAACGTTCCCAGCCAATCATTAATTCGCGCGAGCCACGATCTGCTCCTAAATCAAATTTATTTGCAGATAAGTCTTGGAATTTATCAGGCTGTACTAAACCAAGACTAGCTGTCTGACTGTCAAGGTTGCCACTATTAACGTTACCGCTTAACGGATTAGAAAATTTATTGGTGTCAATCAATCCAGTTAAAGGGGCACTTGTTGGTCTGCTTAGTCTTAAGGAATCTGACTGAGGATTGCCATCTTTGTTTAATGGTCTAGGCAAACGTGTATTAGCATCATCATCTTCTTGTACAGAACCTTTTAAAACTTCGCCGTCGGCTATTGCTGCTGAGGAGAAATTCAAACAAAAGGTTGAGCATAAAAGCAAAATCAATTGAGTTTTTAAATGTATTGAAAAGGTCATATTTTTTACTTTCATAGTTTAGCGATGCCTGCCACCCATAAAACCCCTCATTCCGCCCATCATCCCACCGTAGAAAGCTCCACTGCTGCGGTAACCAGGTGCACTTAACATAGAGCCTAGGGCGGCTCCTGCTAAACCGCCAATAGCAGCTCTTTCCATCATTGTTGTCATGCTATAAGGTATGTAATTACTATAAGTATAACCAGGCATATAAGCTGAACTCATTCCAGGTGTATAGTAACTACTGCTATAACCATTTGCAGCGTCGGCCGGTTGCCAACCTAATTCGTTATTACCTTGGTCAGAAAAAGGAGTAATTTCTCCTGGTGTGTCTGGTGTCCAATCATTGCTATTTTGATTAGCAAGATTGTCTTGTCCGTGCTTATTTTTGCCCTGTTTTTTGCTTAGATCTGGATTATTGTTAGAAAATGTATCAACGCCGCGATTGGCCACAGAATTTTGTTTTTGTCCTTCGCTATTGTCTAACTCCGCTAGAGCATCTGAGTATTGTTTATTATCTGGAGCAAGTTTAACAGCTTGATTGAAGGCATTGTTGGCATCGCTGTTTTCATTCTTAGCCCTGTAAGCTTGGCCAAGAGCATAATAAATATCTGCTTGATCTGGAGCCTGAGCCACAACTGCTTTGAGATTAGAGATGGCAGAATCATAATTGCCCTTTGCATAGTCGGTTGCAGCTTGATCAACTTTTGCCTTTAATGTCTCAATCTGTTTGCTGGATAATTTTGCTTGTTTGCTTGCTGTCTGTTTTGGAACATTAGCAGCAGAAATTTTTGATTTCATACTTTCTATAGCATTTTTGATTTCTTCATCGTTAGGATTACTTTTAAGTGCTATTTGATAATAATTCAAGGCACTTTGCCAATCAGCTCTACTTTCGGCTATGGCACCTAAATTGTAATTAGCATCGGCGTTTTTACTATCTAAAGAAAGAACATTCTTAAAGAGTGCTTCTGCTTGGCTTGTTTGTCCTTGCCCATATAATTGCATTGCTTGTTGCAATGAATTATTTATTCTGTCACGCTTAGCGTCGCTAGGCGGTAGACTTTCATTCTCTTCCGATTGCTCATTGCCTTCTGTTGCCACTCGTGGGGCGGCGCCTTTTAGTGTATCCCCTCGGTCTAAAGTGGGCGCTAAGGGGGGTGATAAAGAGTTTTCGGCTTTACCAGTTAGGGTAGAAGCAATGGCAAAAATGCGAGAATGCAAGGCCCCGCTGTGGGTTTTGCCGAAAAGTATTTTTTCTAGCGAATCAACCCGCTTTTCGTTTGGCAGACTCTTGTGAGGGGAGCCATAAATGGTAGTTTCTAGTCGAGCTAATTGATCCAAGTCAGTATAGTCCAGATCGGATTTGGAGGCAGCCCAACCGGCAGGAATGCAAGCATGTGCGCACG
Organism: Candidatus Melainabacteria bacterium; assembly: GCA_013288645.1. GTDB lineage: Bacteria > Cyanobacteriota > Vampirovibrionia > Obscuribacterales > Obscuribacteraceae > JABDBL01. The sequence continues at coordinate 73,308 of JABDBL010000005.1, forward strand.
ACAATAAAAAGACTTGTGCTAAGGCTTGGGACCGCTTCCTAAGGTTATTCTTTGTTTTCATTTAAGACTAAGACCGTATAGCATATTTGGACCGCTATTATAAATTTTCCGCATTAATGTGCAATTTCTGTGAAGTATGCCTACATTTTGGGCTTTTTTTGTTCTTTTGGCAATTTTGTGCGTAATTTGGCAGGATCAACAAGAATTATTGACAATTGTAATCATATCAAGCAATTGAGCAGCAGACATCCGAATGCAACGATTGGGCAAATTACTCCAGCAAACTGTAAGGGTGCTTCAATCAGCATGGTACAAAATTTTTTAATTTTCATATCACCGCTGATGTTTTATTAGCCCAAACATATCTTTTGAGAAGTGGTGCAGGTCTGAAGCGCTCACCATACGCTTTGTTTAAAATTTCGATTTTGCTTAGGCAATTCTTTAAACCATAATCAAAGGCATATTCAAGCAGGCCTATTTTCATCCCCAGTCCTGCTTTTAAAGCTGGATCAATGTCTTGAGGAGAAACTATCTTTTCTTGTAACAGTAAAAATGCTTCATTGATCATTGGTAAAAATAATTGCATGGGGTCAAAAGGCGGCAGATTAACCCGACTTGCGACTTTTTCATTTTCAGCCAAAGAAATTAGTTCTTGTAATTGAGGATTAATGTTTTGGGGTTTGCGCTCCCCTTCTACATAAGTATAAAAACCCGCACCGGTTTTTTTGCCTAATAGTTCTCTTTCAACCATTATTTCAAGTAGCGGTGCAGGTCTGAATCGTTCACCGTATTCTTCATAATTGAAACGCGCAACCGACAGACCAATATCCAGGCCGTTCATGTCGCGCAATTGTAGTGGGCCTATAGGCATAAGCATTTGGCAAGCGGAATCATCTATTGTTTTTACATCAGCAAGACCCGATTGCAAAATCCAAATTGCTTCGTTTATGTATCGCCCTAGCAAGCGATTAACTAGAAACGATGCACATTCTTCTACTTTGACCGGTAATTTGTCCAGACTTTTGACGAAATCAATGGCTGTTGCAATAATTTCTGGTGTGGTATTTAATCCCGGTATGATTTCTACCAAAGACATTATGTGAGCAGGGTTAAAAAAGTGCATGCCTAGCACTTGATTTGATCTATTTGTGAACGAAGCAAGCTGGGTAATAGAAAAGCTAGAAGTATTGGAAGCAAAAATCGTTTTTTTATGACAGATTCGATCCAATATTTGAAAGATTGATTTTTTTACTTCTATGTCTTCATTTACTGCTTCAATTACTAAATCGAGATTGCAAAAATCTTCGAATTTATCAGTTGATTGAATAAGCAAACGTCTGTGTTTGGTATCTAAAGAGGCCGCTGAGGTTGAATTTAAGTCTTTTCTTCCTTCTGATTTGCGTTCCAGCGCTGCAAACATGTTATCGATTCGTTGCAGCCCTTTCTCTAAAGCAGCTGGCTGCTTGTCAATTAATTTGATTGGCAGTCCCAGTTTGCTTATTGCTACGGCGATAGAGGAGCCCATAGCGCCTGCTCCGACGATACCTAGCTTAGAAATTTGACCGGAAGGAAATTGAATAATCAAGAGATAATTGCCTCTGGCATCAAATAGGGATTATATTTCTTGCAGCGTAGGCTTTGCAACACTAGATTAATCAAAGATCTGGGAAAAAATTTGATAATTCAAGAGCTGATTGAATAGACTTTTTGTTTACTCTTTATTTTGTATTGAGTCAGGAAAAACATAAGTATATGGAAAGCTTTGTTTGCATTGAAAAGTCAAATCATATTGGCCAGGAGAAAACCAATGTACCAGGATTGATTTTACAGTCACGGCGGTTGTTACTGTAACGGTGCCATTAAACGACCCACCATTTAGCTGAGCTGACTTTATATCAGCGGCACTAGCTGTGTTCTCTACAGAAATCAAACGCAAGTCAGCAATAATACCCATTTTTCTATCGTTTGCTTCTAAAATAACAGAACTTGCCCTTGCGGCAGCTGAGTTAGGATCGCCGCTTGCAGCTAAGCGGGCTGCTTCCCTGCAAGCTTTATCATTAAACTGTGAGCCAATAGCAAACATTGCAAAATCAAAAACTGTGAGAAAAACTGGGATGGCTAACAAAAGTGCAAAACATAATTCAATAATTGAGGTTCCATTTTTGGATTGCCGTTTTGGTGTCACTTTAATAACCTCAAGATGGTAAGACAAAATGAAACAGATTAACTGCATGGATGGCGAAAACTATGTAAAGTTGTTTATGGGATTTTGGTAGTAGATCCTTGTGCAGTAGCTGTAGAACTAGCTGATATATTAAACCTGCCCTCTTTATTATCGGTTCGAATAATCATATTGCCTAATACTCGCACACCTTCGGGTAATTGTTCAGGCTTATTGCACTTCTTTTCGTCCTTATCGTCAAATATCAGCGCGGTTGCTACAAAATCATCTTGATTGGCTAAGCGCACTGGACTTATAGTATTTTCAATGCAGGCAGGCAATGTGGAGAAATAAAAATTCAACTTTAAGTCTGGAGGAGGAAGCTTGGCATTAATATTACCGTAATAAAGTTTACTGTTTTTTTCAATATAGTTTTTCTCCAAATCGAATTTGTATAAATCTTTTATTACTGCAGGGCTTGTGATATTGGACAGGTTATTGCTTGCAACAAGTTGTACATTATTGATATACAACTGATTTTCGATAAACCAAGGCATCAGCCAATTGCCAGCTTCAGTTCTAGCATGGCGTAATTTTTTAACGGTTTCGCGGCAATTGCTCACAGCAAGATCAATTTGATTAAGTCTTTCTTTTTCGACCATAGAAGAAGCTTCAACGGATTCGTTCACCAATAAATCGGCCAAATTCGCATAGACTGGCATGGAATTATTAGCTATACTTAGACTCTGTCGGGACAAATAAATCAATTCTCGCGTATGTTCTACAGTGTCATTCATTTGGCCAATTCGATTTTGCGCATTTAAGGATTTAGCTAAATCTATGGCAATATCATCACACTGTGTTTGCGCTCGCTTTTGTTCTGAGAGTATTATATAAAAACCCAGGCCAATAATAATCACAAAAACAACCAATCCTATAGCTAGACTAGCCAAAAGTAACATATTGCCTTTGTTTATACGGACAGTTGTTGGTTTGTTATCAGCCATTTGATTGTATGATGACCTAATTATTCAGCTATTTTTTGCACTTCCGCAAATACGAGAATATTTCCATTTACCCAAATTTATAACTAAATTAACTCAGCGAGCAAGATTACTATGAGCTTCCTTTTAATCTACTAGTAATGCGTGGCCAAAAGACTATACCTTAAATAGTTATTTGCTACCACCCGATGAGCGTAATGAATCCTTGAATTCTTCACCAGGTTTGAGTAAGCAGCTAAGAGGCGAAAACTCGTATAAAATGGCTTGGTATTGCATTTAGTGCCACTGTCCAATACGATATTATTGGTATGGTATTATATATAGTGTCTTTCTTTCCAGGGCATATCATTTAATTAATTGTTAGTTTGTCGCCAGCATGCTTCTTTCAAATTCAAGTTTTCTTGCGCTGTAAGCAAGATTTTTAAATAGCAAAAGTCGTAATCGCTAAATATGACGCGTAGGAGAAGCAGGACAAAATGGACACATATTAGTAGTTGACAAGACTGCACGCTTTATTGCATATTTAATCTTGATTAGCCAAAGTTGAAAATTAACATGATATTTGACCTATTAACCGGGCACATTTATATTGTACAAGTTATCAGTGCATGAGCATGTTGTATAAGCGAATGTCGTTGCTACGCAAGCCATATGGCTATCAAATAGCCGAGTTTTCTGCTGCTTTCGTCTTACTAATTCTAGTGATTATAGTTCCACTACTTGACCTAAGCGTTTTGCCGTTACATTGGATTCTTACTCAGGAAATTATCAATTCGCAAGTAAGACGTTTAGCCCAATGCAAAACTTTTAGCCGGGCAGTTGATCTTTTAAATACCGATTCAACGCTAGGTACACAGCTGGTTCAGCTGGGTGGTGTAAAGCTGAAATCAGTTGAACCCAAATTAATCATATCGATGACTAAGTCTCCTTATGACGTTTTTACTGCTGCTGAAGCCAAACCAATACCACCTGAGTGGTTACCTGATGGTAAAAAGTCTCCTTGCAAATATGAACTTGAGATGGACTCTCATATTGAGCTCAGTCCTCTTATTATGCTTAATTGTTTAGGAATGGAAATAGTGGGATTAACCAAACCCTTTAATTGCATAATAAAGGCAAAAACTCTTTGGGAAAATTATGGACGCGATCCGATTAGCAAAAAATTCTATATGGACGAGTAAAAAGATTATTTTGATTCTTCTTGTAATTTTTGTAATAAATCTATCTCCTTTAGAATGCATGTCACAAGACCAGAATAGAACCGATCTTAATTTTGACATTAACGACCTTATTGAAATGGATTATCGCTATGATTGGGTTATTGATATTAAAGTTAGTGAAGGAGATTATTTAAATTATGCAGGATGCAAATTGAATCCACTCAAAAAGTTGATTGTTAGTTATCATATCAATCCTCGATTTGGTGATATTTCCGGAAAATTCATAAAATACGAAGAATTGTGGTTTTATAAAGGTCATGCTGTTGGTTGTCGCCGCTTGCATGATCTAGACATACCAAATAGTTACCAGGGAGCAATTAGAGTGATACCATCTTCTGCAGCGTTAAAAAACAGTGCTCCTATAGGCGGTGCTATAGTGCGATTAATCCTAGACACAGGTTTATGCAATTGTCCGCTAAGTGCTATATTTCTGCCGCAAGATACCTTTCAGGATATCATCAAGGGACTTTCTCGATACAATTATTACAGTAGCGCTAACAGTGATCTCTCGATTTCAAGATCATTACCTGTATATATTTATTCGAATCCGTTAGGTTTGATGGATACAATTTATTTTTCTAATTGAAAAACTAAGCATAATTATGGCGAGGGTAACACTACAGTAAATTGTATAAATTTTCAAATTAAATATAGCCATTGCTGATATAAGATGATCATTTAGTCTAATCAATCAGTTTATTGTTGGGTTGTCATGGGAATGCTTGGAGGTGAAGCCCTCTTACTATAGGAGTTATTGTGATGAATAAAGATTTTTGTATTGGTCGATACATTTTAATAGGCATTTTGGTTCCTGCGGTAGCTTTATTGTTTAGTAATATCGTAATAGCCCAAGCTCAGATTCAACCCAGAACTCTTACATTAAGCCCTACTGGCGGAGATATGCAGTCTGCAATCCAGAATGCCCTAAATACCGTAGGTTCAGGTGGTACGGTGAAGCTAACGGCGGGTATTTTCAATCATTCTGCCCAATTAAATGTCCCAGCCAATGTGACTTTCGCTGGTGCTGGAATCAGTTCAGTCTTGATCGGTACTACCAGTAATTATGTAGTATTACTGAGCAATGGCTCATCGCTAAAGAATATGTCCATCCAGCAGGAGCATCCAGTATTGAATCTATCAAGCATGTCTGATGCGTTAGCAGTGGCAGGTGCAGCAGCAGTAAATGCAAAAAATTATACTATGTCTGGACTCAACATTAGCAACACAACAGCTGATGCTATATTGCTGAAGAATGCCACCGGTACGGTGTCAAATTGTAATGTAGCTTCCCACGTTAATGGCCGTGGCATGATGCTAGAAAATTCCGGTGGCTATTTATTGAATAATTCAATTAGCAGCGGTTTATTAGCGCTACTGCAAGTCTCCAATTATGGTTTAAATACACCACTAATAGTTAGTGGCAACAAAATAAAAAATGGAAGTTTTGTTTATGTAATAGGTGGTAAAGGTTTCCAGCTCGTCAATAATAATATTTTGGTTGATGAGTGCATTTTCGAATTTTGTACATCAAGTATATTCAATGGCAATAATATATCTGGCCCTGTGTTAATTCTGGCTTGCCCAGGAAACACAAAAGTAAACGGAAACAGGTTTAACAACGAGCTAGAACTCGAGGATTTGTCTGGTCCAGTTCAGATCACTAACAATACTTTTGCTAATATACCTTCTGAGGCAGGCCATCCTATAGATGCTTGTGCTGTTCAAGTCTGCAAAAATGTGTCTTTTACAGGCAATACGGTAAGTAATGTATCTGGGGCAGCATTATCTGTGCTTGAGGGTAGTGGATTCCTAAACATAGGCTCCAAAAACTCCGGCCCTATAAAGAATAACTCTAATATAAACAATGCGTTATCAAATGTATGGACTGGTAGTCCTGCCAGTATGGGAATTCAGCACCCTGCTGTTATTGAAGTCGATAGCAGTAATTACACTGCTAGTTTCACAGATAACAATTATGCTGGACCTGTAAATCACTTAAGGTATTTTATTTATGATGCAGGGAAAGGTTCGGTTACTGAGTCTGGCAATAGCACAAATACTATATTGAAAAGCGTATATTAATCGGTTCAATAAAGTCAGAGAAGGATAAAATTCACCGACTATTATCTAAAATGACTTGATTGCAGTCTGTCGAACTGCCAATAGGTAATAGTTAATCTTGATTTACCATCTGGTGGTTCAGCCTCATTAACAGCAATTGTGCATTTATGTCCATTCTTATGTTCAGCCACAAGTGAATCGGGACTATCCTTTGATATGCTCCATTGCCTGGCAACAAGGGCGTCCTTATAGAATTTTAGTACTGTTTGTGGATCTTGTTCGGCAAAAAATATCAAATGGTAGAGAGTTCTATTATGCAAAGCCGACGTTTTGTCGCCGGTAAAAAATTTTGTCGCTCCATCAGGCTGGGGTAAATCTGGCAAGGATACCGGATTTGTTAAACGCTGTACTCCTAGCATCATCGTAGAAACTTGTTTTTTATGATTAAATCCAGACACTTGAGATTGTGCGGAATTAGATACAGTTTGTGCCGAAGACATGAAAATAGATTGACTAAATAAAGCTATAAAAGACAAGAAGAGAAAGTCTGCTTTGTTTGTGATTATCGACTTGTTGACCATTTAGTATTCTTCCTTTCCATGTTGGTTTTACTGTTTCAATAATGTGATTGTCTGAGACGTAATTTTTCAAATAATTATAGTGGTTAGACTAGACGCGTCTAGCTTTAGTTAAATTTCTTTGGTTTTATCTGCCATCTCGGCCTTATTGATCAGTTGTGCCAATGCTCTTAGCCCGAGTAAGTAGCTTTCTACCCCCAGTCCAACTATTGTCTCGGCACAAACAGCCGTAATATATGAAATATGGCGAAATTCTTCGCGCTGATAGATGTTAGACATATGTACTTCAATCACAGACTTGCCAAAATCGCTTATAGCATCTCTTAAGGCAATAGAGGTATGTCCGTAAGCACCGGGATTAATAAGTATTCCATCATAACTGTCTGCAGCTTCTTGAATTTTGTCTATTAAAAATCCCTCGTGATTAGATTGATAGATATCAAGATCTATTCTTATTTCTTTCGCTAATTCTTTAAGTCTATTATTTATTTCATCGAATGAGATGCTGCCATAAACTTCTGGTTGGCGTTTGCCGAACAGGTTTAAATTAGGCCCATGTATAGTCAAAATTCTATTCAGCTTATTTCTCCTTTTAGGGCTTTTGCTATTATTACAGATGTCTAGTTTTTATTTATTTGGAATAAACATAACTTGTAAAGACAATGTTTGACTGGCATAAGTAGGGAATGGCATTAGTCGAGCCATTGTCAATGAAAACGACTATGCTCCTATAGGCTTAACAAGTAGGAAAGTTGTATAGTTATCATCGGAGTCTTGCAAATCTTCTGCTACCACTTTGAGATTATGAATTTGAGCGAGAAATTTATTGCTAACAGTGGCTACACTCTTGGGCAGCTTCTCCTCGCTTAGTAGTTCTGCCACTTTAGCTGGGTCTATGAGTTCTCCCTCGCAAACATTTAATTTGATATTGCTATAAAACTTTTTCAAATTTTGCTCACATTGGCGTAAAACTTGTGGGTGCGTGATTATTGTTTCTATGTCAGTGATTTTGGCCTTAGGGCTAATCATTAAAGCATGAGCGATTTTTATCTGGTAAGTGCCCACCACAGAAAAATCACGGCCAGACATGGCTTCAACGCTTTCTTCTACTTCTCCACCTAAGGAGTTACGTACGGCAAATTGTCCGAAATCTATTTCCTGGCTTTCTAAGGATTTAAATACATTTTCAGTTGTATGCAGGTAGCGCAATTGATAAATGGGTATGCCATGATTGGCTAGATTATTTAACGCTGCCTGTTCGTTGAAGCTTCCACGACCGCCCTGGATACCAACTGTTTTGCTAGATTCTATCATTTGAGCTATTATATCGCCTTGAATGCCTATCGTTTAGAATCTTATACATAATTAGAAATGGGGACAGGATTGCAGAAGAGACGTTTGGGAAAATTTGGTCCAGCTATTTCTGCCCTTGGGCTAGGTTGCATGGGCATGTCTGAATTCTATGGTGAAAGAGATGATGATGAATCAATAGCGACCATCCATAGAGCTTTAGACCTTGGTTTGAATTTTTTAGATACAGCAGATGTGTATGGTCCATACAGTAATGAAGAATTGGTGGGGCGTGCTATTCAAGGAAAAAGAGAACAAGCTTTTTTGGCGACTAAATTTGGCTTTGTGCGATCACCAGATGAGCCCGATAAGCGAGAATTAAATGGTCGTCCTGAATATGTTCAGTCCGCTTGTGAAGCCAGCCTTAAGCGGCTAAACGTTGATACCATTGATTTGTATTATTACCATCGTCTAGATGCCAAAGTGCCTATCGAAGAAACAGTGGGAGCCATGTCTGACTTGATTCAACAGGGTAAAATTCGTTATATAGGATTATCTGAGACAAAAGCCCAAACTTTGCGCAAAGCTCATTTAATATATCCGATAGCAGCATTGCAAAGTGAATACTCTCTGTGGACCAGAGACCCTGAAGATGAAATTCTTGATACTTGTAACGAACTGGGCATTGCTTTTATTCCTTTTTCTCCCCTAGGCAGAGGATTTTTGACGGGACAAATTAAACAAATTGATGATCTACCGCCTGACGATCATAGGCGACAGTTCCCCCGTTTTCAGGGCGAGAATTTTTCCAAGAATATAAAGCTAGTAGAATTAGTTCATTCAATTGCCCGAGAAAAATCTTGTACCCCTGGACAATTAGCCTTAGCCTGGGTATTGGCGCAAGGTAATAATATAATCCCTATACCTGGCACAAAGCGGCGCAAATATTTAGAGGAGAATATAGGCAGTTTAGATGTAAAGTTAACGCCTGCTGATTTAGAACGAATTGAAGAAGTTTTTCCGCGGGATGCTGTTCATGGTGAAAGATATCCTGAAAATATGATGAGGCTTTCCAATCGATGAATGAAGCGAATAATTCTCATTTAGCCGGAGCACGACAAGAAATAGATAAAATAGATATGTCAATCTGGTCACTATTAGAAAAGCGCTTTGCTTTATCAAAAGAGGTGTCCAGAATAAAGAACAATTTTCAACTACCAGTGCTTGACGAGAAAAGAGAACAAGAACTTCTAGCAAAAATTGGTAATTTAAATTGTGATGCGGACGTCTCTTTAGCTATTACTCAAATTTATAAGCTTATTTTCGAATTGAGCAGAAAATATCAATGTGAATAATGCCTACAGTTTAAGTAATATTCTAATTGTTGCCACTACCGCTTCTATACTTTTATTACTTGTATCAATCTGATAAGGGGCTTGGGCATAAACTTCTTGGCGTTCGGATAGAAGTTTTTCTAATCGGAATAATTGCTCGGTACTATTAGTTTGTGTATTTTCCTCGTCTGCAATATTCAGGTTAAGAAGAGGTCTATGTTTTACTGGACCTACCCTTTCTATAAGCACTGAAGCGGAGGCTTGTAAGCAAACAATATCACCTAATTTTAAAAGGTTGGCAAAATTTTGCGGCGGTATAGGCAAGCCGCCGCCACAAGAGATTATTGTGCCGCCGCTTGATTTAGTGTTATCGGCAGGCTTTTGGCACATTTTAGTCATTTGGTTCACCAAAGCACCTTCTAATTGGCGAAAAACTATTTCTTTATGTTTAGAAAAAATTTCGCTCACTGTCATAGACGTTGCTTGTTCAATTAGAACATCTGTGTCGTAATAATCCCAATTTAGACACTGGCTCAACCCCAGTCCCACTACTGTTTTGCCAGCTCCGGGTGGTCCAATGATAATAATTATTGGTAACTTTAAATTTGCTAGGTTGAAATTTATACGTTCTATGTTCAATTCTATGTTCAATTTTGCAAACCGAAGGTTTTAGCAGGATAATATTGGTAAACTAAGCCTTATTTAGCGTATTATAATCCGATTATTTACGCTGTTATTATCAAGTGTCTATATTAAGGAATAATTGCGTTACATGTTGCGATTTTATACTAGCGGTGAATCTCATGGTCGAGGAATTCTAGCTTTTCTAGAAGGGATTCCTGCTGGACTAAATGTTGATATTGCCCTTATTAATGCTGAGCTAGCTAGGCGACAAGGGGGTTATGGGCGCAGCAGCAGACAGAAATTAGAAAGTGACGAGGCTACTGTTTTAAGCGGAATTCGTCATGGTATTACAAGTGGTGCGCCAATTACTTTACTTGTTAATAATAAGGAGTCAGAAAATTGGACTTATGTAATGTCAACCTCTGAGGTTGACATTACTGACAAGAATGTAATTGAACAGATGGAAAATAAATCCATTAAACGATTTAGACCAGGACATGCTGATCTCCCCGGTACAATTAAATTTCGTCAGCGCGATATACGAGATGTTTTGGAGCGTTCATCTGCTCGCGAAACAGCTGCACGTGTTGCTGCTGGTGCTTTGTGTCAGCAAGTATTAAGTAATTGTAGTATTAAGTCAACCGCTCATGTTTTGCAAATTGGTGACATAGAAGCCCTGCAGGATGCGGCTCAAATGTCTATTGAAGAAATTGACATCAAAGCTAAGAACGCGGATTTACTTTGCATAGATGATACTGCTGCAGAAAAAATGAAAGTGCTTATTAATAAAACCTGGCAAGAGGGAGATACGTTAGGCGGTGTTGTGGAAATTATCGTAGAAGGGCTTCCAGTTGGCTTGGGAAGTTATACACAATGGGATTTAAAATTAGACGGCAAATTAGCGCAGGCTTTAATGAGTGTGCAAGCAGTTAAAGCTGTAGAAATAGGAGATGGCACTAATAGTGCTAAAAAGGTGGGTTCCTTAGTACATGATGCCATTTATCCAACTAAGCATAATTCACCATTGCCGTTTAGGCGTCAGACTAATTATGCCGGAGGGATAGAAGGTGGAATGACTAACGGGGAACGGTTGATTGTAAGAGCTTATATGAAGCCATTACCAACTCTGCGCTCTGGTTTATCCTCGCTTTCATTTCCTGAATTTGCTGAACAAACTGCACATTATGAAAGATCTGACGTGTGTGCTGTATCAGCTTGTGCGATTGTATGCAAAGCTATGGTTAGTATTATCCTTACGGGAGCTTTATTAGATAAATTTGGTGGTGATAATTTGGTAGATCTGCAAAATTCAATTGATCAATATAAAGGTTATTGCAGCAGGCTGGGTCAAGATGTTAAAGCATAAAACTCATTATGGTGAGTCTCTAAATCTCAATTGGCAATCCGTCTTACATGTTGGCACCAGGGTTGTTGTAGGCAAAGGGACATTAGCTAAATTGCCAGATTTATTAGCGCAAATCGATGCGGGTAAAAAGATTTTATTGCTTAAACCCCCTAATTTGTTTATTCAAGAAATAGATTATCTAAAAACGGAATTGCATGCCAAAAGTATATCAGTGCATGTACTTGAGATTCCAGATGGTGAGGCTTGTAAGTCAATCGACTACTTAATCAAAGTCTGGAATGCTATGCACCAATTGAAGTTTTCGCGCAAGGATACCCTAGTTGGCTTTGGTGGTGGTTCAGTAACAGACATTGCCGGTTTTGCTGCTTCAACTTATTTGCGCGGTATAAATCTGGTTACTATTCCCACAACGCTGTTAGCACAAGTAGATGCGGCAATTGGGGGCAAGACGGCTGTTAATTTTCACGGTGGTAAAAATCTTATTGGTAATTATTATTTTGCAAAAGCTGTCATTGTGGATACCGACACATTGGCTACTTTGCCTCGTACTCAATTTACTTCCGGTTTAGCCGAAGTTATTAAATATGCTTTGCTGGAAAAAACCATTGCTAATGAAACTGAATATTCCATGGGTCCTCGACCATTACTGCAGGTGTTAGAAAACTCGATTGCAGATCTCGCTTGGAATAACGAATTATTGCCGGGTATTCTTATTGCTTCTATGAAAATGAAGCTTGCTGTAGTAGCTCAAGATGCCTTAGAAAGTGGGTTACGTCGTTGTTTAAACTTAGGGCATACCTTGGCACATGCTTTAGAAAGTACAAGCAATTTTGCTCTTAGTCACGGTGAAGCGGTAGCAATAGGTATAGCCTTTGCACTGCATTTGGCTGTATCACATAAGCAATTAAGTGAATCAGATAGTCATCGGGCCTTGAATCTTTTAGAAGTTGTTGGATTGCCTACTAAAATGTCGGCCGGAATTTCTGTACCAATATTATTAGATCATTTATTTCGCGATAAAAAACGAGAAGGCGAAGCAATCAAAATGATATTGCCAAAAGACGAATTAGGTATGGTTGATTACAATGAATTGATTAAACGCGAAGAAATCGAACAGAGATTAACTCATTTTTTGTAATGTTGTGTTTTAACAGTTTGCATAATCACCACAAAGTGCGATAGACAAATAAGAATTAAAGTGCAAAGCCTGCGAAAGCCTAGTAAATATTGGTTTTGTATAGATTGATTCTGTATAGATTGATTTTATATAGATTAATTTTGGGTTTTTCTTAGTCTCACAATCCATCGCTGTCAAGAGATGTCTGAGATGATAGATATGAGAGTTGGTGTTGCGCCGGTAGCTAGAAATATTTGAGCTGAATGTATTTTGGCGGGGCATATAGTAATTGACTAAGTGAAAGAGTTGGCTTAGTGGCGAAAATTGATTTCTACCTGTCGCCGGATTAAGGAAGAAAAGCCCATTAAAGGATTAATATCTGTATTGATGTGTCTTTTGTTGATAGGGGGACAAACCCTATCCTTATCTGCTTGGGCCCATGGCGGTGTTGGACCTGCTCCTGTTCCCATGCCAGTGCATCATCATGATGCAGCAGGTGCTATTAATCATGCGCAGCACATGCAGCATTTGATTCAGCATGAGCAGAATAGCAGCAACCCTTCAACTTCTAGCGGCAATTCTAATACTACTAACGGCCAAACAAGCCATCACAATTTGTTTTTTAACCATCATCAAAATAATACAATAACGCCTACTACTGCTAATCCTTCTTCTGCGGTTCAACACACTTCTGCCGCTCAACACAGCCATTATGATAGCGCTGCTATAAATTCTAATTATGTCCGTTCAGCTAACTATATGCGTTTTATTAACGCTCATCATGAATATGCTCCTCCACACTCATTTAATTTTCGGGGCCCATTTAACCATCACCACTCTTTGCGTCATCAGCCTTATGTTTCTCTTACTGGTTTGACAAATAGCCAACAAAATTCTCCACATTATCTTTGGAACCATATATTTTCATACAGCCCACCTCCTTCAAACAGCAGTGGCTTTTTGTCATTTCATGCTGGTCATGAGCATGATTCAGCTATTGGTTATCTTGCTCCAACTGGCAATGGACAAGGTACCGCATTTCATACCGGAATATCTCATTCTTTCAATAATAATTTAAGTAATCAACCGGTAACACTTGGTACTGCCGCCAATGGCACTCTGCTTGGTGACGCTAATATCTCCAACGCCTTTGGTTTGAATCTAAGTTCTAGCAGCCGAGTCATTGCTGCTGATTTCAATGCCACTATTGTGGTTGGTGGACATCTTGGCAATAACGATACAATAATTGGCGGCCGCACTATGACAATCACCAAAGGTGAAATGCTTACTGCTGCTCAATATGCTGCTGCCGAGCAAGTGATTGGCGGCGCTGGACAACAAACTCTTATTGTTACTAATACTGGCAAGGCTGGCGGTGGCTTGCTTACACTGGAGCAAGGACAAACCAGTTCACTGTCATCATTGGTAGTGTCGAAAAATGTCACTGTCGATCTCGTTGGCTATACATCTAGTAGCGCCTTGAATGTTACCGGAACTACAAAAGTCTCTGGCACTTTAGATGTTTTGCAGTCTGCTGCTAATACAGGCTCTACTATAGATTTGGGTTCATTGTCTGTTGGCAGAAGTGGGGATGTTACTGATATTCTTTCTTCTATAACGGGTGGTTACAATTCACCCTTACCAGGTTCTAGCTCCAGCAATTTGTTTTCTTCCAGCTCTCTTAACTTAGATGTTGTGGGCAATGTGCTTAATCAGGGCAGTATCAATTCATCGGGTGCATTGTCCATTGTTGCAGGAGGGACAATAGCCAACATCAGTCCAACTCAACAATCCAACTTCGCTTCGAACGGGCGGATAAATCTCGCCCCTACAGCGGGAGCTACCCTAGGTGGGGGCAGATTGGAAAATAGCAGCGGCAAGCCCGAATGGCATAACTCATATGCCCTTGCGGCCCCTGTACCCGCAGACAGGGCAACAATCAGCGGCACAAGTGTAAGCCTTACTTCCGGCACCGGTAGTTTTACTAATATAGGCTTAATCACTGCCACTGGCAACAGTGGCAGTGTGCTTTTTAATGCCCCGACCACCCAAAACATCGTGGTTAATAATACTGGTGGCACAATTCAGGCGGTCAACGGCGCAATAAATTTAAGAGATGCGTCATACAGTGGTGTCGCCAACTTGAATTTGACTGGTGGCAACTGGTTGTCGCAGGACTTGAATTTAAATGCCGGGGCTGGAGTAAGTAATGCTAGTTTGGGCATTGTCACTGGTCAAGTAAATACTACAGCCAGTGCTGCTCACTTTAGTGCCAGTACACCTAATCTAATCATTGGCAAGATGGATATTTCAGGTGACCCCACTTATTACAATCTTGCCGGCTCAGTCACTATTGCCGACAATCTCAACTTTTCTGGAGCAGCTTTAGCAATTGTCGCTGAAACTAATATTATTACTGCTAGCGGTGTTGGATCAATCAACACCAGTTCTTCCTCGGGAGCTGGTGGTGCAGTAACAATGATTGCCGGGGCTAATTTTACTACCACAGGTGGACAGGCAGGCAGCGGGGACACAACTTCCACACTCACAATTCTAGGATCTAGCGCTGCTGGGGGATACATTGACTTAACTGGTGGTACTGGCACTGGTGGGGGCTCTAATGCAATCACTTCATTTAATACTTCAAGCAGCAACTCAGGCAGTGCTGGTGGTGCAGTTACTTTAGTTGCTTTTAGCGGCTCAGGTACCAATGCTGGCAATGTCTACACCCCAACAGGCGTTACCATAACCACTGGTGGCAGTGGCACTGGCGCTAACGGTGCGGTTACAGTAATTGCTGGAGCAACTTCAGGAACAGCAATGACTATTGGGCCAATTAATACTAGCGGTGGCTCAGGCAGCGCCGGTAATGTCAGCATTTCAGTTGCTACACCGGTTGTATCGGCCGGCGGCATGACAATTTTAAATGGCGCTATTACTGCCGGTAGCATTACAGCTGGCACTACACAAGCTGGTGGAGCTACTCTTTATGCAATTACTACTGGCACAGCTGGCACCGCTTCTATTACTGCCGGCGGCAACGTAAGTCTGCAGGGATCTATTAATGCCAGTTCTACTGGGACAGTAAATATCAGCGCTACAGGCTCAACCTCAACAATTACCAATGCCGCTTCGTTAACAGCTACCGGTCTCAACATAAATTTTTTAGAAGGCAGTGGTGTCTCGAGCACAACTACCCTTGCTTCGGCCACTTCAGTAACCCTAGGCGGAAGCAGCAATGCTTTAACTCTAGCTTCAGAAAACGGGGCCAATGGTTCGCTTACAATCAGTACCGGTGGGCCCATATCAATCACCGGTAGTGTCACTTTGGCTGCAACCGGAACCCTGAGCTTATCTTCAACAGGCAGCCTCACTACTTCAACAGTCACTCCCAGTACGACAGGATTTACACTTACTGCCAAAAGTATAACTTTGTCAGAAGGTACCGGTGTTACTGCCACAACCACTCTTGCTTCTGCCACATCAGTGACCATGGCAGGAAGCAGTGCGTTAACTTTATCAGGAGATACCGTTTCAGGTGGTTTGCTGTCAATAAGCACCGGCGGCCCTATATCGGTAACCGGTAGCGTTACCATGAATGCAGCTGGAACCCTAAAACTTTTCTCAACCGGTAGCGCTTCTACCGACACAATTACGCCTAGCGCTTCCGGAAAAACGCTCACTGCCGGCACCCTCGTTTTGTCGGAAAGCAGTGCTGTCACTGGCACAAGCACTCTCACTTCTGCCACCTCAGTAACCATGGGCGGAGCAGCCAACGCATTTACCTTAGCTTCAGTCACTTCACTAACAGTCAGCACAGGTGGGCCGGTAACAGTAGATGCTATGACTACATCAGGAACTCTAAGCGTCACATCACTAGGAACTACTGGACTAATTACTCTTGGCGGCACAATATCTGCCACCAACGTACTTTTATCTGAGGCCGGTACTACTAGCCCTTCAGCAGCAATCACAGCTACTACAATTGCCATGAATGGCGGCACCGCCAGAACAATATCAGCATTATCGGCTGCCGCCGGTTCGGTAACTGTGCAAACTGGTGGCGCTATAACAATGAGTGCTGCCCCGACTATGACTACAGGCACGCTCAGCCTGACATCTACAGGATCAACGGTTAGTGCATCAGCCGGAATATCGATAGCTGCTCAAAACGTATTATTTTCAGAAGGCTCGGGTGCTATTTCAGTTAGTGCCAATAATCAAATTACAATTGGTGGCGGCAGTGCAATAACACTATCAGCTGCAACACTCAATTCCTTAACACTATCCACATCCGGCAGTATAACAACCAGTTCTACCTTTTATCTACCCAAAACAACCACTCTGAACTTAACCAGCACAACAGGCAGCATTGGTACATCCGGTGCCCCTATTCTCATTGAGAATAGCTCCACCGCTATTAACTTTACTGCAAACGCTGCCGCGGCCAGCCAAAATGTTTATATCGCTATGGGTAACAGTAGTACCAGTCCTATCACTTTATCGGGAACTTCATCAGCAGGTAGCTCAGGCACTTTCTCCATCAGCGCCGCCGGCAATATCACTTCTGCCAATAGCAGTGGTTTAATAAGCGCCCCAACGATAAGTTTAACTACCAGCAGCGGCAGTATTGGTACAGCAGCATCCAGCCCCGTTTATATTCAAAACGGTGCCTCGGGCAACGTAGCACTTACTACTAGTGCCACCACCAGTATATATATAAACGATACTAGTACAGGTACTCTCACTCTTTCTTCTTCCACGCTTGGTAGTGGCAGCACTTTCTACGCTAACACCCCAGGCAGCATAACCATAAGCGGCGCCATAAATGCTGGAGCGGCTGGAACAATTGGCTTGTATGCTACTGGTTCTACTTCAACTATTGCTGGATCTACAACAGAAACACTTACTTCTAATACAGCCACCATATTGGAAGGCTATGCCGTCAGTGGTACAACTTCTCTCAGCGCTACAACATTATTGCTGGATGGCAGCACCAACGCCTTAACGCTATCAGCATTATCTTCCAGCACTGGCTCAGTAACAATCAGTACCGGTGGACCCATATCAATAACAGCTGCCCCCAGTATGGGTGCCAGTGCCACATTAAGTCTGACAGCTCTGGGGGCTACTGGTAATATCACTCCTACCGGAAACTATACTATTAATGCTCAAAACATAACCTTGTCTGAAGGCGATACAACTGCAGGCAGTGCTACTGTTGTATTTACCGGCAATAACACCATTCAGTTGGGTGGAAGCACCAACACATTAGTATTATTGGGAGCAGCATCTAATGTCAATTCATTAGTTTTAAGTACATACAGTAACATAACGACTAGTTCTACTTATTATTTAAGTTCGGCAACCACAAACTTGACTAGCACCGCTGGCAGTATTGGTACATCTGGCAATCCTATTCTTTTAGAAAATGGCAGCGCGGGCACGGCTACTCTCACTGCTAACGCTAACGCTGCCAGCCAAAATGTATATATGGCAAATGCTAGCGGCAGCACCGGCGCTCTTACCTTAACCAGCGCCTCATCAGCAGGCAGCTCGGGTACATTCTCGCTTAGTTTCTCGGGCAATATTACTGACGCCAATGCCAATAGCTATATAAACGCTCCTACTATAACTGTCACCAGCACGGCCGGCAGTATTGGTGCTTCTGGCGCTGGTAATGCTTTCAATATAGAAAACGCCACTACAGGCATAGTAACAATAACAGCCAATGCCTCTGCTGCCAGTCAAAATGTTTATTTGCAAGATTTTAGCACCACCGGTGGTCACATCGCTTTTAGTGGCGTATCGTCAGCAGGCACATCAGGCACATTCTCTGTTAGCCATTTTGGCAATATTACTTCTGCTAATAGTAGTAGCTACATTAATGCTCCAACTATTCTTTTAACCACCACTAATGGCAATATCGGTGCTTCATCCGGTAGCCCGCTCTATATTGAAAATGGCAGCAGTGGCAACGTTGCTTTAACTGCCAGTGCCGCTTCAGGTAATGTGTGGATTCAAAACTACAGTGGCAATACCGGTGGCGTCACTCTTACCTCTTCCACTGTTGCCAGCGGTGATACTTTCTTAATTAGTTATTACGGCGGCATTACTATCGGTGCTGCTATCAATACCGGCGCTGCTGGAACATTAAGCCTGACATCAACCAACTCAACCATTGGC
Organism: Candidatus Melainabacteria bacterium; assembly: GCA_013288645.1. Lineage (GTDB taxonomy): Bacteria > Cyanobacteriota > Vampirovibrionia > Obscuribacterales > Obscuribacteraceae > JABDBL01. The sequence continues at coordinate 92,249 of JABDBL010000005.1, forward strand.
AATGCCTCACCATTTACTTTAACTGCCGGCACTATGACTCTATCGCAAGGCAGCGGTGCTATCACTATCGCTGGCAATAATATAGTGGAAATGGGCGGCAGCAGTACTAATAACTTGACACTATCAGGACTGGCAACTTCGTTAACACTAAGCACTGCCAGCAATATCACTACCAGTTCTACTTTCTATTTAAATGCTCCTACTCTTAGTTTAACCAGCACTGCCGGCAGCATTGGTACATCAGGCACTCCTGTCCTTATTGAAAACGGTAGCGCCGGTGCCGTTACACTAACTGCTAATGCCAGCGCCGCCAGCCAAAATGTCTATATACAAAATGCCAGCGGTACTACCGGCAATCTCACTCTCACTAACACTTCAACTGCAGGCAGCAGCGGTACATTCTGGATCAATAATACCGGCAATATTGCCATACAAGGCAGCATCAATGTTGGTTCGTCCGGAACAATAAATCTAACTGCCACAGGTACTTCTTCAACAGTCAGTGGTAATGGAGCATACACACTTACTGCAAACAACATCACTTTATCAGAAGGCAGTGCTCTTGTTGGCACAACAACAATTACTTCCACTACAGTCTTAATGGATGCAACCGGCACTGCGCTAACATTATCTCCATTCGTAAGTAATGCCGGTTCAGTAACAATCAGTACCGGCGGACCCATATCAATAACAGCAGGGGCAAGCAACCTTAGTGTGGGTACTTCCGGAACATTAAGCCTAACCGCATTAGGCACCACTGGTGGTATTACTGCTTCGGCAGCTACAGTAATTACGGCCGGCACTATATCTTTAGTTGAACAAAAAACCTCGGCAACAGCAGCGGTAACTGCAACCACTGCCACACTCGCCAGCAGCGCCTTCGCCATGACGTTGTCAGCCTTATCAGCCAGCACTGGTTCGGTAACAATCAGCACACCTGGCGCTGTAACAATGAGCGCCGCCCCAACAATGGGCTCAGGAGGAACACTAAGCCTGACGTCCACCGGCTCGACAGTTAGCGCATCAACACCAGTAACAATTGCTGCCGGCACCGTATTATTTTCAGAGGCCAGTAGTACAGCTGTAGTTGCGGGCAATAATATCATAACAATGGGTGCTGGCAGTGCCATAACAATGGCATCTTCATTGACTTCATTGACAATCGTCACATCCGCCGCTATAACAACCAGCTCTACCTTTTATCTAAATTCTGCCACAACGAGCTTAACCAGCACGGCCAACAGCATTGGTACAGCAGCCCACCCAATTCTCATTGAAAACGGTGCTTCTGGAGCTATTACCCTCACTGCCATTGCCAGTACAGCCAATAAATTGGTTTACATACAAAATGCTAGTGGTACTACTGGTAATATTACCCTTACCAGCACTTCCGCTGGCGGCAGCGGCGGCACCTTCTCTCTTACTTCCGGTGGCAATATAAGCATACAAGGTAGCAGCATCAGTACAGGCGCAACAGGGACTATAAACCTGACAGCCAGCGGAGCCGCCTCAACCATTACAAGTTCTGGAGCAGTCACCCTTACTGCCGCCACTCTCACCTTATCCCAGGGTGGAGGAGCTAGTGCTATAACCCTTTCTCAAGGCACTCTGGGTCAGGCAACTACTATTACTGGTTTTGGCGGTAGCACTTTCACAGCCGAAGAATCTGGTACAGTGGCACCGGCTTCTCTGACCATCAGCACAGGCGATGGCATAGCCATCAACTCCAGTATCAGCGTAGGTACAGCGCTTAGTTTGACAACCACTGGATCTACTTCTATTACCAGCAATGAAGGCAGCAATTTAGCCTACACACTTACTGCTGGTACCTTAACTCTTTCGCAGGGTGCTAATAATGTTGTTAATTTCAGCGGTACTACAACCCCGGCAATTTCACTGGCAACCGGCAGCTTTACTCTTGGTTATTCTACAAGTACTTCGTTGACAGTTAGCACCGGCGGTAATATAACCAATTCTTCTGGTTATATAAATGTACCAACTATAAGTTTGACCAGCACTGGTGGCAATATCGGCTCTTCATCAACCCCAGTTTATGTTGAAAACGGCAGTAGCACGGGCACGGTTACTTTAACAGCTAACGCTGAAGGCAGCAATGCCATATTAAATATAGTCGACTCCGCCGGTGCAATTACATTAAGTGGTGCTACTTTTGGAACCGGTGGCGGCGGTTTTATGGCAATTGCTGCCGGTGGCGGTCCTATTAGTGTCAACACTGCTCTTACGACTAATGGTGCACCAGTATCTTTAGTCAGCGGTGGAGATATCGATCTGATAATTGGTTCAAATATCACCACCAATGGTGGTGCTATAACAATAGTTACTGGAGCTGCATTCACGGTAAGTTCCGGCGCCATCAATATAACTGGTGGTTCTGCCACTGGGGGAGAAACTAACTTCAACGTTAACGGCACTTTCACCCTATCATCTGCAACATCTTCCGGCAATACCAATGGCGGCAATATAAATCTAATTGCCTTTGGTGGCACAGGTCCCAATGCTGGCATTATGGGTCCTAGTGGTGGCTTTATTATCAACTCTGGTGGCAGTGGCAGTGGCACTAATGGCAGCGTAATTGCCATGGCTGGTGCTACAAATTATGGTGCAAATGCATCGTTATGTGTCAATAGCATAAACACAACTGGTGGTTCTGGCGGTGGCGGCAATGTCATTTTAGCAACAGCCACTCCTGGTGTTACTGCCGGTGGTGTTACCATTACCAGTGGAGCTATTTCTTCCGGCAATTTTCAAAGCATCGGCACACCGACAGGTTCTGGTTCCATTCTTGCTAATGGAAATATAACCACTTCTGGTAGCAATATAACTATAGCTAGCAGTGAAGATATTAATTTTAATAATGGACCTGTCAGCCTTACCACTTCAGGCGGCGCAGTAACCCTTGTTGCTGGTGCTACTTTCGGTACACCAAGTTCTGGGATTTTAAATATAAGCGGTGGGTCAGCTACTGGTGGGGCAATGTATTTAACCAATAATGCGTCTTTGTCATTATTGTCCAATACCTCTTCCGGTAATACAAATGGTGGTAACATCACAGCAATTGCCTTCGCCGGCACAGGCACAAACGCTGGAACAATAATCAATCCCGGCGGCCAAGTCCTCTCTCTCACTTCCGGTGGTTTTGGCACTGGCACTAATGGCAACATTATTGCTATAGCCGGTGCTACGAACGTGGGCTACTACCAATCAATATATCTTGGTGCTATTAATACCTCCGGAGGTAGCGGTGGCGGAGGTAATGTAATACTAGCTACGGCTACTCCTGGAGCCACATCTGGCGGAGTTACAATCAACAGCAGTGGTGCCATAAGCTCAGGTAATTTCCAAAGCACTGGTACTCCTACGGGCTCTGGCAGCGTGTGGCTGAGCGATAATATAACCACTGCCGGTGGCAATGTGACTATTGCCAGCAGCGACAGTATCATTATAGCTAACACTGGACTAAGTATCAATACTAGCGGCGGAGCGATAAATCTCATTGCTGGGGCGAGCTTTGGTACTCCCTCCTCTGGCGTTCTTAATATAAGTGGTGCCTCCGCTACTGGCGGCGCAATGGATACGACTTCTGCTGGCAATACCTTCACCCTTTCATCAGCCAACAGTAATACCAATGGCAGTGGTGGCAATATTACGCTTATTGCCTCTACTGGCACTGAGACTAATGCTACTCCAGGAGACATCTTTGGTTCTGCACTTGCAACTGTTACTTCAGGCGGCAGTGGTAATGGCAGCAATGGCAGTCTCATTGCTATAAGTGGTGCCACCGGCCAAGGAACAAATTCCTCCATGGCATTTGTCGGTGGAATTACCACTTCCGGTGGCACAGGCGGGGGTGGCAATGTTACTCTTGCTACTGCTACGCCGGGAGTGACTTCTGGTGGAGTTGCCATTAATAGCAGCGGTGCCATAAGTTCAGGAAACTTCCAAAGTACCGGCACCCCAACAGGCTCTAATTCTATTGAGCTAGCTACCATTACTACTGCCGGTGGTAATGTTACTCTTGCCAGCAGTGAAGATATTGTGTTTAACACAGGCACCACCAATCTTATTACTACTTCAGGGGGTGCAATTAATCTTATTGCCGGTGCAGCATTTGGCACACCTTCTTCTGGCATTCTAAGCATTACTGGCGGATCTGCCACTGGTGGACAAATAACTACAGATCAAAGCACTAATTTTAATATATCCTCTACCAACAGCTCAGGTGCTGGTGGCAATATGGTTTTTGCTGCTTTTGCTGGCACAGGAGCTAGTAGTGGTATTTTAAGCGGAAATTTTTACAGTCTGAACCTGACATCTGGCGGTAGCGGTAGCAATGCCAATGGTAGCATCACAGTAATTGCTGGCGGTACTAGCGTTACTAGTATAACGTTTGACCACGCCAGCGGCATCAATACAACTGGTGGCACTGGTGGCAGTGGCAACATTACTCTGGCCACAGCAACACCTGGAGTAACAACTGGTGGTGTCGCTATAACTAGCGGCGCTATTTCTTCCGGCAATTTTGAGAGTGCCGGTACACCGACTGGCTCCGGATCTATCTATATAAGTGGACTTATCACTACTACCGGGGGCAATGTCACTCTAGCTAGTAGCGAAGATGTCATATTGGTCGTTCCTAGCAGTGTAACAACCAACAGTATTATTACGTCTGGCGGTGCAATAAACATTATTGCCGGCGCAGCTTTCGGCACGCCCGGCTCCGGCTCCATTCTTAATATCAGTGGCGGTTCTGCTACTGGCGGGCAGATAAGTATTAACGCTACTAATGCCGTTTCTGTCTTATCCTCTGCTACATCCTCCGGCAATACAAATGGCGGTAACATTAATCTCATTGCCTTTTACGGTACTGGCACTAATGCTGGTCTGGTTAGTGCCAGTTTAAATAGTACCATTGCTCTTAACTCAGGCGGCTCTGGCAGTGGTAGCAACGGTAATATTCTTATATTGGCTGGTGGCGTCGGTGACACTGGACTTACCTACGCCCCTTCAATTTCTTTATATACTGTAAGTACAACTGGCGGTACCGGTGGCAATGGTAATGTCATTATGGCTACAGCTAGCCCAGGAGTTTCCTCTGGTGGAATCACTATCAATAGCAGCAGTGCCATTTCTTCCGGCAATTTCTTTGCCAGCAGTGCATCTAGTGGCTCTGGCTCCATATTTTTTGGCACTATAAACACTACCGGCGGCAATATCACTCTTGCCAGCAATAAAGATGTTGCTTGGAATTCTGCTGGTATCAGTTCAACAAACGGTATTATTACTTCAGGCGGCGCAATAACCCTTGTTGCTGGAGCAGCTTTTGGCACACCGAGTGGGTCCAATATACTGAATATAACTGGCGCTTCTACTACCGGCGGACAAATGGGACCTAACCTGTTACAGTCAGTTTCTACCTTATCCTCTGCTACATCCTCCGGTAATACCAATGGCGGCAATATTAATCTCATCGCCTTTAGCGGCAGTGAAAGCGGTGCCGGTGGCGTTGGTACCAATTTAAATAGTACAATTACCCTTAACTCAGGTGGTTTTGGCAGCGGCAGCAATGGTAATATTCTTGTCTTAGCCGGGGCAGCCAGTTTTGGCACCAGTAATTCAATTGCTTTATACAATGTAACTTCAACTGGTGGTACTGGTGGTAACGGTAACATCACTATTGCTACTGCCACACCTTCTGTTGGCTCTGGAGTTACCATAAATAGCAGCGGAGTAATTTCTTCCGGTGCCTTTGCCGCCGGCGCGACACAGAATTCCTCCCTTTCTATAGGCGGCTCAAACATAACTGCACCGGGCAGTACAATTATTATTACTTCCGGCAACAATGCCACTATCAAACCCGATATTACAAACAATGGACTTGGCTCTAATGCCGGCGGTTCAGTCATTATATCAACCAATAGTTCTACTGCCTTCAATATCGCTAATAGCTTCTACAACTCCGGAAGTAATGGTGCTAATTCGATTACGGCTAATGGCGGGCCAACAGCCGGCGGTGGTGGGGGAACAATATCTGTAACCAATAGTGGCGGCGGCATTACACTGCCAGCTTATTCTGCTTTATCCTTCACTCCTGGAGCTGGTGGTGGAGCTGGTGGTAATCTCACTTTAAATGCCAGTGGCACACTTACCGTACCAAAAGGTACCATCAGTGCTAGTGCAACTGGCTCGGGTAATTATAATGGTGGCAGCATATCACTCACTGGCACTGCGTTATCTATCAGCGGCGCCAGCCCAGCTACTCTTGCTTTAACTGCTAACGCCACCGGCACAGGCAATGGCGGCAGTCTTTATGTTAATATGAGCGGCGCTGGCGGCATCACGCTTGGTAGTGCTAATCAAGATATTTCTTCTCTTTCTGCTACCGGCGGCTCTGCTAGCTCCGCTTCTGGCAATGGTGGCAGTATTACCCTTATTGCTAGCGGCGGCACTTTAACTGTGCCTAACAGCTTTACTTTCAGCGTTAATCCTTTGGGCACTAATGGTAATGGCGGCAGCATAAGTCTTACTGGCGCCACAGTAACCTTTACTGGTGGTGCTGAGTCTATAGCTGCCAATGGTGTAGGAACTGGCAATGGTGGCAGTATTTCAGTAACAGCCACAGGCGCCAGTGGTATTACTCTAGGAGCCTCCAGCGGCAATATTTCTTCCCTATCAGCAACAGGTGGCTCTGGCGGCTCTGCCTCCGGCAATGGCGGCAGTATTAGTCTTAATGCTAGTGGTGGCACTTTAACTATTCCAAATAGCTTTACTTTTAGCGTCAATCCTCTGGGCACTAATGGCAATGGGGGCAGTATCAGTCTTGCTGGCTCTACAGTAAGCTTTACTGGTGGCGCTGAGACCTTGGCTGCTAATGGTGTAGGTACAGGCAATGGTGGTAGTATTTCTGTAACAGCCACCGGAGCTGGCGGCATTACATTGGGCGGCAGCAGCGGCAATATTTCTTCCCTTTCAGCCACCGGCGGCTCCAGCGGTTCTGGCTCTGGCAATGGTGGCAGCATTACACTTAATGCCGGCACCGGCACTTTAACTGTACCAAACAGCTTCAACTTTAACGTTGGCGCTCTAGGCAATAACGGCAATGGTGGCACAATAAGTTTAACGGGCGGTGCAGTTAGCTTTACCGGTGGTTCTGAATCTTTATCAGCCAATGGTGTTGGCACAGGCAATGGCGGCAGTATTTCTGTTATTGCTACTGGATCATCTGGCAGCATTACGCTTGGCAACAGCGCCGGTAATATTTCTTCCATTTCCGCCACCGGTGGCTCCAGTGGCTCAGCTTCCGGCAATGGCGGCAGCGTCACATTATCTGCCGGAGACAATTTAAGTATCCCCTCAACCAGTAATATCATTAATGTCAGCGCCATTGGCAATAATGGCAATGGTGGGTCTATTACTGTCGCTGCTGGCACTGCCGCTTCTGGAACATTGCAAATCAATCAAGGCTTGAGCGCTAATGGTGTGGGCACAGGCAATGGTGGCACAATCAATATTACATATAATGACGCCAGCAATCCATTAATAATAGGCGCCTCCGGCTCTAATAGCTATATCAATGGCAATATCTCTGCTAATGCCGGTGGCAGTGGCACAACCGGCGGCAATATTACAATTGCCAATTCGGCTGCTGCTGCACTTACTGTAACCTTGACCGGTAATATATCTGCCAGTGGTACAAGTCTTGGCAATGTAACTTTCACTCCGGCCAGCACAAGCCAAGCCGTTAGTGTTAGCGGTACCGGCAACCTTACCGGCATAGTCAATGCTAATGCCGCCAGTGTGCTTATTAATCCACAAGGCTCCGCAACTACATTAGATGCCGGCACAATTACTGCTCATACATCCGGCTCATCCGGTTATATAATGCTGGCAGCCAATGGTTCTACTAATCCAATTACTCTTACTGGCGCCATCACTACAAATGGTGGACCAGTAGCAATTGCCAGCACAAATGATGTTGATTCTTCAAGTGGCGCCAGCATCAGCACATCTGGCGGAGCAATAACTATTTTGGCCGGAGCAAGCTATACTACTCCCAGCACCGGAACAATAAACATAAGTGGCGGATCAAGCACTGGTGGTCAGCTAAATTTATCTAACCTTTCAGCCCTTTCTTCTTCACCATCATCTGGCAATACAAATGGCGGCAAAATAACACTTACTGCTTTTGCCGGCACAGAATCAAATTCAGGCACTATTACCACTGCCTCCAGCTTGAATATGGCTTCTGGTGGTAGCGGCTCCGGTACTAATGGGGCTGTCAATATTATTGCCGGGGCTTCGTCAGGCACAGGGATTAATATCGGCAATATAGCCACCAATGGCGGCACAGGCGGTGCAGCCGGCAGCATTACTATTGCTACTGCTACGCCAAGCTTGTCTTCAGTGTCAGTTGCCAGTGGTGTGCTGTCCGGCACAATTTCAGCCGGCACTACTCAATCAGCAGGCGTGTCTGTGGGCAATTTAACTGCTTATGGTGTAGATGCGGGCAGCAATCAGCAGGCGGGCTCTTCCGGTGGTGCGATTAACATTACTTCTGGTGGTGCGCTGGCTGCTGGCAATATCAATACTTCCGGCGGTGGTGCCGGACCTCTAGCAGCCAATAGCACTGCTAATACTACCGGCTTTGCCGGAGGCAGCGCTGGTGCTGTTACTTTAAGTGCAGTCGGTTCTCTGAGCGCTGGTTATATAAGAGCTTACGGTGGTGGCGGCAGTGGCGTCTATGAAACCGGCGCCTTTACTGCAACTGGTGGAGCCGGTGGTGCCGGTGGCGCTGTGACTATTGCCAGTACCACTGGCGCTGTGACTATCAGTGGAGATGTTAATACGTCAGGCGGCGGTGGCGGTGGTGCTGTTCATATAAACGCTACCAGCGAAACTACTCACGGTGGTGCCGGTGGAGCAGCGGGCGCAGTAGACATAACAGCTACAGGCAGTCAGCTTGTTACTGTCAGTGGACCTATTCTTGTTGCTGGCGGTGGTGGTGGCGGCGCAAGTAATGGTAATAATGCTAATCAAGGTGCAGCCGGCGGCGGTGGTTTTGGTGGCGGTGGCGGTTCTGCTGATACGGGCGGTACTGCTAGCGGTGGTGGCGGATTCTATGGCGGCGGCGGCAGCACTGGTAGCACTGGAGCTTCCGGCGGTGGTGGCGCGGCTTCCGGCGGTCAAGCTTATGGCAGCAGCAATTATACTGGCATCATAGGTGGTGGTGGCATCAGCTTTTCAGGAAATGCCGGCGGACTTTTTGGAGCAGGTGGTACGGACACTGGTGCTAATAGCGCTGCTGGTGGAGCTGTCAATACAGCCGGATCAACAAGTGGAGCGTCTACAACTGGTGGCGCAGCTGGAGCCGGCGGCAATATTATTATTGGCGGTGGTGCCATTGTAGTTGGCAATACTGTGGGCAGTTATTATAGCTATCCTACTGTCCCTAGCGCCAGCGTCGCTAATTTTTCAGGCTCTGCCTATGCAGCCCAGAGCATCAATAATGTCGGCAGCGGTGCGCATACTATATCTATAACCTCTGCGGGTGGCGGCAGCGTGGCTTCAACTATTTATGATGCCGCCAATAATCTTGCCAGCACAACCAGAAATTATACAGCCGGCATTACCGCCGCCACAGGCCCCGCCTTTGTCATTACTCAAGGCACAGTTACTAATGGCACAGCTGGGTCTATTTCATCTTCAGGAACAATTACCATTAACGGCACATTGGCCGGCACCAATACTACTCTTGCCAGCGGTTCTTACAACGGCAGCAGTGGTGTAAACATTCTTGAATATAATGGCAGCACACCTAGCTTTGTCACCATAACCAATAACGAATCTATATCACCGGCAGAATGGGTAGCTGCTATTCAGGCATCCGCCGGCTCACAAGCACTGACGCTGACTACCTCCGGCAATGCTACCGGCGGCAGTTTCAATATTGCCACAGCTAATTTACCCAGTGTTACCGGTGGCACAGGATTTACAGCTTTCAATATTCCAGCCAGTGTAACTGGCACTTATAGTTCATCTAATTCAACTTTGATTTTATCAGGCACTAATACAATTAATGGCACATTCAATCTTGCCAGTGGTGCCGGCACTACTTTAACCTTGAATTCAATTACCAATAACGGCACCATAACCAATAATAATTCTTCCAGCGTTCTTCTTATTAGTCCATCATCCGGCAATTTGACTATATCCGGTACAGGCACAATTACATCAAATGCCGGTATTAATTTAAATAACACCGCCGGCAATATCTCGCTTACTCAAGGCAGTATTAACACAGCCTCTTCCGGCTTCGTTTCTATAGCTGCTAATGGCACCGGCAGCACAGTTACCATTGCTTCCGGCATCAATACTTCCGGGGCGCCGCTTTCTATTCTTGCTGCCAGCGATGTCACAACCTCAAGTGGGACTAGCTTCAGCACCTCCGGCGGCGCCATAAATATTTTTGCTGGCGCAAACTTCACTAACCCAAGCGCTGGCAATTATACCGTTAGCGGTGGCACCAGTGCCGGTGGTCAAATAAATCTAACTAATGCCTCTACTTTCTCTTCGGCTACATCTTCAGGCAATACTAACGGCGGTAATATTACTTTGATTGCCTTTGGCGGCTCAGGCTCAAATGCCGGTGTGATTACCGGACCAAGTTCCGCTACCATATTATCTGGGGGCAGTGGCACTGGCACTAACGGCAATATCCTCATGCTGGCTGGGGCTACTAATCAGGGCACAAATGATTCCATAAATATAGCCGGGGCTATTAACACATCCGGTGGTACAGGTGGCGGCGGTAATATAACCTTAGCTACAGCAACACCTGGAGTAACATCCGGCGGAGTGACAATTAGCAGCGGCGCTATTTCTTCCGGCAATTTCATTGGCACCGGCAATCCTACCGGTTCAGGCTCCATTGCTGTGTCCGGCAATATAACTACTGGCGGCGGTAATGTCACTCTGGCTAGTAGCGAAGATGTCTTCCTAAGTACCAGCGGTGGCACTAATACTTATTCCACCTCCGGCGGCGCAATCAATCTTATTGCCGGTGCCAGCTTTGGCACTCCCACAGGCAGCAATATATTAAACATAAGTGGAGGCGATACCACCGGTGGCCAAGTTACGGCCGCCAATTATTTTAATCAGACTACTACTGTGACTTTATCTTCTGCCAATTCATCTACTAATGGCAGTGGCGGCAATATTACTATGGTTGCCTTCCCAGGCACAGGCAGCGATGCTGGCGCCATTTTCAATGGTGCAAGCAATAATGCATATGATATTATACTTACAGTTAATACAGGCGGCAGTGGCACAGGCAACAATGGCAACATTCTTGCAATGGCTGGCGCCAACATGTCAGGCAGCTCCTGGCTATACGCATTAACTGTTTGTGGAAATATCAATACCTCGGGCGGCTCTGGTAGCGGTGGCAATATTACTTTAGCCACAGTCACGCCTGGAGTTACAACTGGTGGTATTACAATCAGCAACGCCAGTGCTATCTCTTCCGGAAATTTCCAAAGCACAGGCACACCTACTGGCTCCGGCAGTATATATACATTGGGAAATATTACCACTGGCGGTGGCAATCTTACAATTGCCAGCAGTGAAGATGTGGCATGGGGAACTAATGGCGGCACATCTAATATTTCTACTTCCGGCGGGGCTATAAATCTTATTGCTGGGGCAGCTTTTAATACTCCATCAAGTGGATCTATTCTTAATATAACTGGGGCTTCAGCTACTGGCGGCGCAATCCAAGATGATGCAACCAATGTTGCCACATTGAATATATCATCTGCTAATTCTGCTACTAATGGTAGTGGTGGTAATGTTAACTTAATAGCCTTTGCCGGCACTGGAACTTATGCCGGCATAATTACTCCACCTGGTTATGTCAGCAATTATTCTGCTCTCCTAATTAGCGCAGGCGGCAGCGGCACAGGCAGCAATGGTAATGTTCTTGCTTTAGCTGGTGCTGGCGGACTTGGCACCACTGCTTCAATAAGTATTAATAGTATCAATACTTCCGGCGGTTCTGGTAGCGGTGGCAATGTAACTCTGGCAACAGCCACTCCTGCAGTTTCTTCCGGCGGCATTACTATCAATAGCAGCAGTGCCATTTCTGCCGGTAGCTTCCAAGGTATTGCTACACCGACTGGCTCTGCTTCCATTAATCTTAGCCCCAGCAACGCGCTCGCTAGCGTAACTGCAAGCGGTAATGTAGCCATTGTAAGCAGCGAAGACATAAACGCCTTTAATAATTATGCCAATAGCGTCACTACTTCCGGCGGAACAATCACTATTATTTCCGGGGCCGCTTTTGGCACCCCGGGTTCCGGCACGTTAAGCATAACCGGTGGCTCTGCCACTGGCGGACAGATAAGTCTAGGCCAATATTCAACAGTCTCCTCTGCCACATCATCCGGTAACACGAGCGGCGGCAATATAAATCTCATCGCCTTTACCGGCACAGGTACTTATTCCGGCTCGATCTATGTTGACACTGTTAGCTCTGGCGGCAGTGGCAGCGGCTCCAATGGCAATATCCTTGCACTGGGTAACGGGGCAACAATTTCGAGCGGCAACTCGTATGGTATTTGGCTCAATGCAAGCGTCAATGCCACCGGTGGCACCGGCGGAAATGGCAATGTTACAGTTGCTAATGCCGCACCTCTGGTTGGCAGTGGCATAACAATTGGTACCAATAGTGCCATTTCCTCTGGTAGCTTTACGGCTGGAACCGTCAATTCCGCCGCCAGCATTGATGCAGGCACTGTTCAAAGTCCGGGTGGAACAATAAGCCTGACTGCCGGTGATAATTACATTGGTGGCGCTATTACTGATACTGGACTTGGTTCTAATGGGGGTGGTTCGGTCACGATTATCACCAATAGCTCGACTGCTTTCAATATTGGCTCCGCTTCAACTAATGGCACAACCGGTGCCATCACAGCTAATGGCGGTCCTACGGCTGGTGGTGGCGGTGGAACAATATCAATAACTAATAGCGGCGGCGGTATTACATTGCCCACTGCTACAAATGTCTCATTTGCCCCTGGTGCTGGTGGTGGTGCTGGTGGTAATCTCACTTTAAATGCCAGTGGCACACTTACCATACCAAAGGGTACCTATAGTGCCAGTGCATCCGGCTCTAGTAATTATAATGGTGGTAGCATAAGTCTTACCGGCTCTTCGTTATCTATCAGTGGCACCAGCCCAGCTACAATTGCTTTAACTGCTAATGCTACCGGCACAGGTAATGGCGGCAGTCTTTATATTAAGACTACTGGCGCCGGTGGGCTCACGCTTGGCGCTGCTAATCAAGACATTTCTTCTCTCTCTGCTACCGGCGGCTCGGCTAGCTCCGCTTCTGGCAATGGCGGCAGTATTACCCTTATTGCTAGCGGCGGCACTTTAACTATACCAAACAGCTTCACTTTCAGCGTCAATCCTCTGGGCACTAATGGCAATGGCGGCAGCATAAGTCTTACTGGTACTACTGTAAGCGTAACTGGCGGCGCTATCGCTTTGGCTGCCAATGGAGTCGGCACTGGCAATGGTGGCACTGTATCGATTAGCGCTACCGGGTCCACTGGCGATATAATCATGGGCGCAGCTACTGGCGATATATCCTCCATAACGGCTAATAGTGGTTCTGGTGCTACGGGCAATGGCGGAACAATAACATTGTCTGCTGGACGCAATTTAACCATTCCATCAAGCACAACAATTACTGCTAACGCCGCAAGCACCAATGGCACCGGCGGCACAATCAACTTAACTGCGGGCACAAATACAAGCTCTGGAACTTTACAAGTAAACGAAGGTATTAGCGCTAATGGTAGCGGCACCGGAAATGGTGGCATCATAAATATCACCTACAGCGACATAAGTGGCAGTAATCCATTAGTTGTTGGAGCAAGTTCTGGTTCGAATAATTACATCAATGGCAATATATCTGCTAATGCACCAGGCTCTGGTACCGGTGGCACAATCAATATTGCCAATAGCGGCGCAGCAGTATTAGATGTTACTTTAACCGGCAATATATCTGCTAGTGGCACTACTTTAGGTAATATCAACTTTAACCCAGCTAGTAGTCAGGCAATAAGTGTTGCCGGCGCTGGCGCATTAACCGGTGTTGTTAATGCTACAGGGACTAGCGTCTATATCAACCCACAAGCTTTGTCCACTACACTGACCACCGGTACTATCGGTGCTACATCAGGTGCTGGCTCGGTCATGTTAGGTGTGAATGGACTAACCAGTACAATAAATATTACTGGTGCTATTACCACTTCCGGTGCTCCTTTAGCAATTGCAAGTAGTGAAGATATTACAACCGCCAGTGGTTCCAGCATAAATACAACTGGCGGCGCTATAAATATCATATCTGGCGCTGCCTTCACCCCAACACAGAGCACAAGCACATTTAGCGTCACTGCCGGCACAACTTCAGGCGGCAAGATTGATCTTACCAATCTATCTTCATTCTCGTCTGCTGCAACTTCTGGCAATAACAATGGCGGCAATATCAATTTGGCTGCTTTTGCCGGCTCAGGTACAAATGCCGGTGTTATTACTGCTGGTTCTACAACCCTAACCATAAATTCAGGTGGATTCGGTACAGGAACAAACGGCAGCACGGCTATGTACGCTGGTGCAACATCTGGCACATCAATAAATATGGCTAATGTCAGCATCAATACCAGTGGTGGTACTGGTGGCAATAGCGGCAGCATTACTCTTGCTACTGCTACACCAAGCCTATCTTCAGTATCAATTGCTAGTGGTGTTTTATCAGGCACAATTTCTGCCGGCAGCACGCAAGCATCAAGCAGTTTGACTGTAGCTAATTTATATACTTATGGTGTTGATGCTGGTGCCAATCAACAAGCAGGATCTTCCGGTGGCGCTATTAATCTTACTGCTGGTACTAATTTAACTGCTGGTAATATCAATACATCTGGCGGTGGAGCTGGACCTCTAGCAGCTAATAGCAGTGCTAATACTACTGGCTGGGCTGGTGGCAGCGCTGGAGCAGTTACTTTAACTACCGGTTCAACTTTAAACACTAACTATATTAGAGCCTATGGTGGTGGCGGTAGTGGTGTATATGAAACCGGAGCTCACACAGCTACCGGTGGTGCTGGCGGAACTGGTGGCAATGTCAACATTTCAAGCACCAGTGGCGCTATAAATATTAGTGGAGATATAAATACATCCGGTGGTGGTGGTGGTGGCGCAGTACAAATAAATGCTTCCGCTCAAACTACAACCGGTGGTGCTGGTGGTGCTGCCGGCACGATAAGTGTAACTGCAACTAACCAAGCAATTACAATCACAGGACCTATTCTTGCGGCTGGTGGTGGCGGCGGTGGCGCTAGCAGCGGCAATAATGCTAATCAAGGTGCTGCTGGTGGTGGTAGCTTCGGTGGTGGTGGCGGCTCGGCTGACACAGGTGGTAATGCCAGCGGTGGTGGCGGCTATTGGGGCGGCGGCGGCAGTAACGGCACTAGCGGAGCATCCGGTGGTGGCGGCGCACTATCAGGTGGACAAGCCTTTGGCAGCAGCAGCTATACGGGAGTTTTAGGACGTGGTGGTGCTAGCTCTTCTGGAGCTAACGGTGGTTATTTTGGCTCGGGTGGAGTGGACGCTGGCTCTAATGGAGCTGCTGGCGGCGCTGTAAACGTTGCCGGATCAACTAGTGGAGGTTCTGCAGTTGGTGGAGGCGCAGGCAATGGTGGCGCTATAACTCTCAGCAGCGGCACCGGTGTAGGCAGTGCTCTAATAATAAGCGGCACGGTTAGCAGTTTCTACAGCACAAGCAATTTCTCTAGCTCTGGTTATGCCTCACACAGCATCAATAATGTTGGTGCTGGCTCAGCAGCTGTAACAATCACATCCGGTGGTGGCGGCAGTAGTGCGGTTGGCTCAACGATTTATGACATAGCCAATGATCTTTCAAGCACTACAGCTAATTTTGCTGCCAATATTACTGGTGGTGGCGGAGGAACTGCTTTTGTCATTAGCCAATCACCAAGCGTAACCAACGGCACTGCAGGATATATTTCATCCTCTGGCGCAATTACAATCAACAGCACACTTGCCGGTACTAATACTACACTCACTAGCGGCTCCTACGGTGGTGGCGGTAGCGGCATAACCATTACAGTAGGCGGCAGTCCAGTAACTATAACCAATGGTGCATTGATTACGCCAGCTGAGTGGATAGCTACTATAGAAGTATCTGGCGGCAGTCAAACTATTACTCTTGGTGGTAGCGGCAATGCCACCGGCGGTAATTTCACTATCGCGACCGGCAATCTGCCCACAGTTAGCGGCAGCAACCTCGGCTTTACAGATCTTGTTATCCCATCTGGTGTAACAGGCAATTATACATCTTCTTCCAGCAATGCTCTTTATCTGCCAGCTAGTGCCGGCTCTAATACAATAGGCGGTGCGCTCACTATTGCTAGTGGTGCCGGTACGACCATCAATCTCAATTCACTCACTAACACGGGCACGATTACTAATAATGCCGCTACTGCGCTTGTTCTTAATGCCTCTTCTGGCAATTTAACTATTTCCGGCTCAGGCACAATTACTTCCAATGCCGGTATTAATATCAATGCCTCAAGTGGTAGTGTTTCACTAACTCAAAACAATATTTCCACTTCATCCTCTGGTTTTATTTCCATAGCCGCTAATGGCACAGGCAGTACAGCTACTATTGCCTCTGGCATAACGACATCCGGTGCTCCATTAACAATTCTTGCTGCTAGCGACATTACCACCGGAAGTGGGGCAAGCTTCAGCACATCTGGGGGCGCGATAAATATTATAGCCGGTGCCAGCTTCACTAATCCCAGCACCGGTAATTATAGCGTCAGCGGCGGCACTAGTGCCGGCGGGCAAATCAACCTATCTAATGCCTCTACTTTCTCTTCTGCTACTTCTTCTGGCAGTACAAACGGCGGCAATATCGACCTTATTGCTTTTGGTGGCTCAGGTTCAAACGCCGGCATAATCACCGGACCAAGCAGTGCTACAATAACTTCAGGCGGTCATGGTACAGGCACTAATGGCAATGTTCTTGTTATGGCTGGCGCTGGCGGGCTTGGCACCAGTGATTCAATTAATTTAAATACTATAAATACATCCGGCGGCTCTGGTGGCGGTGGCAATGTAACTCTTGCCACGGCAACGCCTGGTGTAGGTAGTGGTCTTACAATTACCAATGGCGCCATTAGTGCAGGCAACATCCAGGCTGTGGGCACACCTACTGGCTCTGGTTCAATGCAATTCACTAGCATAGCTACTTCTGGAGGCAATATTAGCCTAATTAGTAGTGAAGACATAATATCGAATGTTGCAGGCTTGAATATTTCTAGTGGTGGCGGAGCAATAACTCTTATAGCCGGAGCTGCTTTTAGTAACTCACCTGGTTCTGGAAACATTCTAAACATAAGTGGTGGTTCTACTACTGGTGGTGAACTATACAATGCTGGCACCGCCCAAGCTACTTATCTCTTATCGTCAGCTAATTCCAATACAAATGGTAGTGGTGGCAACATAACGATAGCTGCATTTGCAGGTACAGGCACCAATTCTGGCTATGTTATGGGTCCTGCACTCGCCAACATCAATAGCGAGTTTGGTGTAAGCACCGGAGGAAGCGGTACTGGTGCTAATGGCAACCTTATTGCTATAGCCGGCGCAACTAATGTGGGAACAGGAACAAGCCTCATATTAACCAATGGATTTGGTCCAACGAACATTGGTTTTATAACTACAATAGGTGGCACTGGTGGTGGTGGTAATGTAATTTTGGCAACGGCCACACCTGGAGTAACCAGTGGAGGCATAACCATTAATACCAATGGGGCTATTTCTTCGGGCAACATACAATCCATTGGTACACCTGTTGGGTCTGGCTCTATCAATTTAACGGGTATCAAGACTTCTGGTGGCAATATATCCGTGATTAGTAGTGAGGACGCCGGTGCCTATCCTGTGTCTACTAATCCCAATGATAATATTAGTTCAGTCGGTGGCGCTATAAATATTATTGCTGGCGCAGCTTTTGGTACACCTGGCTCTGGTACTTTGAGCATTACTGGCGGCTCAGCTACTGGCGGACAAATAGGCCTAGCAGTTAGTGATTCATATCCCATATCTTCGTCTACATCTTCCGGCAATACTAACGGCGGCAATATCAACTTGGTAGCCTTTACTGGCACCGGTACAGGAGCAGGGAATATCAACAACAATACATCAACCATCGCGGTAACCTCTGGCGGCAGTGGCAGTGGCACCAATGGCAATATAAATATAATTGCTGGCGCTACCAGTGGCACAAGTATCAGTCTCAGCAATATCTCATCTACTGGCGGCACTGGCGGTGGCGGTAATGTCACAGTCGCCACAGCTACGCCATCAGTTGGCAGTGGCGTAACAATTGATAGCACTGGCGCCATTTCTTCTGGTAGTTTCACTGCGGGCTCTACTGTTGCCAGCTCGATATCGTTGGGCACGGTGGCCGGTCCTGGCAGTACGATCAGTATGACTTCTGGCGCTAATTATATTAGCGGCGCTATTACTGATACTGGTCTTGGCTCCAATGTCGGTGGTTCGGTCACGATTATCACCAATAGTTCTACTGCTTTCAATATTGGCGCTGGCTCAACTAATGGTACAACTGGTGCTATCACTGCTAACGGCGGACCAACAGCCGGTGGTGGTGGTGGAACTATTTCTATCACTAATAGCGGTGGTGGCATTACACTACCCGCTGTGAGTGACATATCTTTTGCACCCGGAGCTGGTGGCGGAGCTGGTGGTAATTTGACTTTAGATGCCAATGGCGCAATGAGTCTGCCTTCAGGAACGATTAGTGCTAATGCTTCCGGTTCTTATGCGGCTGGTTCAATTAGCCTAACTGATAATAGTTCTTCTGCTTTCTCGCCTTCTACTCTCACGGCTAATGGCAATGCCGGTACTGGGTCTATCTCTATTACCAACAATGGCTCCGGCGGCATCTCCTTTACAAATCCGGCTACAACAACAGGCTCTTTGACTGCACAAACTGCTTCTAATGGCAATATAGCTCTTGGTGCTAATATTTCCGGTGCAACGGTAGCACTGAATGCTAATGGTTCTGGCACTATTACTCAATCTGCTGGGACAGTTACAGGTACAACTTCTGCTTCATTCACTAGTACTTCTGGTGCTATCGGTTCGCTCAATATCGCTACTCCTAACTGGACCGCTAACACTACTGGCAATGTTACGCTAGTTGATAGCACCGCTACTACTGGTAATGGAGCTTCCACTGGTAACAATATTAGCTTTACAGATTCTGCTGGTGGGGTTGGTGCTCTCACAACATCTGGCACAATTACTGCTACTGGTACATTAGCTCTATTAAGTACTGGAACAAATGGTGCCATAGTATTAGGTAATAATGTATCCGGTACAACCGACACTATTACTGCTTCCGGTTCCGGTACCATTACCCAAACAGGCGGCACGGCTACGGGCACTACGGTTAATTTAGCATCTGGCACAGGTTCCATTGGCACCTCCGGTACTCCTATTGATACTGCTGCTTCTAATCTATCTATGAACACTGGTGGCAATGCTTACGCATCCAACGCCGGCACCGTTTCTCTAACTTCTAGTTCTGCTGGTAACGGCGATACGTTTAGTCTAGTTACAACTGGTGGTGGCAATATAGCAGTGGATGGTAATGTAGTTGCAGGTTCTGGCACAATTGGCACTATTACACTAAACGCTGCTGGTGCTATTACTGAAACTACTGGCACTTTAACTGGAACTACTGTCAATCTAACTTCTAACAACGGCAGTATTGGTGCCTCCGGTGCTGCTATCAACACCGCTGCTTCTACTTTGACTGTTAACTCTAATGCTAACGCTTACATATCTAATAACGGTGCGGTTACTTTAGGTGGCGGTGGTTCTACAATTACTGTTGCATCTGGCGATACCTTAAGCTTAGCTACTATTTCTGGTGGAATTACAATCGGTGGTAATGTCAGTGCTGGTTCTATTACCTCTGGCAATATCATCCTTAACTCAGCTGGTGCTATCTCTGAATCCGCTGGTACCCTCACTGCTAATAACGTTAATTTGACTTCTAATGCTAGTAGCGATATCGGTGCTAATGGCAATGCTATTCTCACCGCCGCTTCTACTTTAACGGTTGCTTCTGCAGGCAATGCTTACTTATCTAACGCTGGTAGCATTACACTGGGCGGTGGTGGTAATTCATCAATTAGTGTTGGCTCCGGTGACACATTAAGCTTGGCTACAACCGGTAGCGGTCATAATATAGCTATCGGTGGTAACGTCACCGCCACTTCCGGTACAATCAACCTCAATGCTGCTGGTGGTATTTCTGAAACTGCTGGTACTTTAACAGCTACTACTGTTGATCTAACTTCTGGTACTGGTTCTGTCGGTGCTTCTGGGGCTGGCAATGCAATACTTACTGCTGCTTCTAACTTAGCAGTCAGCGCTGGTACTAATGCATATGTCAGCAATGCCGGTTCTGTCAATCTAGATGCAAGCTCTGCCGGTAGTGGTGATACATTTAGCTTAGTTACAACTAGCGGTGGCAATATCGCTGTGGCTGGCAATGTCAACGTTGCTGGCGCTAGTACAGTAACACTTAATGCTGCTGGAGCTATCACTGAAACATCTGGTACTTTGACTGGTGCTACTGTCAATCTAACTTCCAACTCCGGCTCAATCGGTGCCTCCGGTACTGCTATCAACACAGCGGCTTCAACACTGTCGGTTAACTCCAATGCTAATGCGTACATCAGCAATAATGGCGCGGTTACTTTAGATGGCGGTGGTTCTACAATTACCGTTGCCTCCGGCGACACATTGAGCTTAGCTACTACTTCTGGCGCTATTACAATCGGTGGTAATGTCTCGGCTGGTTCTATTAGCTCCGGCAATATCATTTTGAATTCTGCTGGTGCTATTTCTGAATCCGCTGGTACCCTCACTGCTAACAACGTTAATCTAACTTCTAACGCTGGCAGTGACATCGGTGCTAATGGCAACGCAGTCCTTACTGCTGCTTCTACTTTAACTGTTGCTTCTGCTGGTAATGCTTATTTATCTAACGCTGGTAGCATTACTTTAGGTGGTGGTGGTAATTCATCTATTACTGTTGGCTCCGGTGACACATTGAGCTTAGCTACTACTGGTAGCGGACACAACATTGCTATCGGTGGTAATGTTAGCGTTGCCGGCTCTGGTACAATCAACCTCAACGCCGCTGGTGGTATTTCTGAATCTAGCGGTACATTGACTGCTACGACTGTTGATCTTGCTTCTGGTACTGGCAGTGTCGGTGCTTCTGGTGCTGGTACAATCCTTACCGCTGCTTCTAATTTGGCTGTCAGCGCTGGCACTAATGCATATGTTTCCAACGCTGGTTCTGTCAATCTAGATGCAAGCTCTGCTGGTAGTGGTGATACATTTAGTCTTGTCACAACTTCTAGCGGTAATATCGCTGTAGCTGGTAATGTCAACGTTGCTGGTGCAAGCACCGTAACACTCAATGCAGCCGGTGCTATTACTGAGACATCTGGAACGTTGACTGGTGGTACTGTCAATCTAACTTCTAACTCCGGTGACATTGGTGCTTCTGGTAATGCTATCAATACAGCTGGTTCTACTTTAACTGTTAGCTCAGCTGGTAATGCTTACATATCTAATAACGGTGCGGTTACTTTAGGTGGCGGTGGTTCAACTATATCTGTTGCCTCTGGTGACACATTAAGCTTAGCTACTATTTCTGGTGGAATTACAATCGGTGGTAATGTCTCGGCTGGTTCTATTAGCTCTGGCAATATTATCCTTAACTCTGCTGGCGCTATTTCTGAAACTAGCGGTACTCTAACTGCTAATAACGTTAATCTAACTTCTAATGCTGGCAGTGACATCGGCGCTAATGGCAACGCTATACTCACTGCTGCTTCTACTTTAACCGTGGCTTCTGCAGGTAATGCATATCTATCTAATGCTGGTAGCATTACTTTAGGTGGCGGTGGTAATTCATCTATTACTGTTGGCTCTGGTGACACACTAAGCTTAGCTACTACTGGCGGCGGCCACAATATTGCTATCGGTGGTAACGTTAGTGCTACATCCGGCACAATCAATTTAAATGCTGCTGGTGGTATTTCTGAAACATCCGGTACATTAACTGCTACTACTGTTGATCTAACTTCTGGTACTGGCAGTGTTGGTGCTTCTGGTGCAGGTACAATCCTTACCGCTGCATCTAACTTAGCTGTCAGCGCTGGCACCAATGCTTACATATCTAACGCTGGTTCTGTCAATTTAGATGCAAGCTCTGCTGGCAGTGGTGACACATTTAGCCTAATTACAACTGGTGGAGGCAATATTGCCGTAGCTGGTAATGTTAATGCTGCTGGAGCAAGTACGATAATACTCAATGCTGCTGGTGATATATCTGAAACATCCGGTACTTTAACTGGCAACACTGTCAATCTAACTTCTAGCTCTGGTGATATTGGTGCATCCGGTAATGCTATCAATACAGCTGGTTCTACTTTAACTGTTAGCTCAGCTGGTAATGCTTACATATCTAATAACGGTGCGGTTACTTTAGGTGGCGGTGGTTCAACTATATCTGTTGCCTCTGGTGACACATTAAGCTTAGCTACTATTTCTGGTGGAATTACAATCGGTGGTAATGTCTCGGCTGGTTCTATTAGCTCTGGCAATATTATCCTTAACTCTGCTGGCGCTATTTCTGAAACTAGCGGTACTCTAACTGCTAATAACGTTAATCTAACTTCTAATGCTGGCAGTGACATTGGTGCTAATGGCAACGCTATTCTCACCGCTGCTTCTAAATTAACAGCTACTTCTGCTGGCAACGCTTACCTATCTAACGCTGGTAGCATTACTTTAGGTGGTGGTGGTAATTCATCTATTACTGTTGGCTCTGGTGACATACTAAGCTTAGCTACTACTGGCAGCGGCCACAATATCGCTATCGGTGGTAATGTTACTGCTACTTCCGGCACAATCAATCTCAACGCTGCTGGCGGTATTAGTGAAACATC
>JABDBL010000006.1 GCA_013288645.1 Candidatus Melainabacteria bacterium
TGGTGCCTCCGGTGCTGCTATCAATACTGCTGCTTCAACTCTCTCTGTTAATTCTAATGGTAATGCTTATGTGTCTAACAATGGCAGTGTCGCTTTAACAGCTTCGACTTTCTCTGTCGGCTCCGGCGATGTTTTAAGTTTGGCTACAACTTCTGGCAACATCGCTGTTGATGGTAATGTTGGTGGTAGCAGTAGTATCGGTACTATTGCGCTCAATGCCGCTGGCGCTATTACTGAAACCACTGGTACTTTAACTGCAACGAATGTTGATCTGATTTCTAACGGTGGTGGCATCGGTGCTTCTGGTAATGCTATTAATACTGCTGCAACTAATTTATCTATTAATTCTAATGCTAATGCTTATATCTCTAATGCTGGTTCTGTTACTCTGACTGGCTCGACAATAACGGTTGGCTCGGGTGATATTCTAAGCCTAGCTACTTCTAGTGGTAACATCGCTATTGGTGGCAATGTTGGCTCTGGCAGCAGCATTGGTTCCATTATCCTAAACGCTGCTGGTGGAATTTCCGAATCTAGTGGCACACTAACGGCTAGTACTGTCAGTTTGACTTCTGGCACCGGTAGTATCGGTGCTTCCGGTGCTGCTATTGATACCGCTGCTTCCAATCTATCTGTCAACTCAGGTGCCAATGCTTACGTCAGCAACGCCGGCTCTGTCTCTCTAACCTCTGGCTCAGCTGCAAATGGCGATACATTTAGTTTGGTTACCACTGCTAGCGGTAATATCGCCATTGATGGTAATGTCGCTGCTGGCTCCGGCACAATTGGTACGATCGCACTTAATGCTGCTGGTGCTATTTCTGAAACTACTGGTGCTTTAACTGCAAGCGCAGTCAATTTAACTTCCAACTCTGGTGATATTGGTGCTTCAGGTCATGCTATCGATACTGCTGCTTCTACTCTATCTATCAACTCCGCTGGTAATGCTTACGTATCCAACGCTGGTTCTGTTACTTTAACTGGGTCGACTTTCTCGATTGGCTCGGGTAATACTTTAAGCCTGGCTACTACTGCTGGCTCTATCGCTGTTGATGGTAATGTTGGTTCCGGGAGCAGCATCGGCACTATTATTCTCAATGCTGCTACGGCCATTACTGAAACTACCGGTACGCTGACTGCTACTAACGTCGATCTAATTTCTGGAACTGGTTCTATCGGAGCATCCGGCGCTGCCATTAACACTGCAGCTACTAATTTATCTGTTAATTCTGCTGGTAATGCTTACATATCTAACGCGGGCTCGGTAAACCTTGCCCCTGCTACAATAACGGTTGGCTCTGGCGATATTTTAAGTCTAGCTACTTCTAGTGGTAATATCGCTGTCGCCGGTAATATTGGTTCCGGTAGCAGCATTGGTTCTATTATTCTTAACGCTGCTGGTGGAATTTCCGAAACTACTGGTACCTTAACTGCTAGCACTGTTAATCTGACATCGGGTACAGGTTCCGTAGGAGCTTCAGGAGCGGGTAATGCTATCGCCACTGCTGCTTCTAATTTGGCTATTAATTCTGGTGCTAATGCTTACGTTAGCAATGCCGGATCTGTTTCTCTAACTTCTGGTTCGGCTGCAAGCGGTGATACATTTAGTTTGGTCACTACAAGCAGCGGCAACATAGCTGTTGATGGCAATGTCGCTGCCGGCTCCGGTACTATCGGTACAATTACCCTTAATGCTGCTGGTGCGATTTCTGAAACTACTGGCGCTTTGACAGCCAGTACTGTTAACTTAACTTCTAACGCTGGTGATATTGGTGCTTCTGGTGCTGCAATTAATACTGCTGCTTCTACTCTTTCCATTAATTCTAATGGTAATGCTTACGTATCTAATAACGGCAATGTCACTCTAACTGGCTCGAACTTCTCGATTGGCTCCGGTGATACCTTAAGTCTGGCTACAATTGCTGGCAGTATAGCGGTTGACGGTAATATTGGTGGTAGTAGCAGTATTGGCACAATCATTCTCAATGCTGCCAACGCTATTACCGAAACTACAGGTACTTTGACTGCGACTAACGTTGATCTAAGTTCCGGCACTGGTTCTATCGGTGCTTCTGGGGCTGCTATTAACACTGCAACAACCAATCTTGCTGTTAATTCCGCTAGCAATGCTTATATCAGTAATGCTGGTAGCGTTACTTTAACAGGTTCCACAATAACAGTCGGCTCTGGTGACATTCTAAGTCTGGCTACTTCTAGTGGCAATATTGCTATTAATGGCAATGTTGGTTCCGGCAGCAGTATCGGTTCTATTATTCTTAACGCGGCTGGTGGAATTTCCGAAACTACTGGTACCTTAACTGCTAGCACTGTTAATCTAACATCGGGCACAGGTTCGATTGGGGTATCTGGCACTCCTATCACCACGGCTGCTTCTAACTTGGCTATTAACTCCGGCGGTAATGCTTATGTATCCAACGCCGGCTCCGTTTCTCTAACTTCCGGCTCGGCTGCAAATGGCGACACGTTAAGTCTCGTTACCACTGGTAACGGCAATATCGCTATTGATGGTAATGTTGCTGCTGGTTCCGGTACAATCGGTACGATTACACTTAACGCGGCTGGCGCTATCTCTGAAACTACCGGTGCTTTAACTGCTACAACTGTTGATTTGACATCTGGCGCTGGTAGCATTGGGGCTTCCGGTGCTGCTATTAACACTGCTGCTTCTAATCTTTCTGCTACGTCTGCTGGAGATGCATACATTAGCAATGCTGGCAGCGTTACACTAACAGGCTCCAATATCACCGTTGGCTCTGGTGATACTTTAAGTCTGGCTACAACTGCCGGCTCTATAGCTATCGGCAGCAATGTTGGCTCTGGTAGCAGCATCGGCACCATTATTCTTAACGCTGCCACTGCCATTACTGAAACTACTGGTACGCTGACTGCTACTAATGTAGATCTAACCTCTGGCACAGGCAGCATTGGGACTTCCGGCGCTGCTATTAACACTGTTGCTACCAATCTGGCCGTCAATTCCGCTGCTAACGCTTATATATCCAACGCCGGCTCTGTTACCTTGACTGGCTCCACTATCACCGTTGGCTCTGGCGATATTCTAAGCTTAGCTACTTCTAGTGGCAATATCGCTGTTAATGGTAATGTAGGCTCTAGCAGCACTGGCTCCATTATCCTTAACGCCGCTGCTGGCATTTCTGAAATTAGTGGCGCACTAACCGCTAACACTGTTAACCTCACTTCTGGTACAGGTAATATTGGTGCTTCCGGTGTGGCTCTTAATACAGCTGCGTCTAATCTAGCTATTAACTCTGGTGGTAATGCTTATGTATCCAACGCTGGTTCTGTCTCTCTCATTTCTGGTTTGGCTGCTAACGGAGACACCTTTAGTGTCGTTACCACTAGTAGCGGTAATATAGCTGTTAATGGTAATGTTACTGCTAGCTCTGGCACTTTAGGTACTATAGCGCTTAATGCTGCTGGGGGCATTTCTGAAACTACTGGCGCCTTAACTGCAAGTACAGTCAATCTTACTTCTAATGCTGGCGACATTGGAGCATCGGGTGCTGCTATCAATACTATTGCTTCTAACCTCTCTGTTAGTTCCGCTGGCAATGCGTATATATCCAATGCCGGCTCTGTCACACTAACTGGCTCAACCATCACTGTTGGCTCTGGCGATACTTTAAGCCTTGCTACTACTGTCGGCTCAATTGCGGTTGATGGTAATGTGGGGAGTAGTAGCATTGGTACTATCGCACTTAACGCTGCTAATGCCATTACTGAAACTACCGGTACTCTGACTGCTACGAATGTCGACCTGACTTCCGGTACTGGTTCAATTGGTGCATCTGGCAGTGCTATTCATACTGCAGCTACTAATCTCACTATTAGTTCTGCTGGCAATGCCTATATAACCAACGCTGGCTCGGTTGCTTTAACTGGCTCAAATATCACCGTTGGCTCGGGTGACATTCTCAGTTTAGCTACTTCTTCTGGCAGCATAACTATTAACGGCAATGTGGGCGGTAGCAGCAGTGTTGCTAGCATTATTTTAAACGCAGCTAATGCCATTACCGAAAGTTCTGGTACTTTGACCGCTACTAACGTTAATTTAACTTCTGGTACCGGCAGCGTTGGTGCATCTGGTGCTGCTGTTAATACTGCCGCTTCTAATCTTTCTGTGAATTCTGGTGCTAATGCTTATGTTAGCAATGCTGGATCTGTTTCTCTAACTTCTGGCTCGGCTGGCAATGGTGATACGTTTAGTCTAGTTACTACTGCTAGCGGCAATATAGCAATTGATAGTAATGTCACTGCTGGCTCGGGTACTATAGGTACTATCGCTCTCAACGCCGCTGGTGCTATTTCTGAAACTACCGGTGCATTGACTGCTACTACTGTTGATCTAACCTCTGGCAACGGTAGTATTGGTGCATCTGGAACTGCTATTAATACTGTTGCTTCTAACCTCTCCGTTAATGCTGCGGCAGACGCCTACGTTAGCAACGCTGGCAATATTACACTAACAGGTTCAAATATCACGGTGGGCTCTGGCGATACCTTAAGCTTAACTACAACTGCTGGCTCAATCGCTGTAAATGGCAATGTTGGCTCTGGTAACAGCATTGGCACTATCTCTCTAAACGCTGCTAATGCCATCACCGAAACTTCTGGTACTTTGAGCGCTACTAATGTTGATCTAATATCTGGCACAGGCAGCATTGGTGCCTCTGGCGCTGCTATTAACACCGCGTCCACTAATCTTTCCGTGAATTCTGCTAGTAACGCTTATATTTCTAACGCTGGTAACGTTACACTAACAGCCTCAAATATCACGGTGGGCTCTGGCGATATCCTCAGTCTGGCTACGACGTCCGGTAGTATAGCTGTTAATGGAAACGTTGGTGGTAGTAGTAACATCAATAGTATTATTCTAAACGCCGCCAATGGCATTACTGAAACTTCCGGTACTTTAACTGCTAGCACTGTTAATTTGACTTCTGGTACTGGTAGTATTGGTGCTTCTGGCAATACTATTGATACTGCCGCTGCTAATCTCTCTGTTAATTCTGGTACTAGCGCTTATGTTAGCAATGCTGGTTCTGTTTCTCTGACCTCTGGTTCGGCTGGCAATGGCGATACATTTAGTTTGCTCACCAGTGGTGGTGGCAATATTGCTATTGCCGGGAATATTGCTGCTGGCTCTGGCACAATTGGTACAGTCGCACTTAACGCCGCCGGTGCTATTTCCGAAACCAGCGGTGCATTGACAGCTACAACTGTTGATCTGACATCTGGCACAGGTAGTATTGGTGCCTCTGGCGCTGGTCATGCTATCAATACTGTCGCTTCTAACCTCTCTGTTAATTCTGCCGGTAATGCCTATGTCAGCAACACTGGGTCTGTCACACTAACAGGCTCAACTATCACTGTTGGCTCTGGAGACACTTTAAGTGTGGCTACAACTGCTGGCTCTATAGCAGTTGACGGTAATGTTGGTTCTGGTAGCACTATAGGCACTATTTCTCTAAATGCAGCTAACGCTATTACTGAAACTACCGGAACCCTGACAGCCAGCACTGTTAATCTAACTTCTGGCTTAGGTTCCATCGGGACTTCTGGCGCTGTTATAGACACCGCCGCAACCAATCTCTCCATTAATTCTGCTGGTAATGCTTATATATCCAATGCTGGCAGTGTTACTATAACAGGCTCCAATATTACCGTTGGTTCTGGTGATACTTTAAATCTAGCTACTTCTAGTGGCAGCATAACCGTTAATGGCAATGTTGGTGGTAGCAGCAGTATTGGTACTATTTCTCTAAACGCTGCTAATGCCATTGCGGAAACTTCCGGTACTTTGACAGCTACCAACATTAGTTTAACTTCTGGCACTGGTAACATTGGTGCATCCGGTGTTGCCATTAACACTGCGGCAACTAATCTCTCTATTAATTCGGGTGCGAATGCTTACGTTAGCAATGCCGGTTCAGTGTCCTTAGCTTCTGGTTCTGCTGCAAACGGCGATACATTTAGTTTGGTTACCACAAGCTCAGGCGATATTGCTATTAATGGTAATGTCTCTGCTGGCTCCGGCACAATTGGTACCATTGCACTTAACGCTGCTGGTGCTATTTCCGAAACTAACGGTGCTTTGAATGCTGGTACTGTTAATCTAACTTCTAATGCCGGTGATATTGGTGCTTTTGGGAATGCTATTAACACCGTTGCTTCTAATCTATCTGTGAATTCCGCTGGTAATGCCTATATTAGCAATGCTGGCTCCGTTTCTCTCACAGGCTCAATAATAACCGTGGGTTCTGGTGATACTCTAAGTCTAGCTACTACAGTTGGGTCAATTGCTATAAATAGTAATGTTGGTTTCGGCAGCAGTATTGGTACTATTTCTCTAAATGCCGCTAATAGCATTACTGAAACTACTGGTGCTTTAACTGCCAACACTGTTAATTTGACTTCTGGTACTGGTTCGATTGGCGCTTCCGGCGCTGGCAATGCTGTTAATACTGTAGCTTCTAATCTAACTATTAATTCTGGCGCTAATGCTTACGTAATAGACAGTGCCACAGGCACAATAAATGTCAATGGACCATCATCTGCCGGAGGTAACTTCAACCTTGTGGCTACAAATGGTGGCGCTTCATCTGGCGGTGTAATCACCATCGGTTCTGGTAATACTGTTAGTGGGTCCTCTGTTACATTAACAACAGCTACCTTGACAAACAATAGTTCTGTTACCGCTAGTACAGGTGACCTCTCTATTCAAAGCAATGCCACTGGTAATGGCTTGATTGTTAATTCGGCTTCTGGCTCTAATCTCATTGCCACTGTCGGCAATGTCAATTTCAATGGCACCAATCCAGGTTCTGTCACTGTTCAACCAGTAAGTGGCTCCGCTCCCCTTGGCTCTATCTCTGCCAATAATGGGGCTGGTAATATTAATCTAAATATTGGCACCGGCTCTGCTTCACTTGCCGCCAATTCTATCTCTGGCATTGTACAAGATCCTAATGCTAATTTCACTACTCCTGCTGCTGGTAATGTCTCCATTACTGCCAATACCGGCTCCCTAACCCTTGGTAATTTTGCCACTGCTGCCGGTAGCTCTATTAACGCAACCACCAATAGTAGCAGCGGTAGTATTTCCACTGCAGGTAATTTACAAGCGGGCTCCATTGCCTTAACAACATCTTCGCTAACAAACAATAATTCAATTACAGCCACTACCGGCAATCTTGTTGTTCAAAGTAATGGCATTAACAATGTACTTACTGTCAATCTTGGCAATGGTGCTGCCATGACCGCTAGAGCGGGCAACGTTGACTATAACAATTCCAATCCAGGTCAAATCACTATCTCTGGTGGTTCTGGGAATTATGGTCTAATCTCGGCTAATAATGCCATTATTCTCAACGCCGGCTCAAGCTCAGTTAATGTCAATGTAAATCAACTTATTGGTTGTGTTGAACCTACAGCTTCCTCAGTATCTATAACCACGCAAACTGGTGGTT
Organism: Candidatus Melainabacteria bacterium; assembly: GCA_013288645.1. GTDB lineage: Bacteria > Cyanobacteriota > Vampirovibrionia > Obscuribacterales > Obscuribacteraceae > JABDBL01. Next base: position 7,512 of record JABDBL010000006.1, read on the forward strand.
TGGTTTTCTGTAATGGTATTAATACTTCTTCTGGTACTGGTTCTGGTGGTGCAATTACTATTATTGCCAATGGCGGCGCTGTCAATATTGGCAATGCCTTAAATGCTAGTGGCACAGGTTCAGGCAATAGTGCCGGTGCTATTACCATTACTGGAGTTACCGGTGTCACCACAGGTAGCGATATAAGTGCTATCGGCAGCGGTGGTGCTTCTGGTGGTGTGATTAATATAAGCACAAGTAGTGGTAATATCAATACAAGCAATATTGCCAGCAATTCCACTGGCAGCAATGGTGGTAATGTCACTTTGACTGCCTCAAATGGCACAGTGAATACTGCTAATATTACCACTAATGGCTATGGGACAAGTGGTAATGCTGGTTCTATTAATATTATCGGTGGCAACGGAATTACTTTTGCTAATATTAATGCCAATGGCAGCAATGGTGCTTCTGGTGGCTCTGCCACTCTAACCAGCACTGGTCAAGCTATTACTGGCAATTATATAAGCGCTACTGGCACAGGTGTTACAGCTGGCAATGGCGGCAATGTCACTACTACTAGCAGTACTTTAGTATTAAATGGCATTGATGGATCTGGCGACAGTGTCAATACACAGTCTGTTGGTGGTAATGGTGGCACTGTTACAATCACTACTACTTCGCCTATGGTATTCACAGTCGGTGGTGGTGGCAATCTGACCGGCAATGGCACAGCTGGCAATATAAATGCCAATGGCGTTAATGGTGGTTTTATCACTGTTACCAGTTATGGCAACACTAGCAACGGCAATCAAGTTATTAATGGTTCCATTACTGCCAATGGTACCACTGGCAATGGCGGGAATGTTCTCTTTCAGGGTCAGCAACCAGCTGGTACTGCCCCTCTCACTACAACGTTTGTCAGCGGCAGCCTGGTGCAGGCTTCCAATGATGCTAATGATTCAGGGTTGGTTGGTTTCAATGCTGGTGTAGGACAGGCAGTTAATCTGGATGGTACAGGCACTATTAATGGGGGAGATGCTGTAAGAATAGGTGCCTTAGATCCATCCAACCTGGCTTTGTTAAATGTTCCTAGTGGACAGATATATATTAGCAGCGGCTTGTCCATTAGCAATAAGATTGAAACTAATGGCTTTACCCCAACTCCACCGTCACCGACGCCAACACCAACACCGGAGGCATCGTCATCTGGAATTATTACAATAGCAATTCTGCCGGGTTCACTGAACAGCTCTTTTGATGCATTACCATCACTAACATCGACAGATCAAACACAGTTTTTTGGTTATACGAATTTGAATTTGAATCTTGAAGAAGCGGAAGACAATGAAGAGGACGATACAAATATAGCTAATGGGGAAAGTGGTAAATATGGGATAGAGGGAACAACAATTTCTGCCTTTCACTTTGGTATAAATGAGATAAAGCGACTGGCAAGAGATGGAGTAATGATTTCGAATAATAGTGGCAACAATTTCTTAAATCTTAGACAAGGCAACATTCTGCTTACACCAGATAGAGATTTTACGGTTAACACGAATGCGGCAAGCGTGCAGATAAAAGCAGGGGCAACTGTATTTATAATGGAATCAGGTAATGATTTGGCGGTGTACGATCTAATACAAACGAGACCCAATCAAGTAGCTATAACAGTGAATAAACAAAAGATGGTAATAGATCCAGGTAACATGATTACTTTAACCAGACAAAATGTGGGAGGCTTTGATAACATGAAAACGAATTGTCACACTATAGCGTATAGACAAGTGCAACCGGTGAATTTAAGTAGTGATGTAAAAGCATTCACGGCCAACTTTTCCATAAGCTCAGCATTAGCAAGCATACAACCATTAAGAAGATTGGGGTCTTCAAATTACAAAGAAGATCAATTGATGTTAGACAGAATGTGGAAGAGCGCCCAAATTCAGGGAGACGTGAGCGGAGGGAAGCAATTCCAGAATGCAGATATGGGAAGATAATTATCGACACGAGGTCGATTAAAGGAATAGAGTAAATCTTAGAGTACCTCCCAGCTCTGTCCCCGCGTAAAAGAGTCATTGACTCCGCCCGCGCTGCCGGTAAGTAATGAAAGCGGTTATATAGAAGAGCACGAAAAGCTCAAAACTCCGAACCACAAAGGAGTCTAGAGTCAAGGGGAGACTGGCATGGTCAGCGCAAGCAAATCATCGTAAGTGGCGCAACATACGGTTATATCCGCTACGCTGATGACCTTATTGTCTGTGCAAATACACGTGAACAGATTGAAGCTGCACAATCAATCATCCAAGAATGGATGCTACAACGAGGATTAGCCTTGCACCCAGAGAAAACCAGAATTGTTCACATCAATGATGGGTTCAACTTCTTGGGTTTCTCAGTAAAACGCTATGGGGGCAGAAAGCTCGGCATACCTTCAGTAATCGACCGATTCATTCAGCAAGCTGTGTTGCAGGTTCTGCAAGGTAAATGGGACAGCACATTTTCCGAGCATAGTTATGGATTTCGCCCGAAGCGCTTGGCACATCAAGCAATAGGTAAAGCCCAAGAATATATTCAAAGCGGCTATGCTTACGTTGTTGATTTTGATTTGGAGAAATTTTTCGACCGAGTCAATCACGACATTTTGATGAGTCAGGTTGCGAAGCGGGTCGAAGACAAGTAACTGTTAAGACTACTTCGAGCATATTTAAATACCGGAGTGTTGGAAAACGGGCTTGTTCAGCCGTCCGAAGCAAGCGTGCCGCAAGGCGGTCCGCTAACGATAAAATATCACCCTTAAGTGTGTTGCCCAAGAATGTAATATCGTCATCTCTATGTAGTGAACATGTGTCACTCTTGTAGTGAACATGTGTCACCCTTTCGTGTCAAGCCTTACAGGCAGGACGTTTCAAGGTACTGGTTAGATATCATTAATCAAGGTGGAGAAGCTTAAAGAGGCTATTGGTAAAGGGTTGCGTGGAATAATGAGAGTAGCAGGGTTTGGAGAATCGAGCCATTAGAAGAGTAATACAGCTATTAATGTTTTCGGGGTTGGCGATAATATTGCAGTGTCAATATGTTGCTGCGTCTGCCAGTAATATAGAACATTCTGGTGAAATAATAGCAGCGGGCATCAGTCAACCAGCTATGGATATGACAGCACGAGTATCATCCACAAAAGAAGATGATTTAGCAAAGAAAGCGGTGAGCCTGATATGGGGAGTAGAGATTAATGCTTGTCATTTTGGTGGAGATGAAGCAAACAGGCTAGCAAAAGAAGGTATATTAATAGGCACAGAAAGCGCGAATAATTATCTTAGTCTTGAAGGTGGAAATATATTGCTCACCCCAGAACAAGACATGGTAGTCGCAACGAGAGAAGGAAAAGCTTACATAAGAGCGGGCGCCAGTATATTTATATGTCAGAGCGGTGAAGGCGTAGTGTTCTATGACTTACTGCAAACAAAGCCAAAGCAAGTAGTGGTGACAGTGTCAGCCAATAAGCAAAAAATCGTTTTAGAGCCAGGGCGAATGCTAGTTATAACGAATGAAAATGCCTCTGACTTTGAAAAATTAGCAATGGATTGTCATCGGGTGAACTATAACAATGTTATACAATTAGACTTGCAAAACAGAGAAGTGAAGGCGTTTACAGGTAATTTTTCTATAGCATCGGCTATGGCAACAATAGAACCATTAAGAGAATCGACGAAGTCTGCCAACATAAATGATCAGCAAGTTACGGACAAACTTGTTAAAGGAGCGGTAATTATGGGAGGATTTGCAGCTACTGTGCCTGATACAAATGCAAATAATTTAGAAGCTGATTCTGTTGTTGCAGCTAACGCAAAAACGTCTAATAATGCTACTTTGACAGAATAGCAGCCAAAATGAAACGAGCCCGGTTTATTTAGTTTTTGGCGAGTGATTTTAAATCTCGTGCAAAATCTGGATAAGAAATAACAGTAGAAGCTGTTTCTTCGATGCTTAAAGGATTATCGAATAATAGATTAGCCACAAGTCCGCACATGGCGAGACGATGATCTAAATGAGTTTGCCATAATGATCCGCCCGGAATATTTTTCTTGCCCACAATAGTAAATCCATCTTCTGATTCTGTTATGTCTACCCCCGCAATTTTTAGATTACTAGTAATCAATTGCAGACGATCACTTTCTTTATGCCTTAGTTCTGATGCGTCACGTACTACAAAGTTGCCTTTGCAGAATGCTCCGGCAAGGGCTAAAATTGGTATTTCATCTATGCCTGAAGCAATCTCGTTGCCAGAAATCTCAGTGCCAACCAATTGATCTCCGCCAATTATTTCGATATCAGCTATGGGTTCATTAGCCATAATGCGGGTGTTCAATAAAGTTATATTGGCTCCCATACGCTTTAAGACATCAATTACAAGTGTGCGTCCAGAATTAATGCCAACATTTGTTAGGACAAGTTTAGAGCCTGGCAGACAGGCAGTGGCTACCATAAAAAAGGCAGCAGAAGAAATATCTCCTGGTACTTTGTATTGAAATGGCCTAATAGGGTCGTTGAGGGCTTCCAGGCTTATTGAACCATCATTATTTTGGAAAGGAATGCCTATATGCTTAAACAAGCGGGTTGTGTGATCGCGGGCAATACTAGGTAAATGTACTGTAGTTTTACCTTTGGCTTGCAAGCCGGCTAAAAGTATGGCTGTTTGAACTTGGGCCGAAGCCACTTTGAGTTTAAATTCTTGGCCTTCTAAATTACCTCCGCGAATAGTAAAGGGTGCAAGCCCTTCTTTATCAATATAATCGATATGAGCGCCCATTTTTTCCAAATATTGAAGGACTCTTGCCATAGGGCGTTGCCGTATGGATTCATCACCATCGAACTGGCAGGTAAATGGTTGTCCTGCTGTTAATCCTGCAAGAAGTCGAATTGTAGTGCCACTATTGCCAACAAAAAGATTAGCTTTGGGAGCATGTAGTTGTTTAATGCCGGATGCTTCAACTGTAATATAAGACTGTTGCTTGCCTTTTGCATCATTGCTCTCTTTATCATTTATTTTTAGACCAAGTGAGCTTAAGCAGTTTGCTGTGCTGGCGCAATCTTGTGCTGGTGATAGCCCTTCTATTTTGGTAATACCTTTGCAAAAACTGGCAAAAATAAGCACACGATGTGAAATAGACTTATCGCCAGGTACTTCTATGTTGCCAATTAACTTTGATTTTTGCATTTGACTTATTCTAGATAAAAATATATTTTATGGTGATATTGATTCTTTTGTCTTAAGGCCTAGGCTTTCGAAGAATACTTTGACAGGTACATCGACGCCGGTCCAATATTTGAATGAAAATCTTGCTTGATGTACGAGCATTGATAATCCGTCTATGACTGGTAAATTTTTGGTACTAGCAATTCGAGCAAAAGTCGGTTTTGATTTATCCTTGCGATAGACCAGATCGAAACATACGCAGCTGATTGGCAATCTAGCTAAAAGGTCATCTAGCCAATCTGGCGCTGTCTCTCCATGCAAACCTATTGGACTTGTATTTATCACTGCTGCAATTGGCTCATCACGGGTGCTCAAGTTCCTTTGATCAGAAGATACAATGTCTGGCATTCTATTTTGATTTTCACCGAATTGAATAAGATTCGATTTTATTTCAGTAATAAACGAGTTTACTTTGCTTACCTCTCTTGCCTTGATTTGAATTTTTGCTATACCCATTTGAGCTAAGCCAATTACCACGGCTTTAGCTGCGCCTCCTGCACCAATTACAAAAGCATGCTTGTTTTTTAAGTTAATGTCAAAAGAATCTGTAAAAGATTGTCTAAATGCCAAAAGATCTGTGTTGTGTCCAGAAAGTCTGCCATCTTTCTCGACTTTCACTGTATTAACAGCCCCGGTAAGTTTTGCTTCTAGACTATGATCGGACATCAGTCTATAAATAACTTCCTTATAAGGTATGGTGACATTGAATCCTTTTAGTTCTTTGGGCAATGATTGTGCTAGTTCTTGGTGGAAATTTTTTGGCGATATATCAATGAGACGATACTCACCCTTGAGCCCAGCAAATTGCAAAGCAGCACCATGCAAAATAGGTGACAAAGAATGAGAAAGAGGATGTCCAATTAGTGCAAGCATGAAATAGTCAGTCATATAGCGTTTTAATATATAAAAATGTTCGGTTTAAAGTAGTAAAGACGAAGTCTTGAAGTGTCTGAAATGTAATAGTGACAAGAGCTTAGAGTTTTCCAGTCCACCGATATTTAATCACTTGATATCTATGCGAGTATTAAAAAACCCTATCTTTGTAATCAATACTTCGTTAAGATTATCTCTAGGCAGCTTTAAAAAGTTTGGAATCTATTTGTCGTATACCCCTTTATTTCTGGGCTTTTAAAGCTCGGGAGTTATTATGTTTGCCTATTTAATCATAGGAATCGAGCTATTGATTCTTTATTTCGTTTTTTGGGTGGTTTTTATACGCGAGCCCAAACCGCGAGAAATCCGTGCAGAATTATGGGGACGCTACCAAGGAGCGCGAGAAAATTCTGATTTTGACTCTCGTAAATCTGTCGCCAATCTATTCAATAATCCAACTAAAGGAGTATCTTTCTTGCCAAGTAGAATTAAGACACGCCTTTATCGAATGACGAAATTGCGTAGTCTGCGACATCGCCATCACCAGCACATAAAGCATCGTTGTTCTTGTAAGTGTCATGAGGGACGAGTGCAAGCAAATAATTGGCATCCAGTCCCAGTTCAAGTTGTGATGCAGCAAGACATTAATCGTCAGCTTGCTGAAAAATTTCTACTGGTTTTAAATAAGACTTTAAATAAGTTTTCAGTGAAAATTCCATATTAAGTACCTAAGTTTAATTGAGCATAAATCCGTTATAGTGTAAGTGTCTGCTTGTTTTGAAAGGTAGAGATTATTGTCAGCGCTGCTTACTATTACTAATTTAAAAAAGCATTTTCCTATACGTAAGGGATTTTTTGGGCGACAAGTGGGGGCAGTGCGGGCACTTGATGGCATTAACCTGACAATTGAAGAAGGAGAAACATTAGGTTTAGTAGGTGAATCAGGCTGTGGTAAAACTACTTTAGGCAGGGTTACACTTCGTCTTTTGCCGGCAACAGAAGGTAATGTACTGTTTGAGCAAACGGACGTGCTGACTGCAAATAGAGAGACACTGAAAAAACTTAGGCGTGATTTGCAAATTGTTTTTCAAAATCCATATGCTAGTTTAGATCCTCGTATGAATGTATTTGATATTGTGGCTGAGCCGCTTGTGGTGCATAAGACACTAAGCAAAACAAATCTGCAGGCACGAGTTTTTGAATTGCTAAATTTGGTCGGTCTAAATAAAGAAATGGCTTACAGATATCCTCATCAATTTTCTGGCGGACAACGGCAGCGTATAGGTATCGCGCGCGCTTTGGCTTTACAGCCGCGCTTAATTGTTGCTGATGAACCGGTGTCTGCTTTGGATGTCAGTGTGCAGGCACAAATTCTGAACTTGCTTCTGGATTTAAAAAAGGAATTTAAACTCACATATTTATTCATTGCCCATAATCTTGATGTAGTTAGATATATAAGTGATCGAGTTGCAGTTATGTATTTGGGTAAATTAGTTGAACTTGGTAAATCAGAAGATGTGTATAAACATCCTCTACACCCTTATTCCAAAGCTCTTATCAGTGCAGCACCAATTCCAGATCCTAATTTTGATCGCAGCAAACGTATTATTTTGCACGGGGATTTGCCTAGTCCAGCTAATCCGCCTCCAGGATGTGCATTTCATACGCGTTGTCCTATAGTTCAAGATCGTTGTAAGGTTGAAGAACCGCCCTTAAGAGAAATTCAACCGGGGCATTTTTCAGCCTGTCATTTTGCCGAGACTCTATAGAGTTTTTTTGTTGTCAAGCAAAGGACTTTATGATAAACTGGCCAATAGAATAGGCCAATTGGAGAAACCTTATGAATATGGTTGGAGCTTACGAAGCTAAAGGACATTTCTCTCAGTTGCTCGAGCGAGTAGCTAAAGGAGAGCGAATCACTATTACCAAGCGTGGTAAACCGGTGGCAGTTCTTGTGCCCGCTTTAAAGGACAAAAAGTCCGATCTGAAATCGGTCATTAATGACTTTATTGCTTATAGCAAACGACAAAAGCGGACTCTTGGCCGTATGACCATGCGTAAAATGATTGAAGAAGGAAGGCGCTATTAAAAAATGATCGAGATTAGACATGAAATTTGGGATGAAGCTAAGAAATGTCTGATGTAGTCATTGATAATTCAGTTGTAATAGCCTGGTGTTTTCCTGACGAAAAAAACTCCTATGCAATGAAGGTACTCAGAGCACTTACCTCATGCGCAGCGATTGTACCGGCTATGTGGGCGTTTGAAGCTGCGAATGTCTTTATTGTAGGTGAAAGGAAACGGCGTAGCACCGTGGCTGATACCAGTGTCTGGACTCAATTTCTTACCGCGCTACCTATTACTATTGATAATCAAAATATTGGATACTTATTCAACGACATTTTGAATGTGGCAAGAATTCATAATCTTTCAGCATATGATGCCGCTTATTTGGAGCTGGCTATTCGCAGAGCGATTCCGTTAGCAACTCTTGATGGTAAGCTAAAAGCTGCCGCCAAGAAAGCCGGAATAAAACTCTACGATCCATCGGATAATGTCGCAACTTCATCTTAATATGCATTCATCCTTCCGATTCTCAATCAATAGGATACACATTTCATACGCGTTGTTCTAGCACAAGATCGTTGTAAGGTTGAAGAACCGCCCTTAAGAGAAATTCAACCGGGGCATTTTTCAGCCTGTCATTTTGCTGAAACAGTATAATTGACGCCGAGGAGAGTATCTGTAATTTCTAGAACTGTACAGGAGTATAGTTCATTGCCTTAAATTTAACTTGCTTAAGGCGGAAGCCATTTACTTCGTCTTGAAAAAATTGGGCAACTCTCGTTAACGAATTGGATCTCCTCTTCGTCTTTGCTGCCAGGGGGCAAAGGGCTAAAAGGTGCTGCTTTTTGTAGGGCTTCCAGAGCAGCTTTATCATGAGCTTCGTCTCCTGATGAGTGTGCTAGGCGTAAACCGGATATACTACCATCTTTGTGAATCTTAAACGCTAGAACCGGTGAACGATAATGTTGCCAGCTTTGTGGTCGGGGCCAAATTCTCTTAATACGACGTTGCAGCTCTACCATATATGGTCCAAAGTCCGGTTCATTGGGTTTCGTTTTTTCGCTGTTAAGGGCCGCCTTTTCTTTTTCGGATAATACTTGCGGTTTAACAACAAAATTAGGTGGATGGCTTACAGCTTTTATAGGTTGTGGTATTCTGTCTTTTTCATCGTTTACTGTTTGCGCGTCTGAAGCCAAACAAGAGACTAAGAATGCAATGAGCGTAGTCATTATACAAATAGGTTTAATTTTCAATACCAATAATTCCTTCTTTGATTTTGTAGTCATATTATAGTTCCGATTATCTGGTCGTGATATTGAAAAAATGTTTTTTCTAAGTGAAATGAATACTGGAGTGTTTTGGTTCCAGACCGAAGGTTTATTTAGTAGCAGGGCGTCTAAAAACTGGACAGGCATTTATAGTAAATTGGATGGGAATCTGATCTTTCGATCCTGCAGGCAAGGGGTCGAAAGGCGCTGCGTCTCTCACAGCTTGGATCAGTGTCTGATCAGCAATTTCAGAGCCCGACGGGCGCTCTAAATGCAAATCAGAAATTGTGCCATTTTTGTGAATTGTGAATATTACTATCTGTCGTGCCGGCGTTGCGGGACAGTCCTTCCCTGGGTGCCAGGCTTTGCGTACTTTACTTCCCAAATTTTTCAGATAGGGATCCCAAAAATATGGATCGGAAGGATCTTTTGCTTTTGTTTGAGTATGCTTGGTCTCCTTTTGAGGTGGGGTGATTGGTTTAACAACAAAATCAGGTATTCGATTGATAGCTTTCGTAGGTTGCGGTATAGTGTTTTTTTCATCGTTTACTGTTTGCGCGTACAAAGGTAACCATGCAAGTAAGATTGTGGCAAGGGATATAATTTTACAGATAGTTTTAGTTTTCAATATTTACTAATCTCCATGTGAAGATGATGGAGGCTTTTGTCGATGACCTAGGCGGGAATCTTCATTGCACTGCCTGTGGTGCTATAGGCGCTAATGGATAGAAATCCGTATCTAATTATTTCTTCGTATACCATAAACATACAACGTTCATGAGTTACGCCAGCTTCTTCAAGCATTGGCAAAGTCCATTTTCTTAGAGTATCAAGACGATGCCTACTGGTGGTGACAATTAGAATAGGGAGATCTGTCTTTAGCAAAGCGGTCATTTTTGGAAGCCAATGTCGGGTTGGTCTGAGATTACCGGTCTCAAGCACAACCAATATGGTTTGTTTTTCACCTTCCTTGTTAGTAAAGGATATGGTGGCATCAGCATGTTCATTTGCTTTTAATAGAGTGCTACTGCTGCTCACTGCCCGTTTGGTGATAAAGTGGTGATTGAATAGCTTTTCTTCTTTGACTGTTTTTTGCCAGGCTAAATGTAATTGAGCTAAGCGGGCTAAATATTCTTGGTGTTTTGTATTAGGTGCACCGGTAGAAATTGAGTTCTCTAAAATATCTTTATTTTCAGCAAGGGCTTTGGCAGCTTTGTCGTTCAAAAAATAAAGACATTCAGGGCGTCCTTTATCTGAACTGCGTTCGACTTTTTTCGCTCCCATATAACCGGATTGATGTAAACGCCTCAATCTTTTGCGGGCGGTTTCGTAACTTACATCAGAAAAACATAATTCAGCCAATTGTTTTAAGCTCAACGCCGGATGCAAATGAAGCGTATAAAAAACTGAAATGTCTCTTGGTCCTAAAATAGAGCGTCGTTTCATTTTTTACCTGAATATTTGCCAATGAGCTAATTAGTAATCAATGTCACAGGTTTGTCACATTCATTGCCACGATTTTGCCACAACTTTTTGTTAGTTTGCTTTTGTTAGGTGAACAAACACCAGTTGTTAAATAAACATGGAGAAAAACAATGATAGCGCAAATTTCAGCAATGGGCCAAATTCAAGCAAAAAGAACTTGTCCTACGCAAACAGAAAAATCTGCGGGATTGCTAAAGCCATTCACCCCTTATTTTGAACGCAATAGCTTTATTAAAGAAGAGGTAAATATGCAAGAACTTTCTTCACTGCATGATTTAGGATTTACCAAAATGACAGAACACGACTTGATAGAAACTAAAGCAGCCTTAAATGTTATTGGTTACAATCCTAGCGTTAAGCTTATAAATCTACTAATTGAAAATGACGTTTTAGGCTTTGCTCGGCCAGGAGTAGACAATCATCCTCATTTAAATTTTCTTACTACACTCTTGCCAAGATTGAAAAAGGAGGCCGGGGCAACTCACATTGCTTTGGCTTTACCAAAGTCACTACAAAAACTCTTAGATGTTTTTTTAGTAACAGGAGAAATTTTGCCAAATTTATCGCCAGTTAATCTGTCAGATTATGGACTGAAGGGCGAAAACGATTATTTATCCCTTTTGAAAGCGGCTAGACTAGCGGGTTATCAATTGATAGCGATTGAACCTAATACTCCTGTGAGAGCTTTTGATCCGCAGCGCGAGCAGATAATGGCAAGAGCTATTCAAAATATTTTGCGGTCAGCAGACAAAGCAAAAGTCATTTTTCTTGCTCCTGACAAGCATCTAGGTTATTTAAGCGTGGGTGATTGGATGCCAGTGGCTGGAATTTTAAAAGAAGAAGGTTTTACTATTTCTACCGTTAATCAATATTGGCATTCAGACTTTATACCTAAAGTGTTTGCTTGCTTATTGAAGGGACTCAGTCATCCCATAGCGCTTGCTTCGAAGGATGTCAAAATGTTTGCGGCGCTGCAAAGTAGATCCTTGTCGCTCGAGCTTGTTTTGCCTAGCAATTGGGATCTAACAATAATCTATCCCAAGGCAACTATTGGTAAGAAGAGGCTTTTCAAGCAAACAGTGGTAGAAATGAGCAGACTCTTTAATGCCAATTTTTTATTTGGCAAGCGAAAAAAATGATGATGATGAGTTATTTCAATAATGACCGAACCTTTAACGTGAAAAAATGGTTTCATAATGCAACTTCTTTGCTATGATGGTTTCAGCATGAAAAATAAAAACTTTGCTCAGGAAAATTGTGCTATTGCCCGTTGCTTAGAAGTAGTTGGGCATTGGTGGACCTTGTTGATCATAAGAGAAGCGTTTTCGGGAGTGAGCAAATTTGGTGATTTTCAGAGTCGACTAGGTATAGCCAGAAATATTCTTACTGTTAGACTTAAAAAATTGGTGGAAGATGGTATCTTGCAAATGGAAAATACTGGTGGTCAACGCCGCGAATATTTTTTAACTGATAAAGGAAGAGAATTGATCTATGTTCTTGTTGCCCTAAGCCAATGGGGGAATAAATGGCTTTTCCCCTCTGGTAGGCCAATACCTCGACTCGTTGATAAGCAAGATTTGCTAGAATTGGCACCGCTGGAAATCCGCTCTCGCAACGGCAGAATTTTGAGTAATAATGATATTGAGTTTTTAAGCCCAGACAATAAACATTATGAAAAAGAGTGAGGAGTATTTTTAATTGACATTAAACGCACCTATTTTGAAAAATATGAGTTGGCTCAAGCTTTTTGTTCTAGTGTTTTTATTACTGGCTTTTATACAGTTGAAAGCGGGAGCATCACAGTCGACTAATTCCGTACATAAATTTGTAAGTTGTATTGATGGTGAAGAAGATTATTATGCTTTACTGCCTGGCAAGAATAATACTTTGATAGTTTATTTGCATAGTTTGAATGGTGATTACAATGAACCTTTCAAACTAAATGGCGATAATAGCTTAGCCTCTGCTCTTTTGAAAGAATTTCCTGGAGCTTCATTTCTGTCTTTTAATTATGGAAGCAGTCCTTCATGGGGCAATGCTGCTGCTCGAATCGATATAAGCAAACTTTTGGGTTCAATTATAAAAGAACTGAATGTAAAACGTATTCTTTTGGTTGGTGTCTCAATGGGTGCCTCAACTGCTTTAAACTATACTGCTACTGCGCCTGATTATATAAAAAATAGAATTGTGGGCATCGTAGCAGTTAGTCCTTGCGCTAATCTGGAGGACTTATACAAGCAAACCGCCGCGCCTGAAATTAAATCTTCACTCGAGAATGTTTTTGGAGTTGGTAAAGATGTGATGCCCATAGGTTATGAGCAAAATAGTTTCGATACGTGTGTGATATTTTTGCCGCCCAAGGTAAAAGTTGGTGTTGTATCAGCGACTGAAGATAAAGCTGTACCAATTGATTTGCAGAAAGATGTGGTGCGCGATTTAAGTAACCGAGACATAATAATAAAATCGTATGAAGTAGAGGGTAAATTCGACTCTTTACCTGTTAAATCTATTCTGGAAGCCAGTCGATTTGTGATGCAGTAAGGTTATCAGTAAAGCGATCTGAATATGAAACGAACTGTTGTATTATTGCCAACCGATAATAGGCCTATCACTTATATATTTCCTCAACAAATTTGCCAACTAGCAGATTTAGACGTACTGATTCCGCCAAGAAATTTAATGGGTTCCTTGTTTGCCCCTACTGAATTAAGCGTGCTAAATCGATGGCTGGATGAAGCGGCTAGTAAAGTCAAAGCTGGCGCAATCTTAGTTTGTCTGGACACTTTATTTTATGGCGGACTAATCCCATCAAGACGAAGTGATGATAATTTAGAAACTGTTTTAGCGCGAGCTCACCATATAGCTAACTTGAAAAAACGCGTTGGCGATAAACTTAGAATATATGCGCAATCTAGTATCATGCGTATTTCAAATAATTATGATAATACTGAGGAAAAGCTGTATTGGTCGCAATACGGTAAGGAAATTTTCAACTGGTCGCAGATGTTACACCAAAAGGAATTAGGTCTTCTACATTCAGAAAGTGAACTAAAAACTGCTGAATCCCGCATAGATCCTGCCGTACGTACCGACTACCTTTCTACACGAAAAAGAAATTTTACTGTTAATCAAAAGATCATTGACTATGTCGTTAATGGCGATTTAGACTTTCTCATTTTTAGTCAGGATGATTCTGGGCAATATGGTTTAAACGTATCTGAAAAAAATAAATTAATTGCTTTGGCAGAGGCAAAAGGAACTCAGAATGTCTTGGCTTATGCTGGTGCTGATGAAATGTTAATGACACTCATCGCTCGGTATCTAAATAATGGACGCAATATGGTGCCTAAAGTAGCCTTGCATTATAGTGCTTTAGAAGGACCTGCGCTTGCTAGTAACTTTGAAGGACAAAGCATTGGTGAAAGTATGCGGCACCAAGCTAATGCTCAAGGTTTAAAGATTGTTGATGCTGATATCACTGACGACACTTTAGATTTTCACGTTATTGTGCACACGGGTGTAGATAAACAAGGCGATCATATGTGGCTACCAGGATTGCCGGACTTAAGAGTAGTTGATAGTAAAAATTCTGCAAAAACTGCTATTAAACTAATTGAACAAGCAAAAGGACCTGTGGTTGTTTGTGATATCGCTTATTCAAACGGTGCCGATCCAGCTTTAGTTGATTTTTTATTTAAAAATCCGCGGCTGTTTAGTAAAATATGGGCTTATGGCGGTTGGAATACAACAGGAAATGCTGTTGGTTCAGCTTTAGCTATCGGTTCTGCATGTCTAAATGCTGCCTCAAGCGCTAAAGGCTTGAACGAGTTAATGCGTAAAAGATTGCTGTTTGTGCGTCTGATGGATGATTGGGCTTATCAAACACAAGTGCGCAAAGAGATACAGGCTAACAAAGCAGGTCCAGAACAACAATTATTATTAGACCGGTTAATGGATGATTGTGCAAATAAGTTGGCGACTGCAATTGATTTTAATCCAGGATCAATTCAATATGCTTTGCCCTGGAAGCGGACCTTTGAGGTAGAAATTAATCTAGACTCTCAGCTGGCCAAAGCTTTTTAATAAATTTGTCACCGGTTTGCCACATTGTTTTTGTATCTTAATTAGTATCTAGGCTGAAGAGCCTAACGATTAAGAGAAAACGAGGTGGATCATATTATGGTTAGCGCATTATCCAGACATTTACCTAATGAGATTGTGAAAGAAGAGATAAATGGCACTATTTCCTGTTTGCTGCTGTCAACTAATAACCAGGAATTTCCTTGTGCTCTACGGGAATTTATTAATTCTAATGCTGATTTGCCGACGATTGAAGAGTTAGCTAAGAAGTCTACAAAGTTAGCAGAAGCAATTGGAATGCTTCATTAGTTCGTTTAGAAAACAGATTATAAGGAAGAAAGGAAAAATGCTGCCAGATAAAAAAATCAAAAATTCTATTGAATGGGGCTATGCTATAAGTCGCGTAAAGAGCATTATGCTTAAGTGTCGGGAAAAAAAGACGGCAGAAGAACTTATAGAAGCTACTCGCTGTATAAAAAGAGCTATAGAGCTTTCATGGGAATTTCCTTGCAGCGATATCAGACGCTTTCTTACTCTAAGCACTTCAATTGCTCTATTTTGTCATTTGCATTGTTACGGTTATGTAGAATTTGATCGGCAAATATTACTAAGAATGGCAAGACGTTATCCACGTCCTGCATTTGGCGACATACTAAATAATTTGGGTATGCTTTATCAGGAGCACGGAAAAATCAATGAGGCTGGTCAACTGTATAGACAGGCAGTGAAATTATTGCCACCTAATCATCCTCGCTTTAATTTGCTAGTGTCTAATTTGGAATCTCTTATAAAGCTTTCTATCCCTAAAGAAACAGCTTAAAGCCTTTGTGCATAAAGATAAATAAAGATGGCTAAATAAGAGGCACAAGCTTTTCGTATATTCTCGGCTCAAATAAATCGAACAATCTAGCACTCATATACATTTCCGTGGTATTCTGACCCTCTTGGCAATCTTTTTTATTTGCCAAGAGGTGTAATAATAGCAAGATGGTTTATCGGTAAGAAGGTTGAATTTGCAGGTCAAAGAATTATCAGTTAATTCCGGTGCATTGAAACTAGCCGAAGCGGATGGGCTACGTTCCCAGCAAAATGAACCAGCAGCCAGAACAGTTTTTGCAGCCCGGTTTATTGCCGCATTGCTACTATTTTTTATAGTTGATATTGTTATTAAGATAGACTTTCGCTTAGATCCTTTTGATATTCCTGAACGCAGCTTTATCTGGTGGGCTGTGAAAGACTACAGACAATTAAAGCAAGCCCCAGATATATTATTATTTGGCTCATCATTAATGCTAGCTGGTGTAAATGTTGGCGACGCGGCGCATTATAAAAAAGCGGTTGATACGGCTCAGCACCACTACAGTTCATATTTGGCAGAATTACTCAAGAATCGTTATGGCTCTGCTATTTCAAATTTTTGTTTTGCTATTGGTGGTCAAATGGCTTCTGATGTTTATGCTATAACGACAAATTTTGTTAGTGAAAAGTATAAGCCTCGTCTAATAGTTTGGGGAATTGCACCACGTGATTTAATTGACGCGGCTTTTCCAGGAGTGACAACTAGCGATACGGCGAGTTATATGAATAAAATTGCCGGAAAAGAAATAGTTATCGAAGAACATAAAACACTTAATTTTTTTATTGATCAATTTCTTCGTAAATACCTTTTTATGTATACGGCGAGAGATAATTTCTTGTCGAGCTTAAAGCAATCAATGCGCAAGTTACAAATACAACAAGCTGCTTGGATAACTTCACTCGAACGTCGTGATAATGGCGATGTCGTGCCGCCTCCTGGTAGACAAAAGATGCTAAGGGAACTTATGAATCCTCGTGATGGTACTATGGGTGATATTGAGGTTGGAGAATGGCTGATTGGTGCGAGCTCTGAACCATCCAAGACTCTAGTTGATAATACTAGTGAATATTTAGTTCGCTATAACCCGTTTAAGCCTAAAACATTTGCTGCGCAAAGAAATTATATGGAAAAATTTTTGCAGCAACAAAATGACCTGAGTGTCAAAGTATTGTTGGTCAATATGCCTTTGACTGGCGTAAATATGTCACTTTTGCCAGCACCAACTTATGGTACTTATTTGT
Source organism: Candidatus Melainabacteria bacterium (assembly GCA_013288645.1). Taxonomy (GTDB): domain Bacteria; phylum Cyanobacteriota; class Vampirovibrionia; order Obscuribacterales; family Obscuribacteraceae; genus JABDBL01. The sequence continues at coordinate 24,621 of JABDBL010000006.1, forward strand.
ATACTCTTAGGACCCTAGCAAAAAAATATAATGCGGATATTCTTGATTTGAATGGCGATCCTAGATTTAACCAAAGTGATTTTTTTGATACAGCTCACTTGAATGGGCTTGGTGGTCAAAAGTTTATTGAAGCTCTGTCAACTGATAATAGACTTGCTATATCAAGCAAAGAAGCACTATCCGCTGGCGATCATTCACTATAGAAATCTGAGACTTAATGAATATACTGACATTTTATAAGCGCGATCGATGGCTGGTCACAGTAACGGCGATTTTTATAATATTGGCTTTGGCTATAGCTTATCAGCCTGTTATGTTCAACTTTTTTTGTTCAGACGATTTTTATATAATTTCTTGGCTTGATCAATGTAAGCAAAACTTTTCACTTTTATTTCAAACTGTATATGAAGGCACGCCATATTACCGTCCCTTGCTCAATCTTTTGCTATTTATTGAGTATTGTTTGTGCGGACCAAACAGTATTTTGTTTAGAGGGTTTAGTCTTCTCTACTTACTAATTACAGCTTACATTCTATGGTTGCTTGTGGGCGAGTTTGCTAATGAATTGAATGGGACAAATGTTTCTGGCAAATCAGGCGAAAAGAGCACCTGGGCAAAAACTAATTGGTGTTTGTTTTCGGTGGGTTTTTTCCTCCTCTTTCCTTTGCATACAGAGCCTATCAACTGGTTTGTTAGCACAACTGAATTATTAGTAAATATATTTATACTTGCCAGCTTCTTATTCTTTATATATTGGCGCAATAGAAATTTATTCGGTTTTCAATTTTTTAGTTATCTACTAGCCGCTTGTGCATTGCTTACTAAAGAAACTGCTGTCATTCTGCCGCCGATTTTGTTTGTATACGAATTATTAGTCAAAGGCAAAAGGCTGGATAAAATAAATCATGATAGTACCAAGCAATCTTCAAGAATACCGAGTTTGGTTCTACTAAGAAATAAGCTGCTTAATGCAATAAGAGTCACTGCTAATTATTGGTTTCTGCTTGTCATTTATTTCTGCCTAAGAAAAATGATGACTGGTGACTTTTTAGGTAATTGGAGTAATGCTGTATTTCATTTTTCTGATAACCAGGCGATGTTTAAGGCCTGGTTTCAGAGTATCAAAATTATATTAAACCCTATATCTTGGGCAGCATTTGGAAAAAATTTTCCAGTTCACGTTGCTTGGACATTAATGTTAATCGATTTGACCTTTCTAACTCTGGCTAGCGTGTATAAAAGTTGGAAGAAAATCTCACTACTGCTTTTCTTTGTTTGCTGGTTTTTCATAAGTCTTATACCAATGGCTAAATTATTGCTTATCACTTCTGATTTGCTTGATGCTCGATATGGCTATATTGCGTCGATACCATTATGTATTTTTTTGATGTTGGGCTTGGCTTTCAGAGAGAGGCCTCTAGGTCTAAATTCTGTACGTTATCTTATTTTTATTGTTGTTATCTCATTTTGTTGTTTTGTATTGCGCTTAAACAATTCAATTTGGGCCGAAGCGGGTGATCTGACAAATAAAATGCTCAGTGGCTTCCGTCTCATACACAAGCAAATACCGAACGCCGCAAAAATTTATTTTATCAACATTCCAGTTAGATATAAGGGCGTAGCTATTGCTGGGATTAAAAGTATGGACTCAATGAATCATAAGCCTTTTTCAGCTGATGAATATAATAATTGCGTTTGGCTTCAAGATGAAGATCAGTGTCTTCCAATTGGTTTGATGGCTCACGATTTGGAAGCAGGTAAAATCGCAGCTTACTTCTACTATCTAAGTAGAGCAGACAAATGTTTTTATCCGGTGCGTTCAATCAAATCTCAACAGGGCAATGGCAAGCAAAACTTAGGGACATCAAAGCGAATTCGAGGACGCAAACCTACCTTTGTATTTTCTCCAGCAGAATTAAAATGTCAATCTTGCGATGCTTTAGTTTTTAATGTGAATATCAAGTATAATGAACCATCTTCTAAGGATCAGTTAGTTCGACTTACTTTTGCCAATGACGCCAATCAAACCAATGATGATGAAGAATGTGTATTAGCTCCTTTTCTCGCTAAAGAGGGTGATCAGACCGTTATTTTCCCGTTGCGAGGCAAACCAATATGGTCATTTGGCGGCCGTTGCTATTCAATAAAAGTTTCTTTTCCTAAAGATCTTACTGTTAAGGTTAATGATGCTTTTGCCGTTTCTATAACGGATGATATGCCAAAGTTTGAATTGACCCCCGAAAATTATAGTATCCAAGGAGGAGTAGTTGATCTTAATTCAACGCATTCTTACTCGAATATCAATTATGATGCATCTTTTATTCGTAATTGTGCCGGAGTGGTTGTTGAGATTATTGACTGGTCCGAATATTTTAGAGAACTAAATAGCCCATATTCTGAGGCTCAGTCTTTAATTGATTTGCATTTGATGAAATCCAAAGGACAAATTCAATTAGATCGCAATATGTTTAAAGGCTCTCGCTATTATAAAGTGCGCTTACGACCGGTAGATAAGGCTGGTAAGCAATGCGCTTACTGTAGTGACCATTTTATATTGCACGTTTCAAATTGAGTCTATAGATAAGCGCATTGCATCGGTGCAAATAATATTTCATGATAAAACTCTCTTCAAAAATTAGTATAGCCCTTCCTCTGTTTGTTGTATGGTTAATTACTATTGCAATACTGACTTATCGCTTAAATACTCTGGGTGCTTTTGCCTCGCTTGGTGTCACCAGATGTCTTGAGTATGTCAAAGATGTTGGACAAGCGGATCCCTCCAGTATCAGACTCAATCAATCGTATAGTCAGTGGGCATTGGCGCTCAATATGACTGATCCATCAAACTATATAAAGACAGGTCTAGGCTTTGCAGATGGGAAAGGACTTAATCTAAAGAATATTAGTCCTGCTGATCCAAATAATAAAACTTATATGCCTTATTATTTTCAAGGGCCTGGAACGCCAATTGTAATCGGTGCAATGATTAAGCTTTTCGGTGAGCAGACTGTCTTACCATACTTTATTTTGGTAGTGTGTGTGCATTTGCTAACTGCTTTTTTAACCTGTATTTTGGCTAGTAAATTTTTTAAAGACAGAATATATATTTTCGGTTCTGGCTTATTGAGTCTTTTATGTCCGGCAGTTTTGGATTATAACTTTGGTTGTGGCATATTCGCGTCTGAGCCTTTGACAGCACCATTTATTGTATTGAGTCTAATTGCCATGTCAAATTTTTGGCTTGCTTTAGACGAAAGCCCTTATTCGTATAAACGTCTTGTTATTAATGCTTTAAGTTTTGGCGGTGCTTTAGGATGTGCCGCATATTTTCGCGATATTTACTCGACTTTTGCCGCTTTTTCTTTTTTAGTGCTTATTTTGTTTGGGCTTATCAGGCGAACACATTTTAAACAATTGATCTTGTTTGTGCTAATCGGCAGCTTAGTTTTATCTGCTGTTGAGTATCCTTGGAAAAAGCGTAATGCACGCTACTTTGGCGAATTTACAATGTCTGGCTCAAGTTATTGTAGTTCCAGTTTATGGTATCAAGTGTGGTTTGACTATAAAGAATCTTCTAAATGGAGCTCGCATGCGGCGATGGGATTAGGTAATTATTTGGCGCCTGAGAAATCAAAAGAAGTATTAGCGGTGCTAGGTAAAAACAAGCAGGTGGGCAACAGGTTTGCTTGGAAATCTTTTATTGAAGCTATATGGGCAAAACCATGGCAAGCCCTCTGCTATAAATTAGGAGTTTATGACACGCTTTGGTGCGGGCAGCGGATTAATGCCTATATTTATTTGTGGTGTTTGCTATCAACTGTAAGTTTTCTGGCGTTTCTGTGGTTAACACGATTTAGGTTTATACCAGAGCTATGGTTATTCCCGCTTTTTCTTCTATGTATCTCTCCGATTGCTCATTATGAGCACCGCTATTCTCAGCCGTTTTTTCTTTTTATCACGCCAATTACAGTTATGTATTTAATTCAATACTATCGAAATTATCGAAGACCGAATTGTCCCAGCATTGGCAGGCAAGAGTTTGAAGAAAATTGTTCAAGCCGTCTTTAAAAGACAAAGAGTCCTTGGCTCAGTCAGGCGAAAAATCTTCGCCAGAAAAAGCAGAAAGAGACGAACGACGTTTTCTTGGAGTTAGAGATAATGCTTCACCTCCGATCTGGCAGATTCATTTGATTGTTTTTGTTGAGCGGGCTTGTTATTTATATCGGGCTGTCGTTTAGCCTCTTCCTTGGGCGTCGTAATTACTTTAATCTCAAACTTTTTCCCCTTCTCATTCTCGTGTATATATTCACTGTCTGGCGGAGAAAACCCATTTGGTTTTATAGGAGACGAAAGATCTTTAACAGCTTCTTGGTGCAAGTTTTTTTGAGCCAAATCAGCTGCTGAGGTATCAAGTTTTGCTTTTTCAGGCTTTAATAAGGCTTCTGGCTGTGATTCTCTAGACATATGCTTTCTCCATTTCGGGTAAATTTATTTCGAGAATTTTTCCGCCTTTGCTCAAGACTGTTTTTCCACTTGGATATCGTTCGAATGTATTAGCTTCTAGTCTTTCGGTGAATTTGTGGCGGGAGATTATTTCACTATATTCAGGCGAATTGGGTAGAGAATAATTGAAACCAAAATATTGGCTACCATCTTGTCCTATTTTTATATAGCAATATTCTATGGTTTCGTCATCGAGCAATATTGCTGCTTCTGAAAACTCGGGAGTTTCGTCCAAAAGATCAAAATAAGTTAGTGGCAAGGTAATTAATTGTTCAGCGGAATTATTTTTGCTAGATACCGAATTGTTTGCTAATCCGGTCTTATTCAATCCGTCTATTAGCATGGTTTTACCTCTCCTGCTTTGTTGGGGGTTAGTAATGACCATTTATCTTAAGGGGCAGGTATGTTTTTAAGACAAATGGTCTTTCGAACGTGATTAGTTTAAGGAGGTTGCGTGACAAAGTTGTGGCAGTGCGATATGAGACTGATTAAAATGAATGGAATTAATCCAAGAGCGTCACCACGGTCTTTCTTCGCGTAAAAGAGTCCCAGACTCCGCCTACACTGGTAGTAAGTAATGAAACTGGTGGATAGCAAGGCACGGAAGCTCCAAATCTTCAAGCCTAAAAGAGGAGGAGGAGCAAGAAGACGACCAGAAGGGTTAACACAAAGTGAATCACTGTAAGTTCCGTTACTTTTGATTCGGTGAAACAGGCTGATACACCGCGGCCAAAACAAGGCAAATGGGTAGGTTATTGCGGTTGTCATAGCAATAACGTGGTGACAAAATCCCCATCGGAATACAGGTGAGACCCGCCCTGGTCAAATGGTCTTTTAATCGGGACATAGTAAACCCCATAAGTTCTCAAAATGAGTAACCAAACCGCAAGGGACGGCTAATCACTTAGGGGGTAAGGGATTCCAGAGAAAGCGAACGCTGTTCTGTAATGGAATAGATAAGGCAATACCTAAGTCGAAAGGCTGCTAACTTCTGGAAAGTTCTCAACGGTATATCAAAGTAAAGGAACCAAACTTTTGTGAAAGATAGAACCTTAACTGGTATCGGAGCAAACGGACAAATTCTTCAATGGGGTAAACGACAACGATTCTGGAAAAAATGACCCATAAGGCGCTTGAAAAGTATTATAAATGCAACGTGGCCTGGTTATTATCTTAGCTTGCTCATTCATCGTTAAGCAAGCTAAGAAATGGAATTGCTAGCTTTTCCATGCGCTGTTTTAATTCGGACGAATTTGTCCTGACACAGAGCAAAGCCGCAAGGAAGATGTCATAAGGCATTTGTCGTTTACAAATTTCATTCAAAATGAAAACACTAAGACCTTTATAATAGCTGTAATCTGAAGCATTCTAATAGGTAAACTAATGCCTCGCTACTTAGCCGTCAATTTATATATCATCATACTAATGCTCACTGTAAAGAGCGCCAATGCCTATCAGTCTAACTATACACCCATTACTAAAGAAGATAGGAGAAAACCATTTCCTCTTGAGCACATTGTCTGCGACAAAGACGTAAAGGGCGGACAGCCATTTCAATGTAGAGGCAGAATCTATTTAAGTAAGGATGATGATTTTCAAATTAGCGGTCGCAATAAAAAAAATGAAGATTGGCAGATAGTTAACCACAATTTTTCAGAAACTGGACACCTGGCGATTGATGTTTCTGAAGCCGACCTGGATGGCAATGGTGAAAAGGACTTGATTGTGTTTCAGGACACGAGTGGTTGTGGTCTTTCTCCCACATCAATTTTGGTCACTGTCTTCTTTGACAAACAAAGCAATCCATATGTTGTTAAAACATCTGGTTACTTCGAACAGTGCAACTCGAAACATTGTATTAAAGACATTTTGCGTTTCAAGCCAAATGGTCATGCCCTATTAGTTACCGAAGATTTTGCGCATACCACAGTAAAAGGTCGAGACAAAAGGTTCTGGAAAACAGTGTTGTATGAAGCGCAAGATTATAGTTGGACTTTAATACCCAATTATCGAGGCTACAAAATACCTTTACTTGTTCAGTTTACTGAAAGTCCCAACCATGAGATCATCGCCCATTCTAGTCCAGGCATGCTTAAATTTGACAATATTGAAAATGGACCTGCAGCACAAAAGCGGATAGTAACAGCTACTTTACTTGAATTTAATACCAGACACCTTGAGTATGGTGAAGATCCTAATGAAAAAGATCACGTTATTATGCGCACAAGCAAAGATGTATTTGATGTAGGAGACTCGGGTTATCTGATATCAAGTCACGGCAAGCGAATCGCTAGTTTCGATAATAAAACCTCTGAAGGCTTGCTTGCTGAGGCAGCCAAAAAGAAACAGCAGATAAAATATATGAAGACTACAAATCTCCACACGATACCGCTATACATCTGGCTTGACTGAGCTACTTGGAGGATGCATGTTCAAAGGAAATTAGGGTATGGCGGTTAATGTAAATCACGAATCCATTTTTGTAAGAGTCAGGCAGAATAGCCTGATAGCATCAGCTTTGATTGCCATGGCGGTGGTTATGTCAACTAATGTTTTGGCACGATCCATGCCACCAGTTGATGAAGCAGGAAAAGATCCCTCTCTGCAAAGAGTACGCGCACAGTTATTGACAGTAATTAGACATCACGATAAGAAGGCTCTTTTGCCGTGGTTAGATCCAGATATTCAGTATGCTCATGGCGGCGGTGCTGGCATACATGATTTTATTGAGAACTGGGGAATAGGTAGCAAAGGCTCGGATTTTTGGGGAAAGATGGAATTTGCACTCACGCATGGCGGATACCTTGAGAAAGGACGTGATTTTTTTAATCACAAATTAGGTTTGGTTCAGGATAAACGACCTGAATTCGTAGCACCATATTATCAATTCTACTGTGATGATGAAAAATCATTTGTAAAAACGTTTAGTAGTTTAGAGGATGGATGTCGTGCCAATATAATTTCGGGAAGACCGCCCCTGCGTAGCCAGCCAAATTTGAAAGCGCCAATTATTACTAATTTGTCCTATGATTTAGTGACAGTTGATCAAGAAGCATATGAGCGTCACCATCCCTGGACAAAAGTAATGACCACCGACGGAAAATCTGGCTTCGTAGAAACAAAAGAACTAACTTTCCAAACTGATCCGATTGCGGTTTTTAGAAAGATTCATGGCAATTGGCGTCTTATCTGGTTTGGTTATGATGGACCTTAAGAACACCATTTCAAATGATCTGCTGACGAACAGTAATTTATGCCATGCCAAAATCACAATTTATCTATTTGATAACTGCCTATATCCAAGTTTTTCTGCTTTCTCTTTGTCCCTTGCCGCCATGTTTTTGTTTCCAAGTTTTTCATATGCTTCACCACGGTGGTAATAGTAGAGAGCAGCGCCTTTCTTATCAGTTTCTGCCTGATGGGCCGTATCGCTTATAGCCGCTGTAAAGTCCTCAATTGCCCTTTGGTATTGAGATAATTGACTATATGCAAAACCGCGAAGATCGAGAACATAATGCTCGATAAAACCCGGATTATTGTGTCCTAAGGCAAGGGCTTGATTATAGTCATCAATCGCCATTTGATACTTTCCCAGCTTCGCATATAGTTGTCCACGCGTGTTATATAATTCTGTGCTGTAATCTGTATCAACAGAAGGCCCATAAATCTTTAGCTGCCGGTTGCTTATTTCAATCGCTTTAGTGTAGTCATCAATGGCTTCTTTGCAATGTCCTGAACATTGGTAGTTATAACCACGATCAACATAATAGTGCACATACTCCGGACAGACCATTATTGCAATGTCTGGAGAATACAATGGCGAGTGCCTCCAGCTGAATGCAAACAGAATTATCGGCACCGCGATAATAAGACAGCCAATAACAATCAAAACCTTTATCATAAAATCAAAAATAAGTAAGCGGCAATGATCCTGGAAAAAATGGTCTACAAGCTACTTGAAAATGGTTATGAGTACACTATGGTTGGGTAGCACTTATTAACCTGTTACGAAGTTCTTTTGAAGGAGTATCAAAAACGGCCGTTTCTGACATAAACCCCGATCGACTTATGCTGTATCCACCTATGCGGCTGGGCGCCTCTCAGAAACCGTCTCGTAATCATAATGTCAAAATAAACCATATTAATGACTTTTGAGATATTATAGCAACCTTATCAATTGACCGGAATACCTATGCACGTTGGATATGCGCGAGTTTCCACTTTAGATCAAAAATTGGCATTGCAGAAAGATGCTTTGGCTAAAGCAGGCTGCAAGAAGCTTTTCACCGACATTGCAAGTGGTGCAACTGATGCACGAAAAGGACTCATCGAAGCGATCAGTTACGTCCGGGAGGGAGATGTTCTTGTCGTTTGGAGATTGGATCGCCTTGGGCGTTCTTTGCGACATCTGATCGACACAGTAAATGATTTAAGCAAGAGGGGAGTCGCTTTCAAAAGCCTGCAAGAACAAATTGACACAACCACAAGTGGTGGCAAATTGATTTTCCATGTCTTTGATGCTCTTGCTGAATTTGAGCGAGACCTTATCAGCGAACGAACCCAAGCCGGACTGCATGCGGCCCGAGCGCGAGGACGCAAAGGCGGACGACCAAGTAAAGTGACCACGAAGAAATTATCAATGGCACAAAAGCTATTAAGCGACGAAAAAAACAGCATTGATGACGTTTGCCACACGCTACGGATCTCGCGGGCTACTTTATATCGGCACCTGCGAAAGGCAAGTGACTGATGCCCAGTATTCACGAAACGGCTTATCCAAGGCTAAAAGCAGCGATCTCGAATAACGATCTTGAAGATCTGTTTACTCCGATTCCAACCACAAAAAGAAAAGGTCTTCGCGTTGCTAAAAGAGGTGCGCAGATGGCTTAAAAGCAATTGCTCAGCAAAAGCCGAAAATGTCATTCGTCATCTCAATCCTATTTTAATTGGTTGGTCGAACTACTATAAGCATGCATCAAGCAAACAGACCTTTTCCTACGTACAACAACAAATCTGGAGAGCGCTCTGGAAATGGTGTTTGCGACGCCATCCGAATAAGGGGAAATACTGGGTACGTAAGAAATACTTCCAACAAACCCAAAGGGAAAGCTGGAAATTCTTTAGCAAAATCACAAACAAATATGGACAATCAGAAATACTGACTCTTTTTAATGTGAGTCAAGTATTAATAGAAAGACATATAAAGGTCTGTGGAAATGCTAGCCCGGATGACTCAACTCTACAAGAGTATTGGCAAAAGCGTCAGCAACGTAGTAAAGGTCTAATGCGCATGACTGCATATTGGGATAACAGCGATGTTCGTAAACGAACAGTTTAATGAGGGCTTGAGCCGGATGAAGCGAAAGCTTCATGTCCGGTTCTTAGAGGAGGTAGACGCGGCGACGCGTCTACTTTACTCAACGAAAGTTATTTCTAAAGTTTAGAATTCAATTGCTGTGTAAAATAGTTACAGCTACTTTCCAGGGGAACGCTATTTTGAATATTAATTGTTCTAGTTCTCATGATGTGGAACAAAAACAGAGAAGACTGCTTAAAGCCAATCGTTGTATCAATGGCAAAATGATTTCAGCGCTGGAGACACTTTCTATTAAAAGAGGTAGAGTACCCGCTTCTACTTTTGATCCTTTTACTGATTATAAAAAGGTAAATGATGAATTTGAATTGGTTATGGGTGAGTCAAGTAGTCATGCAATGGAAGATTTACTTGATGTACCATCGGATAAAAAGCGATGATAGATACGACGGATCCAGCCGGACATCAAACCGCTGATCAAAGTGCAAATTTAAATTCACTCGAATTACTGCCCCTTCTTGGTGTGCTCATATTTGTAATACTCATTTATTCACCTATTATGATGAATGCATTTAATGGTGATGATTTTGTTCATCTGAAGTGGCTTTCCGAAGCAGTTAAACAGCCGGAACTTATTTGGCGTAACTTTCACAGTGCATGGCTAGATATAAGTACAGCAAAGTTTTATAGACCGCTTATTTCCTTATTTATGCTTGGGGATTATATCATTTGGCACGGTAACGGTACGGGCTTTCATTTGACAAATGTTTTATGCCACATAGCAAATACTTATTTTTTATGGCTTATATTGCGGCAATTGCCTTTAAACAACGATAGTTCTAAATGGAATTATATGTGGTGCTTAAGTGCAGCTACGCTATTTGGACTCCACCCACTACATCCTGAGGCGGTCTCTTGGATTACTGGAAGAGTTGATACCTTCGTCACTTTATTTTCGCTTGCAAGTCTTTACAGCTACATAGAATGGCGTCGATCAAAGAGTGGCATGGCCCAGAGTTCTAATCAGTGGTTTTTCCTAAGCTTGATTTCTATGGCTTTGGCTCTTATGTGCAAAGAGATGGCTATTGTTTTACCGGCAATATTTTCTGCCTATGAATTTACTATAGGATCAAAGGAATTAAAAATTAGAAAAAGACTTTTGTCTGTTTTCGAAAGAACATTTCTATTCTGGTCACTTTTAGGACTCTATTTTATCTTGCGTTATTTTGCTTTAGGTACACTAATTGGTGGTTACGACAATGCACTCTTGAGTCTTGATAATTTGCCAGAATTAATTTCAATTTGGCGTAAGTCTCTATATCTTCTTTTCTTTCCTTTTGATGGTGCCCTCCTAAGCAGATCTGGACTTATCACATTTATTTGGGGTGGGCTTTTAACTGCTAATTTTATATTGATCGCTAAGCACGTTTTTATTGAAAACAAAAATATGTCCACTTTCGTTTTTCTGTTAAGCTGGTTGGTACTGAGCTTAGTACCAGTATATAAACTCTTTAATATTGCCACTGATTTGCAGGGTAGTCGTTTAGCATATTTGTCCACAGTTCCTTTATCTGCCTTGCTCTGTTTCGGTTATGCTACTTGTTTAGAAATCAACGGTAAGATACGGTACTGGAAGCTTTTGGCTCTCGCTCTTTTATTATCGTCAGCGGGAGCACTCTTATTGGTAAATAATTCGGCTTGGATTGAAGCAGAGCTTACTTCCCAAGCTATTGTGAATCAATTGAATGATTTATCTAAAACAATCAATAAAAAAAATACGATATATATTGTTGGACTACCCGATCAAATAAACGGGGCCTATGTCTGTCGCAATGCTCTGGATGGAATGAGCAAATATCCGCAAATCAGTAAAAGTATTGATTATTGTTTTAATCTTGACGAAATAAATCATGTTTTTCCATTCGGATATGCTCGGCATTCTATGACACATATTGATAAGGATAGAGTAACTTCCAAATTTTACATTTGGGATGCAATAGAAAAGAAATTGAAAAGCTTTTCTTTACCGGATAAAGCAAGCGATGGGTCACTCACTATAGACACAAACAAGGATATTTCACAGCAAGAAGGAGAAATAATAATTGATCTAAGAAATAAACCTTGTTTTTACCTAGATTGTTTAGTTGTAAGTGTTAATTTTGGGCAGGCTGGTGACAAAAAAAAGGGTGCTAATGTTTGCAGGCTCTTTTATACGAACGAAATTGTTTCACAATTCGATAATGCGCATAGACTTGATGTACATTTGGAGCCCGGTTCTGGTAATCAGAAGCTTCTGTTTCCTTTGCATGGACAAGCAGATTGGGCTATGGGAAATAGAGCACACCTTTTGAAATTGGTTTTGCCAAAGTCAAGAGCATTTTACATCCAAGATATTAGCTTTGAGCCAATAGAAAAAATTATGCCGAATCTCTACTTTAGAGCAAACGCTAATCAAAACAACCTGGGTTTCATAGAGTTGAACGACCTTTATCCGTCCTGCCAGCTGGGCTTTGATGGTGGTAAAGTTGTTGGCGCAGATAAAGTTATGTTCGAACTTACAGCGCCTGACCAGACTTTTACTGTTGTCAATGATACTAAAGAACCGAATTCAATTTTTTCTAGTAAAAAATTGAAAGGTCAGACTGGTTTGATATCATTAAATAAGAAAGACTTCGCTTTACCCGGTATATATGAACTACGTTTGAGAGCATTGGACAGCAGTGATAAACAAATAGGCGTAGCCGGAGATCACATTGTAATAACGGTAAAATAAACTGGGAAGAAATATGACTGAAGAGAAACTAAAAGAGCAAAGTGATTCTTTAATAGCCAGTGCAAAAGGCATATGGCCATTGATCATCGCAGTAATCATAATAGCTATTTATATAGTAGTCTCAGTAGTAATGTTATTCATTTCCTACAAATTCGGTAGAATATGAGCTAATTATTTACCCCAAGATTTGGGTACTGGTCTGTTTAGTTCAGGATTCATTGATGTGATTGGTTTTCTTGGCGTTTGATTAGGGTCTAACCCAGGTATTTGATTGTAGTTGTTGGCACTTAGGTTGGAATTAGCGCTATCTGAAGTACTTGGCTGTTTATTTGATGACATGTTCTGCACAATGTTTTGAATGTTTGATGTGCCTGGAGCAAAAGGAAATGGAGGCGGTGCAGCTTCTGCTTGTTGTTTTACTGGAACGCGTTCTTTATTGGCCAAAACAGCAGATGTTTCCAGTTCTATTTTTTGATTTTGGTCTAAGACAATTCGGTTGCCGGCTGTTTCAATGGTTGGTGCTGGTTGTCCTAAGAAAGTCCCGCAATTAGTGCAGAATTTTTTGGTTGTGGCGGGTTGTTTACAAGCGGGGCAAATACGATGGCCTAAATTGTCTTCAATCTTTTTGGGCACAACGACTGAGGCAGTAGTTGATCCATCTGGAATCACGCCAGCAATAGGCTCAATTGCGCTAATGGTTGGATTACCAATTGTATTAACAGCCGCATCTGGTATGGCACTAGCTAACGTGTCAGCAAGTTTGCCAACTGCAGTTGTGGATGGACTAGAAGCGCCTGTAGCCAAAGTTTCTGGCGCATTTTGCTCAGGTACTTGGCGCCAACCACCTTGTTGACCTAAGTGTGATTGCCATGGAACATGAGTGGGTAGAGGTGACGCCATCCCGTCTCCGTCAGCGGAAGGTGGCCCTGAGCGACTGGAAACGTTGTGCAATAAGTGCAAGCGAGCAATCTCTTCAATACCCCTCAAGTCAACCATAAGTGGTTTAACTTCGCCAAATTCTGGATCTCCGGCTGGTGAGAGATAAACAAGAGCGTGTTGTTTTTCCATACGCTTAATAGCATCAGAATCAACTCGAGCTACAACTTGTTGCGAGTGAATGCGGTTCCAACTGGTTGGAAATACACCGCCACCTCCGGCTTGGAAGTGGTCAGATAAGCCTGGAACAATTACTGCTTGTTTACCAATTTCATCGGAGAAGAAGCGAGCTGTGGTTTCATCAGCGTTGTGTAAGCAAACCCGGACAGCAGAGTTAGAGAATATTGTACGTAATTCAGAAGAGCCGGAGCTGGCGGGGTTGGTAGATGTAGTGTTCGTAGCTATCTGACTGATGTTTTGTAAAATAACAGTCAAACCACCATTAGCACCACGAACAATTGCTGATAATCTGCCTGCTGTGTCTAAGTTCAATGTTTGATATTCATCAAAGAAAGCAAATAAAGGCAAGACTGATACAGTACCATATCTGGTATGTAAGGCTTGTTGTAATTGATATACGAAGCAAGAAGCTAATGACTCAGCATCTGGTCCTAATGCTGCCGGAGCACCAAATATTAGAACGGTAGGTTTGTGCATTGCAGCATTTAGGTCAACATTTGATTGTTCGGTAACACGTAATACACCTGGATTCTTGAACATGCGCAGGCGACCACGCACACCTTGTATATTTTTGTCCCAATCGGTATCTGTACGAATAATAGAAGATAATGTTTGAGTTAATTCACTCAGTTCTGCTGGATCAACTTCTGGATTGTTTTTAAGCCGACGCAGTGACTCAACAATATTACGACGGTTATTAACCAGCTTCATTAATCCGCGTGGATTACAAGGCAGAGCTGAAATTTCAGAAACATAACCATCTGTATCTTCACCCATTACTTGCACAGCGCCCCATTTAAGCAATTGAGTTAAGCCAGCAATATAGCCATGGTCACGTTCTGCCCAGTGTTGTTCTTCAGGAGCTAGCATATTTATATCTTGCACGATGGAAGAAGCAAATATTGTAGGAGATAGATCCATTGGATTCCAGTTGACTGATTCTTCCATATCTAGAGGGTTAAAATAGAGTGTATCAAATCCAGCTGACTTAGCCTCAGGCAACACAGTATATTTAAAACCTTCTCGCTTTTCATCTAAGGCTGGATCGTTGGCTTTGGCTTCTAAAGCGATGATTACGCAAGGCTTAGCTAGCAATGCTTTTATAATAGCGCGCATCAAAGTGGTTTTACCTGAACCTGATGGAGCTACGATGAACATGTTTTTATTGGGTAATCGTCCTAATGGAATCGTTACTGGCAAATGAGTACGGGCAAGAAACCCGAAAGGAAGTACAACACCATCAGCCTCAGTCCAGCTAGCATTCGGATTGCGCTTACCTAAGCGTCCATGACGTCTTAAGTTAGGAGGACAAAGATATGATTTTTCATAATCTCTAGGCGTCATAAGCCCAGAAGGAGGATTAAAGGTACGAATAGTCTGCCATGGGAATAGACGCTTCTTGTGAGCCGCAGCAACACTGAGCGCAATTAATATGAGCGTTGGCAATAAGATGGCGATGGATGTTGTATCCAAGAAGCCGTGCGGTTTGTATTGAGAAAGAGGTGCTTTGTCTGGGTGACCGGACACGCCTTCAAGTCTTAAGTTTTTGCTTTGTATAGCTTGACTGGCTGTTGGTGTTAAGCTAGATTCTGCACGTGATACTGGCTGTGGTGAATCGCTGACCGGTGGGGCAGCGTTTGTCGCTAAAGGTGTTTCAGCAAGTGGCAACTGCTCATTAGGCGAAAGAATATGGGCTCCTGGTTGGATAAGAGGATTGTCATTTGTAGGCGGTAAAGCAGTAGTTATGCCTGCCGGTAATCGAGTATGAACCCCATCATCTGGTGCAACATTATACTGTTGTGGAGAAGCATTGCGGTAATTATCTGGTGGCACTAAAACAGTATGTCCGCCTCTTGTTTGATAAGCATACATTCCACTGGGTTGGCCACTTGCTTGCGGTTGTGAAATAGAAGGTAAGCCAGTATATCCACCAGAAGAAATGGCAGGTTGATTGGAATAGTTTGGCGTATAGCCACCTTGAAGAGTTTGCATACGGCGCTCATATTCTTGGGCGCTAATTACTTCCCCGGTATCCGAGTTGCTAAAGCGGGCGATTACACCCTTTTCGTTCAGTTGTGGTCTCCAGCCCATATCCTATCTCCTTAGCTTTTGCCACCTTCGCTAATGCCGGCAATGCGCAACCCATCGGTTGTGTTCTTAACTAAATATTCTAATTTGACTGAGCGGGTTTTAGGTCCTTTGTTAGGTATATTTAGTACTTGCTTGCCTTCTACTGTAATAATTACTGAACCGTCTGATTGATTATTGCCAGCTGCTACACGATTGGCACTAAATGAGCTTTTAATACCGGAGGCATTTATTTGTTGAGCTATTTCTGGTGTCCAAACATTTTGTCTGTAAGCTTTTGCACATTCAGGGGTCATGTATTCTATAGCCTTTTCTTGGCTTTCGCTGGCTGTGTCTGCACTTAAATCCCAAGCTAGCGGCAACCAATCTTGGACCAGATTTAAAGAATTTAGAGGATCAGCAAACGATGCCTGGTTAGCTTGAGCCTGACCATTTGCTGTAGCATAGGTAGATGTTCGAGCAGATGAAATTGGTCTGCCTCCACTTATATCCGGATCGTCCATATAAGCAGCTCTTGGTCGAGTTTTAGCAGCGGGCTCCGACCCACCACTAGACAATAGAATAGTGAAAAATGCTCCAGCCATCAGGCCGGCTAATGCCACCATAATTAAGGTTATTTTGTATTTTTCACCTGCTTGATAATCGAACATATACCTATCTCAACCTTGTAAATATTGGGGACTAAATGTTTCTGGAGTGATGCCTCGGGCTAGCAAATGACAAGCCAATCTATGATCCCCACTACATAAGCTTATAAGTTTTGCCCGCATAGGCTGGTCTATGTTTGGTTCGGTAGTGGCAACCCAGTACATAAAGCGTGGTACCACAACTTTGACTACACCACGAGAGAGTTTATGATAGACGAGGAAGGCGTCGCTATACTCACGATTTTTTCTAGTTAAATGAGCGATGGCCTGCATTTCTTGTGGAGTTAAACCGCATGCCTCTCTGATCAACTCAAAGTTGCTTGGATCATTACCAAGAATAATTTTAATTGCACTGTTAGTGGCTAAATTGCGTGCCCTTTCATCACGAAGTAAATCGCTTAACTCTTGCGAAATGCCTATAAAAAGCAAACCTAAGTGGCGGCTTGTACGTGAAGCATCTTCAACCAAAGTCTTGCCACCTTCGTATCTAAGTAATCGCCACAACTCATCTATACAGAAAACAAAGCGAGCGGGCAGTCCTTTGGCCATTTGCTCAGCTTTATGTTGGGCTGCTCTTCTTAAGACGAAATCAGACACAAATAATGTCACTACGGCTTCTAGAGTTTTATCGTGAGAAAGATCTGATGTGTCGAATACCATTAATTGAGCATCCATTGGAATAGTGGTTGGTCCATCAAACAGTTTACCGAAAATAGCTCCACGACAATATAAACTTAAACGATTAGCTAAGTCTTCACAAGTTTCTGCTCGTTTTGTATTTGTTGTTTGACCAGCTTCTTTAAATAGCCAATTAACAAGATCAGATTCTATAGGTACACGATTTTCTTTAGCGGCTTGTTTGTATATTTGTTGGATACCTTGCATTAAGACTGGTTTTTCATCTTTGGTTAAAGATTGTTGACCGTGTTCACCTAACATCACTGAGTGAAAATTCAAGATTTTAATAATGTGTGATTCTGGTGGATTATTTGGGTCAAGCGGTTTTTCGCCAGGGGCTGGGACTGGCATATCATAAAGATTTATGCAAACTGAACCGTCAGGACCTAATTTGATATAGGCTGCATCATCGTAAACATCAGTTAGTATTTTGTAACTACCAGAGCGGTCAATAATAACTGTTTTTGCTCCAGCTAAGGTTTTCATTTGGATGATTTGTTGAGCTACCATAGATTTACCTTCACCAGGTTGCCCGAAAATAATGCAAAGAGCATTGGGCAATTTTTCATCATATGGATTTAAGAATACTGGTTCCAATGTTTCTTTGGAAAAACCTAGCCAATCACCAGATTCTGAGCCCAATTTGGCATGAACATAAGGGAATGAATTACGTATGGTTGGTGTGCGGACTATTTTTCCACGTCGTGATACATCGATGCCTAAGCCAGGTAAACTACCCGCCAACAATGATTTTTGTTCATGATAGCCAACCACAAAACGTGCACCACGGCATTGAGGAGCAGCAGTGCGTACAAGTTCAGAAGAGCGATTTAGATCATCGAGCGTTTCAGCAAGTAAGGTAAGGTAAATTGCAAAATTGAAAACTTCAATGTTGGTTGTATAAAGTTCAGAACCTATTTGAGCTGCTTCTTGAGCCTTTTCTGCTTCTTCTTGGTTAGGAGAGGAACGTTCACCCATAATACCTTGATAAGTATTGGCGTGCGATTGAGCTTGTTTACGTTGTAATTGTTTGCGGAATATATCTTTATCTAGTTTATGGGCATAGATATTCATACGCCATTCACAATTTAGCCGTAAAAGTGGCATTAGCCAAAGTGGACCAGTGCGTTCTGGCAAGCGGTTCATATATAAGGTGCGCACATAGCGCCCTTTGCCATTTTCATTCTTATGAGCGTGTTGCTTAATGGTGTTCAATCGTTCACTTTCAGTGTCGGTGAAATCAGATATTTTTATATAGTCTGCATGACTGAAGTCATAGCAAGATTCGGTAAGCTGTTCTCTAATTGTGGCTGGCTCCATGTCTGGAAACACACGGCGTAAGTTAGCTGGTATTGAGGCTTGCGTTGGTCTTACTGGTTGAGGCAAATTATTTTGGTCGTTTGCTTGGTTTGGATTCAGTTCACGATAGAGCATTTGAAAATATTCGCTGGCAGAAATTGGGCGACCACTCATACCACAATTACCAATTTGGCCAATGTAACCAACAGCACGTTGAATGAGGGTGTTAATGTTTTTGCTGTGACTGCTGACCGTTTGTCTTACAGCTTGATTGCTAAAAACGTCTACTATATGGTTAATTTGATTTTTGATCCAACTTTCATGCGCTGGTTTTTCTTTAGGTGGACGGTAGCAAAATGTTATAAAGAACTTGAGCTCCGGAACAAAATTGCGAGATAAAAGAAATTCTTGATCGTTTTCTACGCACTTAGCTACGTATTTGAGAAAATCATCGTTAACGGTATCAACTGGGTGACGAGCAAAATATTCTTCTTTACTTATGTTGTGGCAAACTACTGTTAATTGCACCGATGTATCAATACTGTTTATAAGACCGGTGAAGTGATTCATCAAAGTAATTAGGCGCACTTCATCAAAACCACTAACATGTATACCGTCTAGTTCATAGCAACAACGATAACTACCGTCCTTGAGAATAGCTATACCCAATCCTGAAACATCGTCTTGAAATAGGTCCCATAAAGGAATAATGCCAGCTGCTGAAGGGTGCGAACGCGGTACTGCGTTTGTGGGGAGCTTAGAAATGGCATCTTTTATTTCAGGGTCAATGGCAGCACGCTTTGCTTTCAATATATTTAGAAAGTCAGGTGTTTTAAGGCTGATAGAGGAAATCATTTTTTTACTCACTGAAATGGGGAAGTTCTTCATCGATTAGAAAACGTCTGGGATTTGGATCTGGACCAGGGATATATACTTGAGAGGTTAAATTAAAATTGATAATGGCCTCCCAATTTGCCACTGAACCATGCATTGTGGCAAAGGCGTAGATAGGACCGATAAGACCTAAAATGAGTGAAATGTCAAAGCGCAAATCTTGCCCAGCAAAATTAATTGGATTGCACCAGGAGTAGAATTGAGAGGAGATAATTAAGCTAGCTAATATGCTAATCAGCTGATCATAGCGTAAGCCAAATAACTTTGGGCAATCTTCTAAATTTAGTGGTGTGATATCTTCCATGATTCTTAGCCTTCTTGTTATTCTTATACGGTTGCTTTCAGGGGTCTTTTAGGCGGTAAAAGGTTTGACCTATTTGTTATGCTGTCAAAAGGATTGTTATTAGCGACGCTGAAGTCAGACTGAATTTTTTCAGTCAATTGAGTTACCTCTTGCTTTTCTTTTTCTTCATTAGATAATTCATTAATCAGTTTTGGGAAGAATATTTGCTGTACTTGTTTATTTGTCAATAAAACAGGATCACTATTCTTTTTACTAGCTAAATTCTTCTGATTGTCAATCAATTCTTGGGGTAAATTCGCACTATTGTTGACCAAAGCGAATGCTGTAATTGCTTGTTCAAACCGCCCGCTTAATCGTAATAATTCTGCTAATACATATTGATAACGGGAACGATTGTTTTGCCAAATGCTGTCATTTATTGCAATGGCAAGTTCTTGGATAGCTAAAGTTAGCCATTTACTGGTGTCTTGATTACTTTCTTTAGCGCACCAATATCCATTTAATGCTAGAAGGGCGCGATCAAGAAGATGAAAATTATTTTTACGCCCTGTCAGTATGGCATGAGCAAATTTCTTAGGATGATCAACATCAGGCGTTATAGCTATGCCTACTGGCAAAAAATAATGCCGGTTAAATGTATTTGTCCACCAGCTATGTTGACATTGAGGACAAATAGTGACGAGGCAAGAACGCACAGCGCCATAAGGTAATACACGATGAAGGTCTGCTTCGACAGGTAAAGTAGCTGTCATTTCAGACATTTTAAAAGGTATTTGCGTAGCAAAAACCTCATTGCATGAGGGACAACTGACTGAAATTGCTTGAATAATAAATTCGAAAGGGGACATTGCAAATTACCTTCTCTGCCATACATAAGATTAGGTTTTATTAGCCTCTGGGTAAATCGGGGGAATTCCCATCAAAGTGGGAGAATTCCCATGGCTAAAGATTAAATTGTAAGGACTTGAGGCAGCGGAAGTATTGCAATCTCCATAAGCTTTGTTAGAGCTAGCAAGAAAGCTTCTCATAAAAGGGTGGCGGGATCTGTTTTTAGCTTTCTGCAAGTGGTAATTCATGGCTCCTGTATGGAAGGCATAAATCTGATTAAAAACGAGTGCCGGTGCCCCAATAAAATTGGCATTTTGGGCTTGTTTGTCAGTAAATGGATTAAATAGGGCCTCTTTGGCATCCATTGATTGTTTTTGTAAGTTTTCGTTTGTCCACAAATTCTGCGTGGACATATTGTGGTCTGCTAAAGAGGGATATTGTCCATGTTGAGCGATTTTTTGATCTGGGTTTTTAACGTCTGTCCAGTTTGAATTTAATTTGCTTTTGGGAACGTAAAGACGAGAATTTGACTTTGTTTGTTCTTGCTGACTTGTTTCTAGTTTTTCGCTTAACGGATTATTTTCTGCTGGAGAAGTAATAATTTTAAGCTGTTCTGGGTTCGGGGTAGAAGGACTGGGACTGAGCCCGAAGCTCAGAGCAAAACTAGGCTTGGAACCTGAAGGATCATTGCTTGGTCTAATAAATGGACTTGGGCCTGAAGGATCATTGCTTGGTCTAATATATGGACTTGGGCCTGAAGGATCATTGCTTGGTCTAATAAATGGACTTGGGCCTGAAGGATCACTGTTTGGTCTAATATATGGACTTGGGCCTGAAGGATCACTGTTTGGTCCAATATATGATCTTGGACCTGAGCCTGGCGGCCTAGACGGAGGGGGAGAGTTTGGTTCAGGATCAGGATTTTTTGGCTTTGGTCCTTTCGTAGGATCTGTTGTTGTTCCCGATGAGTTATTGATTGATGCTATGGCGAGAGCTAATGCCATAGCTGTACTAGTGGATGATGATACAGCTATGGCTGAACCTCCTGTCAGAACACTTGCTGATGTGGCATTGCCAAATATTGCTCCAGCGCCAGCGGCAAATGAGCCTGCTAAGCCATTTTTATTAGAGTTGGGTTGTGATTGGTTGTCGCGATTAGATTGTGGATTTCCGGCATTTTCTATATTGGTTGCTCTAAGCGGCGGTAAGAAGTTTGGACTGTGATTATAATTATCAGCAAAACTAAAATCATTTTGTTTCAGTGTGGGGTCTAACATGTTTGATGCGGTGCTGTGTTTTTCATTGCCGGTAAATACTGATCGCAGCATTTTTACGCCGTCCTTTAATCGGTCGTCGTAGTTAGCGATATCTTTTACAGCTTTGACAAAAAGACGTGGATTGACAAAATCGGACGCCACGCTAATTTTAGCATGGGCTAAAAATTGCGGTACATCCATCATTATTTGCAGAATGCCAATGGCTGTCAGTATTTTGCCCCATGGATTGAGATTTGAATAAAGCAATATGACTAGAATTTTTAACAAGCCAATCCATATAAAATTCCAAAGACTCACTTCCACAAAGGTCCGAATATAACTAGTGGCAATATTGTCAGTTACCGGATTAGTTAGAAGAACCAAAAATACTGGCGCAAATACATATTGGGCTGTCATTAAGGCACTTTGGATGGCTTTTAAAATAACAACATAGACTAATTCATAAATGAGGACAATTGCCAATAAGCAGAAAACTATAGGCAATAAAATTTGAATAAAGGGGACCAAAGTCTCAACAAAAAAACTGGAATTTATACTAAAGACGCCTGTAGCAAACAAACTTACGCTAAATAGATTTTCAAATAAGCCTGACATACCGAGATCTAATAATTGAATATTGCCGTTATTATCTATGAATAGCGCATTCATCAATTCGTTGCTTAGCTGAATTTGAAAGCTATAAATGGTAGGCCAAGCAAGCAATAATCCTATGGCAAAGATCAAGCGTGCAACCGGGCTCATCAAATTGCCGCTGCCTTTCCAGGCTGAATCTACCCAATAACGCCATATACTTAAGATAAATAAGAGCAACGATAGATCAAGGGCGATACCGAATATAGTTTCATTAAATTGCTTTAGTAAAAAAGTGAGATCGTGACTATTTGGGGAGGCATTTTGTATTTTTGTCAGATCGGTATTAAGAAAAAACTGTTTTATAGCATTACTGAGGTAAATAACAGTCAGTGGCAAGTAAGAATTGCGAAGATCTTGAAAGAACTGATTTATTGCTTGCGCAATTCCGTTAAAGAATATGCCAGAAATGTCTTGATACCAGAATTGTCTTATACTCTGATATATTTCACTGGTATTAACGGTATTGTCCAGTCCATTTAGTATTTGCGAAAAAGGACTGAATGTTGAAACAGATTCAGCCATATTCTGCGAAGCAAGTTGGCTTATTAAAGACTGATCGAATGAATTAGTTTTGGATTTATTTGTATCGTTATTGTCTGCTTGGCTTGCTGTCGGGTTTAATAGCAATAAGGTTGCTAGCAAAAACAAGCTTAAAAAAAATCTTTTGGGCATAGCAAGTCACGTTTCAAAACCTGCCCCCTGGTTATATGCAATTTGTATAGAGATATATTGTCTATGAACTCAGTTTAATGTGGCGAATTCGAATTGTCACTGGGGAATTTCCCATCAAGATTGAAAATATTCATCCAATAAGTAATGCACAGTGACTTTTGTTGGCGCGAATATGGTAAAAACCATAACTTGTAACCCTTGTTCAGCAGTCATAAGAATGATCCATCGACCGATAAGCTTTTATCTGCCTATTCTATTAGCAGTATTTGCCTCAATATTTTTAGTATTTTTGGCCGTGGAACAGGAATCAACTATACAAGGATCAGCATTTCTGCCAGGTGGTTTTCCTTTTAAAGCTTATATTCCAGGTCGTTATGTAATTTATTTAGATATGGATGTTTATCCTGAGAATGAGGCTCAGCACAAGGCTAATATCAAGGCTGCGCCTTGTGTAGTATGCGACGTACGAGGAGCGGAACATTTAAATGTGTTGCATCCAGATGTTTGGCGATGTGGTGGACTAAGTCGCTACACTAAAGCTCCAGACGGTTCAACAAGATTATTAGTGCCATTGGCAGAATTTGATATATTGTGGCCTGGAAATTATGAAGTAAGAGCTGCTTTTGTGCTGGGAGGCACCAAAAACTTTTTAATTAGTTTAGGTCCGAACAGTCTGGTGGCAACAAGTTTGATTTTAAGTATTATTGTCTTAATTGCGACTCTTTTCTTTGTTTGGTGGAGGAACAAAAAATTGCTCCAATAAAAAGGCGAAAGCCCAAAAGCTTGTTTCTGAGGTTAGCTAAATTATGAGTGATGGTTCTGGCTCCATATTGCAAGGGGCACGAATTTATTTATCTGGGCCTATGGATTTTCTTCTCTCTGCTGAGCAAGAAAAGCAAAGCGGGTGGCGGAGTCGATTAAGGCATTTTTTAAAGCCATTTGGGGCTATTGTTTATGATCCTTGGTCAAAGCCAGTTATTGTTGGTCAAGATGCTTATGGTCAAAATTATGAATATTCAAGTAAAACTAGAGCTCAATGGACTTTTGAAGACAATGAATCGGGGCAGCAAATTCGGGCTGAGTTGTGCCATGAATTTTATCCGACTGTGCATATAAATAGACGCATGGTTGATATATGTGACTTTATCATTGCCTATTGTCCGACTAATGTTTATAGCGTTGGCACTGTGAATGAAATTATTAGAGCACGATCGCAAAATAAGCCTGTGCTTGTTGTTAGTCCAGCAATTGATTATCCGTCGTGGGATAAGTTGACTGAACATTTAAAACACAGTGGTGATAAACAAGCATTGACTTTACTAGATCAGTTAAAGAATGAAGCTTTGCTTAAATCTAATCCTAATGGTATACCGAGTCCGTGGTATTTAGGCATTCTATATGAAGACTATTTCTTTGATGGTTTTGGCTTTAATTTATATGCGCAATTGAAAAAAGACAGTAATTGGCCAAAGACAAATTTGGACGAAGTTGAAGAAAGACATAAACCCAAAAAACCACTTTTGCCTTACCTAGAAAAACTCAATAAAGAAATACCCAAACGCTATGATCGTTTACATCAAGATTTTGTAGAAAATACTGATTGGATGATCCTTAAACCCGGTATTCATGAAGCAATAGATTGAGTTTTTATGAATTCCCTTATTTGCGCATCTTAACAACTTGTGCACCATTAGCTTTCTGCATTTCTTGGGGACTAATACGTACGAGAGAATTTTCAGAGCCACCACCGGTATAAACTGTTGTTTTTTCCATTACCTTGGGATCTATCAGAAAATAAGCTGTGTAACCAAATGATGGTGTACCGCCACAAGGGTAACCAGTTTTTTCCAAGATTTCAGCAGCTGTAGCTGTGCGCGGACGGTCAATATTCAGATGTTTACCAACCTGAGTTGTACTGACCCGGTCTTCACCTTTTACTATTGCCACAATCAAGTTGTTTTTCTCGTCAAACATACAAATATTTTTGACAAAATCTTCTGTCGTACAATTGGCTGCCTTAGCAGCATCCTCAACAGAGTGGCATGATTGTTTGAACGACAAATGTTCACCATTGATCCGATGATCAGCCATAAATTGTTTTAGTTTGTGCTCATACTCTTCCATATAAACCCCGCTCTTACAAGAGAAACTTAAGAACATAGATTGATTATGGTTATTGGAGCCTGTAAAGCAAGGGAATGTAAAAGACTATATCTTTAGAACCAAATAAACTGAGATGCAAAGGCATCACTGGAGTTAATAGACTATAATACTGAGTTCCACGGGTAATTGTGCCGAAAGCGAGTAGCT
This sequence comes from Candidatus Melainabacteria bacterium, assembly GCA_013288645.1. Classification (GTDB taxonomy): domain Bacteria; phylum Cyanobacteriota; class Vampirovibrionia; order Obscuribacterales; family Obscuribacteraceae; genus JABDBL01. The sequence goes on from JABDBL010000006.1 coordinate 49,957, forward strand.
ATGAGAGATACTGAAAAAAGAAGAGGCGTTCTATTTGATTTGGATGGCGTGATTTCTGATACTCAAGACATGCATTCGGAGGTTGAGAGCGAATTTTTGCGCAGCCTAAATATTCACATACATCCAGATGAGATTACTGCTCGTTTTGCCGGTGTTGGTGATAAGGAGATGTTTACTATAGTTCTGGCTGAACATGGTATTAGTCGTTCAATAGAAGAAATGAGCACAGAAAAATGGAAGATGATGTCTTTAAGGGTGAAGAAAGACGGTATTAAACCCATTCCTTATGCTCTTGAATTGATCGAGTCTTTGTACGATAGTAATTTTGTTTTGGCCATTGCTTCTGGTTCGCCTAGAATTTTTATCGAGCAAGTTATTCAGGCTCTGTCTCTCGATAAATATTTTGCTGCATACGTTTCCGCGCAAGAAGTTGCGCGTGGAAAACCAGCTCCTGATGTATTTTTAGAAGCTGCAAAAAGAGCTTGTATTGACGTTCATAATTGTGTGATTATCGAAGATGGCCTAAGCGGTATGCAAGCAGCTTTTAATGCCAAAATTCCTTGTATTGGTTTAGTGAAAGATAAAAGCAAAAGTTACCCTACTACTTTGCTTGTTAACTCCCTGAATGAAGTGACCGTAGAGCTTATTTTGCAATGGCAAAAAGAACAAAATTGCGGAATTACCAGTTGTGTAACTTAGGCGGCTTGCCGCCGCTCGAAAAAAAACGATCACAGCTGGTGAGAAAGGTTTCTCGCTCGGGTAAAGTGGTATCGTAATCGGTGTTCTCGTTCAATGCCCTGTAAAGCCTTTGATCATCTTGCCAGCTTCTTTTATTGTTTCCGATATTTCGATGTAAACGAATGGCTTGCCTAAGCCTTGCTATTTCTTTTTTTTGTTCGTCTTCGGTCATTTCTTTAATATCTTGGTCAGTTGGTTGCTTGGGTTCTTGACTTATTTGCTTTGTTTGGTTAGGAGCTTGGCGTTTAGAATGGAAGCGGGCACATTTTTCCATGAAGACTTCTTTAGTGGGAAGCGCTTGAGCTTTATCTGCCGTTTCTGGTAACGGTTCATATAGCGTTTCATCATCTAGCCAACAGCGGTCATTGCCCTTTTGATCCCTATGGTAACGGATTATATTGCGTAGCTTAATTATTTCAACTTGCAACTGATCATTCTTCGGTTGGCTTAAATTAGTCTCAAAGTTAGACATTGGATATTTACCGTTTGGTTGTCTCGTAAGTAAATTAACAAGTGAATTATATACGTAAAAAGAGCTATCCTATTAGGATAGCTCTTTTCTTTGGGTTGAAGCTATCTGACTATTACTTTAGTTATTTCCTCAAAAGAAATAACCGTAGATTTCATTTTCAAGCTACAAGAAGGTGAGCTGGGCAAAGGGATACTAGCCTAAAATTATATTGAAACTTATTTGAGTTGTATTCAATACGCATACTCAGTCCTCTTGTGGGCTATAATCTAATTCTTTAGACCTTTTTTCGTCAGTCTCAGCAAGTTTGTCTTTCCTCAGTTTCTTGTAGACGATGGAACGAAAATAGTACGTCCTGCCAGCTCGTTCAGAAGTTGAGTCGAGTGTTAGTGATTTATTGAGATCAGAAATTGCCCTTGGGTAATCACTTTTGCCTATAAAAGCTATACCTCGATTTCTAAAGGCAGCAGCACAGGCGGGTTCTATTTTAATTACCTCATTACAGTCGTCAATTGCTTTGTCAAAATCCCCATTCGCGTTGTAAATCCAGGCACGGTTGTTTAAATAAGCTGCCTCTTGAGGGCTGAGTTTGATTGCGAGGTTAAAGTCTGCAACCGCTTTTTTATAATCGCGAAGTTCGTCATAAGCTACTGCCCTACCGGCATAAATTTGAGAGATATCAGGCTGTAATTTTGCGGCATAGTTAAAGAGACCAATTGCTTGGTTAGGTGCTGAGAACTGAGAAAGGAAAAGCCCACACTTTAACTGAGTAAATGGATCAGTCGGAAACATGGATGCAACTTTTATAATATCCTGTACTGCCGCATTTCTATTGTGGAGGTTGTTGTAGGTGAGTGCGCGCATGAAATAAGATTCTTCTTCTTTGCCATCTAGTTTAATGTACCGTGTCAATTCTCTCAAACAGTCGGTGTACTGTTTCAGTCCATACATCAGCTTCGCGTGTAGCAATCGAATTTCTGTATCTCCTGGCGCAAGGATAATTCCTTTATGTATTACACTTAGAGCTTCTTTGTATTTATTGGCATCTATAAAATGCTTTGCTTGTTCCTTGAGCTCATCCACTTTATTGATGACATACGGTTCTAATGTAATGCTATCCTGAGGTTGGTCTAGGGTAAGCCGAAACTTTTTTAGAAAGTTATATCCAAGATTAGATTCAGCGGCTGCTGGTCCGTCAGAGAGTTCAACGTTAAACCAGATATTATAAACTGTGAGTGTGTCACAACTGAATTTTGGCATCTCCACGCTTCCTCGCATACGCGGTTTACCAAATATAGAGTATTTCTGTGTCCCCTTCAAAGGAATGATTGGTAGGGAAAGCTGCTTAAAAACTGCAATAGGCAACTGGGAAGTAGCATCACCAGTATCAATCATAAAAGTTTGGTTGAGTTTGTCACACAATTTTGCGGTTATTTGAGGCGATCCTTTGTCAGAAAAGGGAATATTAGATACTTGCTGGAGAAGCTTGAGATTGTCACTGCCTTTAAAAGTCATTACCTGATTTTGGCAATCAAAAGTGGTAACAAAATTGCTCATGACATTATTGCCTAAAACACCATTTATTTGATGTCCCTCGAGCTCCGATAGACTATGCAAGTCATAAACTACTGCTGGCACAGAATGTAATGTTAGTTTTCCAATTGTCAGTTCTGGAACAATTGCTGGCTGCAATTCCCGGCTTCCATCTGGAGAAGATATTTTTACTGGTAATCTAAGAGGGAGTTTTAATTCTTTGAGTAACGAACTATCGATCATGGTTACCCCAGCGCCGGTATCCACCAACATATTTAACTTCTGTTTTCCATTAATCAACCCTGAGACGAATGAAAGTCCTCCGTATTCTTTTAGAGGAATGGTCACTCCTTCTTTCGGCATTTTTAGTATCTCTTTAGACAGTTCACGGTGAAATATCCATCTATCCCCAATACCGAGTAGCATCGCAGCCAATATAAGAAATGCAATTATAAAAGCGCAAATAATTGCTAACCAAATAAATATTTGTCTAAGCCTTGCAGGATTTTTGCCAGTTTCGTTTTTCATTGGCGATAGGCTCTGGATCGAAAGTGAATTTGATTATGGTAAGTATTGGCCTGATTGCTTTGATATTGTAGCTGCTATAAAATAATCCCATTGTCAATGTAAATCAAACACTCGTGACAAAAAAGAGCCATCCTTATTCAGGACAGCCCTTTCTTTTCCTTTTGGGAGCAAGATCGTCGGATTATAGACCGCCGCCCAAGCCTCCGAAGTTGTTGATAGCGAATGTGCCCATTAAGTGGACTGCGGTTGGTGCGCCGAAGCCGACGCCCAATCCTTTAGCCACGTTCATGGCAGCTTCACCACCGTCCCGTTGACCGAAGGCAATTTTCATGCCGGCCATTGAAGAAGGAACCGTTGACATAGCGGTTACAACACGTGAGATGTCTCTTGCGCTGTCGTAGCCGTAGTCTGCCATCTGACCTACTTCATTGGATTGTCCGTAACGGGGGTCTACTGGGGCGCCGACTAACCCTTGAGCATGCGCAGCTTGGTCATAAACTCCAATGGCGAGTAGAACCAGCTGCGGTGCCAAGAGGAAACCAACGCGTGCCGCGACTTTGAATGTTCGCGAAGACACAACTTTCTTGATTGTGGATTTAATGCTGGTTGCCATTTTGACCTCCTATTGTCTGTAACTGAGTATTGAATTATCGACCTATTTATGTTGTAACAATTTGCCGGATACAGCCGTGTTCACAGTCATGCCATTGCCATAAGCAGAAGGCGTGGTTGGACCGGCTTGATAACCGAAATTCTTTCCGTAGCTGGCTGCTGGGCCAAGAGCAAGAGCTTGACCAGAATTACCAGCAATGTGTTTCCTAAGTAGCTTGCCTGCGACTTTCTTATTTATCAACTTGGCAGAGACTGCTTTGTTAACAGATAAGGCTTTGTCAGCGGCTTTGGGTAGATTAAGGGCGGTGGCAGGTAAAGCGGCCATTACTGGCGCATTAGCTGGAGCACCAAAACTTTCTTTGTAGTGTGTGGGTGTGGCTTGCGTTAATGTAGCTTGAGTTTGTGTTTGGACATGAGGGGCAACTGGTAGTGAACCAGGATCTATACCTAAAATGCTTTTGCTGCTTGGTACATGACCGTTGGTTACAGAATGGCTAATCGGATGAGAGGAAACTTCTGGTACAGCTGCTTGTTCCAAACGATAATAGTTAGGAGCAAAGTTAAATCTGGCTCCGCCTCTTTGTTGAGCGGATGCTGGTTGCAGGCTTATGCCTATTGCTACGCTTACAGAGGCTATTGATAATAATATTGATTTTGTATTTTTATTCTTATTCATGGTTTCAACACCACCTTATCCTTAGAACTTTAAACCATTGTTTGCACTGTAATTCGTCAAGGTTAAACCAAGTAAACCAGCGTTATATACATTGCCGATGCCGCCGCTGCTTAATGCCATTCCGGTACTACCTAAAGTTGAGACCATACTGTAAGCGTGCGATATGCCACCGGAAGTGCGCTGTTGAGATGTACTTGGAGTATTTGTAGCGCCACTTAAAGTTTGTGTTTGTGGAGGAGCAGCATCATTTTGATAATTATTTGCTGTTGGATTCATTCTATTATCTAAATCTTGAGGCATCGTTTGACCCAAATTTTGTATTTGTCCAGCAGGGAAATTTTGGCTGGATATACTTTGATTGGCTAAATTATTCATTGGATTAGTGGCTTCGTTATAAGAAGATCCATTAAATTGAGGAAAGATCTTGTTATTAGCCCAAGAGTCATATATAGCTTGGCGAGCTTCTTGCGGAGTTTGAAAGTTTTGTTGCTGAGTTATTTGGGATATAGTTCCAGGCACATTGCTTCCGGTACCCACTGGCAAAATATTTGCTATCGACTTTACAGAGGTTAAAGCAGGGCCATAATTGACTGATTGATTAATGGGAACTACTTCGGGAGGTAAATAAGAATCTTGGTTATAGCCTTGAGCATAAACAGGTAAAGTAATTGCTGTATTGGCTAGAGCAATTGAAAGTGCGACCGAAAGCGCTATACGCTTAGCTGGCTTTTCCATTATTAGATTTAGTGTTTGACTTTTCATTTTAGTTTGCTCAGGCGAAAGGAATTTTTATCGATCTTATTTGACTAAGGTAAATATTAGAAGAATTTACCAGGAGAATGAAGAGGGGGAATTCCCACTTGCGTGGGAAGATCCCCCCTAGGATCCTAGAAGTTGGTTTCCACGGCTTGTTGCGGTAAAAGGCGCCCAGGTTCATTAGGATGAGCATTTAAGCCTGTTTGCGGACGCAACGGGAAACCAAAGTCCGTTGTGCGGTTAGGTGGCGTGCCAACACTTGTAAATGCAGTGCGTGCGCCTTGACCAAAGTCTGTAGTTAAATAAGAGCTTGTAAGTGGATTACCATTACCAACTCCATTGGGACCATACATAACGTTGTAACCGTTCAGGTCTTGTACTGATTTACCGGTGGAAATAACTGCAGTACCGAGCTTGTTTCGCATACCACCACCCAAATCTATTGATTTATTAAAATTATCATTATTAGATCCAGCTGGTCCTTTATTGTATCCGGTACCGGTAGGTATACCGTAAACCTGACCGAGACCGGCTAATGGTCCAAATTGGGTGACTTCATCTTGAGAATTACCGCCACCACCTAAAAACGCTGTACGAGAGCGTAATTCATATTGAGTACTTTTGTTGGTACCTAGTCGACGAATTTGAGGGATGGTCGTGTAATAACCACCGGTTCCAGGTAAACCTCCGACTGGCTGAACACTGGTTGGTACGGCAGGATTACCAAAACCTTGCAGTATGGGGCGAGCAGGTCCGGGAGTAGAAGGTCCTTTTGGGATAAGCGGAAAAAGCGCTTGCCCCCATCCCCCCGGTAATCCTGAAGGCGCCAAAGACATCGGTAACATCGTGGGTAAACCTACTCCGCTAAAAGAGCTGCCGATCTGAGTGGCAGGTATGGCTGGAATAGAAGGAATCAATGTAGGTGGGCCTGTCATCCCAATTGGTGGCGGTAGTGAGGTTGGTCCGCTACCTGGAGCGGGAACGTTACCAAGACGTGAAGGTACCCCTGGCAATGAAGTTGAAGTGCCAGGAACGTAGGGGTCGCGCGGAGCGAGAGTTCCTTGTCCGTATGCTTTTGGTGCAAGCATTATGCTAAAAGCCATGAGGACAGTAATCAATGCAGTTGCTTTGCCTTTACTGCCTTTAAGTTCTATTAGTTGTTTATCCATCATATACATTTGGCTAGGCCTCCTAAGTGCCTGAATGAAATTATTGAGTAGCTAGAGTGGTGAGTGGTGATGGTGGTGGTCCTTGTGAGACAGCACCGCTACTGCTTGTGGTCATTTTGTTTGGGTTTATCATGGGAATGCCATAAAGGTCGTTTGTAACTTGAGCATTGGCAAAATTCCTTGTGTGATTGCCAGAGGCTGTTTGCTGAGGTACGCCTGCTTGTCCTTGTCCTGGGTATTGAGCAGGCATTGGTGAATCAAAAGAAATCTGAGCTTTTTTAACGGCTGCTTGTTTGAAATTACCAAAATCTGTTGTAGTGGATCCGGCTTGCGGTACCCAAGCAGTGCCTTGAAGGCGATAAGCATTAGCTGTACGCGGCAAGCCAAAATCATTACTGCCTTGACGGGTTGGGCGTGTAGTGGGAGCGGAACCAGTAATTTGTCCGTTTGAATTCACAGCACCAATGGCTGCTGCGCTGTTCTGACTTTGACCGGCACTTGCTCCTGAAGAGCCATTATAAAAACTAGGTGGTCTGAGCATGCCAGGGTTAGCTCCCGGTGTAGAAGGTTCAGGAGGAATAGATCCGCCCACGACGGCATTCATTACTCCCGGTGGCATAGCGATAGCGTTACTGACTGGCAAAGAGATTACATTACTAGGTACATTTATTTGATTAGCTGGCACCACAACTTGATTGGTAGGTAAGCTAAATTGATTACCTGCTATGCCGTTTGCCCAAGGGATTAAAGTAGGGGGGGCAAGAAGCATGCCTGGGTTAGGAGGTAGAGGTACAAGTCCTGATCCAAGTGGAGGTATTGCACCTTGAGCAGAGGGAACGCCAGGCAAGCTAAAATTAGCACCATTAACTAAAGGGTCTCTTAAAGCGGTTGTACCTGCACCACCATAAATAGAATTGCCTGAAGAAATGGCAGGAGTAGAACCTGATTGGGCATGTATTGGCAGGCTTAAAGCAAAAATGCCAATCAAGGATAAAGCCAATGCTATTGGCACTGGTGTCTTTGAATTGCTGTTTTTACTTACATTGAACATTGTCGTTTTCCGGATAAAAGACTATGTAGAGGGAGGCTACTTGTTTACATATAAGGTAATGCTTAAAGGGGCCAATGTCTTGGGGGTTATTACGTAGGACCCCCCGGTATTTCCCATTATTTTATTAAATCGACAGAAAAATAGAGAGTTGATTCAATTTATATGGCTTGTTTATGGCATTTTGGTATGATGGAAATAGCGACGACACGGCACAAAAGCACAAAATCATTTAGGGGTTATTTTATGTGTCTAATGAGCAAAAATACGCAGCTTGGATTAACCGTTGCTTCAATAATTTTTGGTCTAGTAGCGGTTTTGCACGCCTCTCGTTTATTGATGCATTTTAGTGTGACGTTCAATGGACAAGAAGTGCCACTTATTGCAAATGTAATTGGTTTGTTGATAACAGCTTATCTGAGCATTTGGATGTGGACTTTGCGATCTTCGTGAGTGTCATATATTTTTTGGACAATAGAATTTGCTGCTTATTGAAGCAAGCTTCTTGGCTTGCCGGATGCAGAAAGAGTCAAACCTTATAAAAGATTAATGCTGTCTATTTGAGTGATCGAAAGAGGGTTTTTTATTTTGAAGCCTCTATTTTGTCAAAAGAAGAAATAAGCTCTTCGCCCTCGATTTGGCTAGTTTTGCCCTAGCACCTCGGTTGGTATCACTAAAATAAAAGTATGGTTATACCGGTCCAATTTTGCTACCGGCTTTACAGGCGGTGGCAAAAACTATTTGTAGAATTTTGCATTTGCCAGTATCATATCCGGTGAACTAATAAGGGGGAGGCTCCGTGAGCACGCAACAGACGAAACTAATTGACCAAGCAAATACTCAACAGGAATTGCATGAGCAATCTGTAGATATACAAGGTCTCGATGACATATTTAAGTGGGCATCGGATGTAGTGGCGGTAGGTAACGAAGATAGTCGGGCGAGGCTGGCAAGAGAAAAACGGGTTCGCACACAAGTATTGACTTTTGTGCAAAAGGCTAAAGAAGATAAAGTATTAGCCGATGCTAATCACGAAATCAATTATTTGCAGAGAAGAGTCATCGCTCTACTTACTAAATTGCAAGAGATAGTTGATGAAAATTCTTTACTAAAACAGATTATGTTGACTCAACTTTATTCAATTCAGCAAATGCCAGCGATGGAAGCTGAAATAAGAGAACTCAAATCTATTCAGTGCGAAAAAGATTCTGCCGTTAATGAAAGACGTTATTTAATGGATGGTCTGACCAAGCTCAAAGTAGAGCGCGATTATTTAGAAGACGTTCTGACGGCTGCCGAAACTGAAAATTATCGTCTGGCGAAAGTGCTTAGAGGCACGCGTAACGAATTAATCAAGAGCCAAGCGAAAAAGTGGTGGCATAATCTTTATAGTTTGGTAGAAAAATTTGAAAGCGTTGCCTTACCTATAATCAGAAAAAAACCATAGAGTTATAGAGATGATTTGCAGGTTGCCAGCAGCAAATAGGCTAAACATATTCTGTGTGGGTATTTTTGTATTGTTTTTGCTACAAGCTTGTGCGGGTTGTCAAAATGTTAGCGTTCCTACTAGCAATCCTCTTAACAATTCACCCAATTTAAGTGATGATCTAACATCCCTATTGAAGGAGCAAGCAAAGACGACTTTGTACGAGCCCACATATCGCACTGTGGGGGACTCAAAATCAGGCTTTCGCGGTTTTTGCGAATTTAAAGCTTTTCCTCAGAATATTAATGCTATCGCCAATGCGTTCGATATGACTGAGATTAAAGACGATAAGACGCTTAAGTATATTCATTACGATGAAAAGAATAGCAAACTGGGAGCCTCGTTCGTTCAACAAACGACTCAAGGAGCAGACGATGTTAGGGCTTATGGTGTGTTTGGCAAGCCGGCCAAATTAAAATGCAAAAGCGGAAAAGCTTTTGACTATATGATTATTTTTTATAAGCCTGTAACGAATGAAGCTACTATTGAAACCTTGTATGCTTCTGGTTGAAAATACAATTAAAATTCTTTGGCAGGTAGTTTAGCTAATTTTGCCTCAAAGCCGCGAGCAGTAGGTTCGTAGTATCTGCTGTTTGCTAAGTCATCTGGCATGCAGGACATTTGCTCAGCTTTTCCAGAAGCATAATTATGAGCATATTGATAACCCTTGCTATAGCCCAATTCTTTCATTAATTTGGTTGGAGCATTGCGTAAGTGCATCGGCACAGCTTGGCTGATCGTGTTAAGAGCATCGGTGGCAGCACTCTGGTAAGCGGAATACACAGCATTAGACTTAGGAGCATTGGCTAAATAGATAACCGCTTGTGCTAAGGCCAGTTTAGCTTCTGGCATACCTATAAGTTCTACCGTTTGCATAGCAGCTACAGCCTGTTGAAGAGCTTGAGGAGCGGCTAAACCAATATCCTCTGAAGCAAATCGCACAATACGTCTAGCTACAAAAAGCGGATCTTCACCAGCTTCTAGCATACGGGCAAGCCAATACAAACTGGCATCAACTTCAGAATTGCGCATTGATTTATGTAGAGCCGATATTAAGTTATAGTGATTTTCACCGTTCTTGTCATATTGCAAAATCATCTGTTGAATAGCATCTTTGATCACTTTCTCAGTTAGCTTATTTTCATTTGCTTTAGCAGCCAATAAAAATGCTAATTCCAAACTATTCAGCGCAGTGCGTGCGTCTCCTCCAGAATAAGCGGCAAAGACTTTTAAATCATCGTCGTTAGCTTTAATAGATTCTTTAAGTCCTCGCTCTTTATCATCAATAGCCTGACGCATTATTGAAACGAGATGCTCAGTCTTCAATGGATCTAGAACAAATACCTTCATACGCGATAACAAAGCAGAATTTATCTCAAAAGAAGGATTTTCAGTAGTGGCTCCTATAAGTACGATTGTGCCATTTTCTACATAAGGTAGAAATGCATCTTGCTGTGCCCTGTTAAAACGATGAATTTCATCTACAAATAATACTGTTTGTTTATTGTTGAGCTTTATAAATGCTTCCGCTTCGGCCATGACATTTTTAATTTCTTTTATGCCAGAAGTTACGGCAGAAAAAGAAATCCATTGGCTTTTAGTCTCATTCGCGACAATTTTTGCTAATGTTGTTTTACCTACGCCAGGCGGACCCCAAAGAATAAAGGAAAATAATTGTTCGGAGCCGAGCATTTTTCGTAATACGCCATCAGGACCCACGAGTTTTTCTTGACCAATAAATTGGTCAAAAGAATTAGGCCGCATTCTATCGGCTAAAGGAGCTTTGTTGATTTTGTTCATATAAATATGAAAAGTCTAACGGATTCCCATAAAAAGCGTAGGAATTAAGCTGGCTACAAAAGTAAGGATCATAAGCCAGATCACAGCACGGTAGTGTTTTTGAAAGAATGTGAGCATCACATGTTTATCCGAATTATCTATTATGGACGCCATTATAGCTGATCTATTGGGCAGATCTGTGATACTAATTACCTTCTTTATTTAAGGCTGACAAGAGTTTTTCGGCTGATTTTAGCGAGAATCCTGAAACCTTCGCTATTTCTTCGATAGAGCTGTTTTTAAAACTCTCGAACGAGCCAAAATGTTCAAGCAAGACTTTGCGACGAGCAGCACCAATTCCAGGCAAATCATCAAAGCCAGATTTTAAAACGCGCTTAGCTCGTTTTTTGCGATGGAAAGTTATAGCAAAGCGGTGCGCTTCATTACGAGCAGCTTGCAATAAATGCAGAGCTTTGCTGCGTCTAGATAATAAAACAGGACGCTCTTTATTGGGGAAATAAATTTCTTCTTGTTTTTTTGCTAGTCCAATAATGGTTTGTTTAGTGATATTGAGGTCGCTCAAGGCTTCTAAAGCAGCATTTAATTGACCACGTCCGCCATCTATTATGATCAAGTCAGCAAAAGATTTATGCTCGTTAAGTAGTCTTTGATACCGCCTGCCCACAACTTCTTTCATGGAAGCAAAATCATTAGCTTTCCCTTCTATAGCACGGATTTTGAATAGGCGATAATCTGCCTTTTTAGGTAAACCATTTTCAAATACAACCATGCTAGCCACATTATCTGTGCCTTGTATATTTGATATATCAAAGCATTCGATACGATGAGGTAAATGGTCTAAATTGAGTTCGTTTTTCAGCTCTTGCAAAAGATCAAACTGACGAGAATCAATTTTTGCATTATCTGGAATATATCTGCGAGTTTCTTGCTCAAGAAAAGCTTGCGCATTTTTTTTGGCTAGGCTTATCAGTCTTAGTTTTTCTCCACGCTTTGGCACAGAGATATTTATAGATAAATTGACCCGCTCACTTAAAACTTCACCTAGAGCCTCGGCATCTTCAATTTCAAGTTCTAAAAGGATTTCTTTAGGTAAAGCTAAGTCATCACAATTTGTGTAGTATTGATCTATGAAACTTTGCCAAGCTTCTTTTGCGACAGTTTTATCTGATAAAGGCAAGGTAATTACTTCTGATGAAATCAATTTACCTTCTCTAATTTGCATGCGGCATATAGCTATTAGCTTGCTATTGCATGCGCAACCAAGAGCATCTTGGCTTACCTTTTCACTAGCAAAAAACACTTGTTGTTTTTCGATCATTGTGTGCAAAGCATTTATTTTATCTCGGGCTTTTGCGGCTTGTTCATAATTGAGGGCTTGTGAATGATTTTCCATTTCTTTTTTTAGTTGAGATAACACTTCATTTTGATGTCCGGTAAGAAATAGCTCTACTTGTTTCACTATCTTGTCGTAAGTTTCGGCATCAACCAAATTTTGACAAGGACCCAAGCAAAGCCCCAAATGAAAATTCATACAAGGTCTATCTTTAAATAATGGTATTTTTCTTTGGCGCATAGGAAATACTTTACGTAAAACGCGCACAGTGTCCCACATTGCGCCAGCTGCTACATAAGGTCCAAATATTTTTGCTTTTGGATTACTTTTGCGGAAGCGCGAAGGGTCACGGATCATAATAAGGCGGGGAAATGGTGTGTCATAAGTAATGGCTAACCAGGGATAACGTTTGTCGTCTTTTAAAGTGACGTTATAGCGCGGCATATGCTGTCTGACTAAATTGGCTTCTAAGAGTAAAGCTTCTTTCCCACTGCTGGTTAATATCCATTCAAAGCTTTTTACTTTGGGCATCATTACAGCTAGCTTTGGCCTCTCTTGCCAGGCATTTTCGCTAAAATAAGAGCGCATGCGCTGACGCAGGCTCAAGGCTTTGCCAATATAAACAATTTGCTGCTCGGCATCTTTAAAAATATAAACACCGGTAGCTGACGGCACATTGGTCAGTTTTTTCTTTAATTCGCTGCTAGATGATGTGAATTCCATTAAAAGTTAAAGATTTGGCTTGAATTACTGTCTTATTACAGATCTTACAATAGTAAAATGATTTAACAAGTTTTAACGCCGATTTCTCCTTGACTTGTACGACTACTAGTCGTACAATAAAAAAATACATTGAGGGCTTAATAATGGAAATGTCGGCTGAGCATTTAGAAAAGAATGATCGTATATATGCTCGTTGTAATACACAATTGAAACAACAAATCCAATATGCCGCTAGTTTAAAGGGATTGGATTTAACTACTTATGTTCTTTCTACACTGGCAGCAGATGCGGATAAGACTGTTCAAGAGCATGATATTATGCGGCTTGGTAAGCGTGACCGTGAGGCGTTTGCTAATGCTCTTATTAATCCACCTGCTCCTAACAAAAATTTGATAGCAGCAGCTAAACGTTATAAAGAGAGAATGAAACGTTAAGTGTTGCAGTTTTCTGATTTAAACGATATTGAACCACTTACTAGAAGTCATAGTCGTGCCAGTTTCTCTTGTGGGGTCGGCAAGTTAGATAATTATATTAAGCATCAGTCTATTAGAAATGCTGAGAGTAATTTCTCTCGGGTTTTTGTTCTAACACTTAGAAAAAGCCCAGATATTATTGTTGGTTATTACAGTCTTTCTGCTCTTCAGATTTCGATGGAAAAGTTAGCTGAACATATTCGCAAAGAATTGCCTAAATATCCGGTTGTAGGTACTACTCTTTTAGGCAGATTGGCAGTGGATGAAAAATGGCAGCGCGACAAATGCAATTTGAAATTAGGGGAACATCTTCTTGTTGATGCCATGGTGAAGGCTTGGCACGCTAATCAATTGGTGGCTTCTTATGCAATGATTGTGGATGTGCTGATAGGCGAAAAAGGCGACCCCACTCCTTTTTATACGAAAAGTGGATTTCAATCTTTTAGCGAAACGAATGCCTTACACAGACTCTACTTGCCAATGACCACTATTGAGCAGGTATTGCAGAAAATCGGTATTATTTTTTAGCATTATTGTTTTGGAAAAACAATTGCTACGCTGTTCATATTGCTTTGGCGAACAAAAATAGTTTGGCCGATATTTCATCCCAGGGAACAGATAATTGCCTATTTTCACTTTCTTGAATTAGACCAATGTAATATCAGTGATTGCTTTATTATCTTTAACTGTTTGATTGGAGTTACCTGCTTTTTCTGGGCGTCTCATTGCTTTTAGGTCGTTTTGCCAGCCAGGAACAATTTCGTTAAATACATCTTGCAAGAATTGAAAGCCTATAATTTTCAATTTGTCGGCCGGTTTTACTTCTTTTACCTGACTTGTTTTTGCATTTAGATTGGCCTTGGGTATTACTGCTGATCTAAATCCTAGTTTGGCAGCCTCTTTTAAGATCTTATCAATTCCTACTACTTGTCTTATTTCACCGGTCAGACCTATTTCTCCGGACAAGAATAAATCAGCTGATATTCTTCTATCTAATAGAGATGTGATAATGGCAGCGCTAATACCAAGATCCCCGCAAGGGCGATCAAAGTTTAAGCCACCAACTACATTTACATAAACATCGCGCGCAGATAAGTTGACCCCTAATTTTTTTTCTAAAACGGCGATTGTTTGCAGCAATCGATTATAGTCCCAGCCGTTAGCTACGCGACGCGGATTAGAGTAAACGCTTGTACCGACAAGAGCTTGCACTTCTAAGAACAAAACTTGATTACCTTCATTGTAAGCAATAATAGCTGTGCCTGGGCTTAAATCTTGTTGCTGGCTCAATTTATCTAGATGATCAGCTAGAAAAAATGTACCAGCATGATTTATTTCATTAAGACCAGTCTCGTCCATAGAAAAAATGGCAATTTCATTTGTGGCGCCGAAGCGATTTTTATTGGCGCGTAAAATTCTTAATTGCTTTGCTTTATCGCCTTCAAATTGCAAAACAACATCTACCATATGCTCTAAGACTTTAGGACCAGCGATAACACCCTCTTTATTTATATGTCCGACAATAATTACAGGAGTGTTATTTGTTCGGGCTGTATTTATAATTTCCTCTGCGCTTTGACGAACTTGGCTGACCGAACCGACGGTGGATGTGATATCTGGATGATAAATTGCTTGAATACTGTCAACGATAACCAAATGAGGTTTTTTTTCTGTAATATGCTTACATATGTTTAAAACGTCTTGTTGGGTATCTATATATAAGTGCTCGCCTATGATATCCAAACGTGAGGCTCTTAGGCTTACTTGAGATGCTGATTCTTCGGCACTTATATATAGAACGAGATGTTTAACCTCTAATGATTTGGCTACCTGCAGCAAAAGGGTTGATTTGCCTATGCCCGGTTCACCTGCCAATAAGATTACTGCGCCAGGAACAATACCGCCGCCTAGCACTTCATCTAAAGAAGCTAATCCAGAGCTAAGCCGTTCATAATTTTCTTTTCTTATTTCTTTTAGAGCTATAGGTTTATCGCCGTTCTGGCTATCATTACGGGCGAGAGTACGCTCGCTAATTTTGGAGGAAGGAGAAATTTCTCTCACTATTTCTTCGATCATGGAATTCCAGCTGCCGCAATCTGTACAGCGGCCCAAAAAAGCTGCCGCTTGAAAGCCGCATTCCTGACAAATCCATTTTGACTTTAACTTTGGCATAATGTTCTAATCCATGATATCTGAATTATCGGACGATTTTTATTGGAAAAGTAAAAAATGACTTTTTATTCGCCTGGACAAATTTTTCTGCATATAGGACCGATAACTATTCGCTATTACGGTCTTATGTTTCTACTGGGTTTTCTTATGGCCAGTTTTGCTTTAAAAAAAATAGCTTCTCGATATGGTTTGGAGTCAGAACCACTGATTAGTTGTGCATTAGTTTGTTTTATTGGTGGTATATGTGGTGCCCGCTTGTACTTTGTATTACTCAATTTGCCGTATTTTCTAAATCACTTAGCAGAAATCTTTGCTGTTTGGCGTGGTGGCTTATCTATTCACGGTGGCATAATAGGCGCTGTTTTGGTTGGTATATGGTACGGGAAAAAGGTAGGAATGCCACTATTTCAGACAGCAGATATTTTGACGGCGGTTGTGCCTCTGGCTCAAGCTGTGGGTCGTTGGGGCAATTTCTTTAATTGTGAACTTTTTGGCTTACCTGTTGGCGATGATTTTCCTTTTAAGCAATATATTCCGCCGGAAATGCGTCCTGCTCAATATGCAGCAAATGATTTTTTCCAGCCCGCTTTCTTATACGAATCGGCCTGGGATTTAGTTCTATTTTTTGTGTTATATTTTTTCGTTTTCCCGAGATTTAAGAATTATCCAGGTGTGACGTTTTGTGTGTATCTTGCCGGCTATTCACTTGGACGAATTTTAATTGAACCGATTCGGTTAGACAGCATTATGTTTGGCGATATTCAGGTTCCGTTGGCGGTCAGTTATCTCTTTTTATTTATTGCACTGGGAGCCCTCGTTATTCTGGGAATTAGAAGCAAAAAGGAATAATCAAGCAAACCAGTTTCTTATGGTAATGCCATGAAGACGGGTTTTTTTGGAAATTTATCTATTATTTCTTATAGAAAAACTGTTATTCTTGCTTTGCCGCTTATTATAGTATTGCCATTCGTCAGAACTGGGACGCCAATGTAGTTCACGTATAGCTTTTGGCTTTAAATTTAAGATAGCACCAGGTTGCGGCACAGGCCGTTGAGCAATTTATTTGTGCCAGCAAGGCAGCGAAAATTGCCATAATAACTAAATCAGCACATGTCAAAAGCTCTTGAAATTGTTTTCGCATTTGCTTCTCCTTTGCGCCTACACTATACTGACAGAGCTCTTTGATATTGTTGTTAATTTTAGGAAATACTATGAATACAGCCAGTTTAAAACTAAGTGTTCGCGATGCACTTGAAAGCTCACTTTCTTTTTTGGGACAGTTTCTCAAACAGCACTGGCTGCTGGCTATTATCTATGTTGTGCTAGGTACTTTGCCAGCATTTATCATTGGCGATCAGGATATTTCGGATATTTCATTTGAAAAAAGAGCCGGATTAGGGATTGTTGCGATCGTAAACGTTATCCCTAGTTTGCTTTTGATTTATTATTCACTCAGGGATGCTTTACTTAAACTGGATCCATCTAATTCGCTGCCTAACAAGTCATTAGCATTTGCATTATGGCAAATTTTTTGTATGAATCTCCTTTCGGCAATTATCGGAGTACCTTTATTGCTTCTACTTATATTGCCTGGCGTTTGGTGGTCAACCAAATCCACAGTATCTTTTGCCAATCTCTTGAGTACTAATGATGGAGTGATTGATAGCATCAGAAAAAGTCATCAACTGATGAATGAGCGATTTTGGCAGTGTTTAGGATTTCTAGTAGGAACCTCGAGCACTGTTATCTTAGTAACTGTGATAGCGGGCATAACAATTGGTTTTTTCCTTTTGATTGGTGGCGTGTTGAACGCGGTCTTTCATGAAGGTGCAGGATTTAACAGGGCAATGATGATTTTTCGCGTAATGGGTCCTGTATTAGCTGTTTTTACTGCTGTAGTGTTTTATTATGTCCAGGCTTGGCTATATGTTTATCTTAAGCAAGATACTCCTGTACCGGTGACCACAGTTTAGATTGGCATTGGGGGTTGGAAAATTATTGGTAGTTCCAGCAAAAGTAACAGTTAGAGAAAGGTGATTGAAAATGCATGCGGCAATATCAACTTTAAGTGTGCGCCAAACGCTGAGAGGCTCACTCCCCTTTCTCAAAGAGTTTGTTAGTAAGCACTGGATTCTTGTCACAATATACTGTTGCCTTGCGGTTATTTCTCATCTAATCTTCGACCCAGAACAAGGAAAGTCAGGACAACTTTTCCTGAATTGGAAATTTTATTTGTGGTGGATCATAGTTTGTGTTCCTAGCTGGTTGATTATGTACTATGCTATAAAAATGTCTTTGACAAAACTCGCTCCAGACTTACAAAGCAACAAGCCTTTCTTGCAATTCTTATGGCAAATAATTTGCTTGGATATTCTAAGGTTTGTAATAATTTTTGGTCTTTCTCTGCTTTTACTCATACCAGCAATTTGGTGGCTGACCAAAACAAGTATTTGTTCGGTAGTTCTTTTGAGTGCTGAAAATGGTCCTATTCAAAGCATTATAAAAAGTCATGAGCTAATTAATAATAAATTTTGGTTGTGCTTCAAATACTGGTTTGGTGCATTTACTATTGTTATCCTTTGTGTGGATGTTCCTTTGCTCGTTCTGGTGGGGATCTATGCTATTTGTATGTACACGACCGGACATGGTTTGAGTGCGCAATCTTTTGGACATATTTTTAATTTGCTAAACTCTGGAGTGGGTGTTTTTATGCAAATCGTTCTCCTTTTTTGTGAGACATGGCTCTATGTTTATCTTAAGCAAAACAATACAGTATCGGCTACAACAGCTTAGAGTTTTGGTATGAAGACGATATTGTGTTATGGAGATTCCAATACTTGGGGTTATAAACCAGACTCTAACGTTCTTATACCTGTGAGATATTTATATGAAATACGCTGGACAGGTGTTTTGCGCTCGACTTTAGGTGACAAATATGTGGTTGTTGAAGAAGGACTTAATTCACGAACAACTGTCATAAATGATCCTTTAACGTATTCACTTGCCTGAAGCATGCCATAAAAAATTAGGACGAGCTGTGGCTGAAGAGATTATCAAAATAAACAAAAAGGCAATAAACCCTAAAGACTGAGCAACGACTATTGCAGGAGAGCTAATGACCTAATGCTTTAAGGCGAGCCCTAGCATCGGCAGCAGAAGCACCATTGGGAGCCATCTTTAAATATTTTTGGTATTCAGACACGGCAAGCGGAGTTTGGCCATTAGTATCATATATGGTGCCGAGATAATAGTGGGCGTCGGCTGAGTTTGGATTCAATTGTAATGCGCGTTTATATTCAGTTGTCGCACCAGGTAGATTATTATTTGCTTGATAGGCGGTACCAAGATTTAAACGTGTATTTGCATCATCATCAATCTTTAAAGCAGCCTCGTAATCTGCTATGGCTCCGGTTAGATCATATTTACCAGCACTGTCCGGGGTAGTTTGTTTTTTTATAGCTGAATTAATGAGTGGAGCTGCTTGAGCTTGATTGGTTTGTTTGAGAGCTTGTTTGAAATTTGGTTCTTGCGGATTTAATGAAATTGCCTTTTGATAGTTCTTAATTGCTTCGGGCAGATCATTTTTGGAAGCATAACAAGTACCTATTCCGTAGTAGTAAGAGGCTTCGTTTGGTTGGCTAGCTATAGCCATTTTATATTGCTCTAAGGCTTCATCTAGTTTATTTTCTTGTTGTAATTTTACTGCTTGGTCATAAGCAGACCCTCCTTCGTTTAATTTAGTTTGTTCATTAGCCGTAAGAATTTTTTGTGTTTGACTAGGGTTAGCTTTTAAAGCCGTCATGCGACTTTTAGCGTCGTTAACGTAAGTACCATGCGGAGCGGTTGTTAAATAACGGCTGTAATCTTGAATCGCTTTGCCGCCTTGCCCAGCATTTTCATCAAGCAATCCTATGAAATAAAGATTGTCTGCTTCGCCCTTATTGTCCAAGCTATAAGCTTTATTGTAAGCTTCTAGTGCTTTTGAAAAATTATTGCTAGCCTGATAAGCACTGGCCAGATTAGTCCAACCATGAGCATATTCAGGATTTATAGACAGCGCTTGTTCATATAATGGAATCGCACCAACTATATCTCCAGCGGTATGTTTTTTTACTGCGTCGTCCATAATTGGAGCCGATTTCAATTGCTTAGCTGTGATATAAACTTTCTTGTAATCAGGGTTTTTGGGAGCTAGCGATAATGTTTTTTCGTAAAAAGAAATTGCATTATCTAGATCGTTCTTTGCCTGATAGGCGGTGCCTAAAGCATAGACATATGAAGGCTCTGAAGGTGCCTCGCTAATTGCTTTTTGGTAAAGGGTAATTGCTTGATCTAAATTATTACTTGTTTGAGCTTGCACAGCCTGATTGTAATCATCCTGAGCTTGATTAGCCGTCTTCATTTGATCCGCTGTCTTTAACTGTTGTACAGCCATGATATCAATGCTTAAGGCTTTTATGCGATCTTGTGCGGCAGCGGCATAAGGACCATTAGAAGCTAGGGACAAATACTTTTTGTAATTGGTTAAAGCGAGAGCACCTTGTTTGTAATTTTCTTGGATGGCGCCAATAAGGTAAAGATCGCCGACTTCATTTTTATTATCTAGGTCATAGCCTTTTTGATAAGCTGCTTGTGCTTCTTTGTATTGATCGGATTGTTGGTAAGCTGTACCTAAATCTGTCCAAAGCCTAGCATTTTGAGGGGCAAGAACACCAGCCTGTTTGTAGAGATCGATGGCAGAAGTGAGGTCGCCAGACGTTTGTTTCTGTACAGCTTGATCGACCAAAGCATCAGCTTTAAATTCATTAGCTGTTTTTAGAGCATTGGCGTATTCTTTATTCTTAGGATCTAAATTACTGGCTTGATTGTACCAACTAACAGCTTGGTCCATATCACCCTTTTGTTGATAAAGTGTGCCCAGAGCATAAGCATAAGTCGGTTCCTTTGGTTGCAAATTTATTGCCTGCTGATAAAGGGGTAAAGCTTCATCGAAATGCTGCTGTTGTTGTAATTGAACAGCTTGTTGATATGCTTTTGCTGCGTCTTGAATTTGTGCTAACTCTACATCTGTTTTTATTTTTGCCGTAGCGGTACTATCTTGACTTAAAGCACTTACACGAGCAGAAGCATTATCAGCATAATTGCCTTTTGGTGACTCTTTTAAATACTGCTTGTATCCGTAAAGTGCATCTGTCCCTTTTCCATTGTTATCGTCTATGGTGGCAATGAAGTAAAGATCGTCAAGTTGATTTGGCCTATCTAATTTTAGAGCTTTGGCATAGTCGTCTCTGGCTTGAATGTAATTCTGTCTAGCATATTCAGCGCTAGCCATATTGAACCAAAGGCTGGCATTGTTAGGTACCATTTGTAGAGCTTGCTGATAAAGTTCAATGGCTTTGGCATAGTTTTTGTTTTTGTGTTCTTGGAATGCTTGATCTATAGTAGGCTTAGCCTTTTGATCGAGGGCGCTAGTTAAAGCTTTCTTGTACTGATCATTATCAGAATCATTATTAATGGCGTTGTGATAGGCATCAATAGCAGCATCAAGATCACCTTTTGCTTGATAAGTCGCGCCAAGATCAAAATGAGCGACTGCGCTTTGTGGATTTAAGTCAAGCAATTGTTTGTACTTTTGCAAGGCTTCATCGTATTTGCCTTGCTTGAATAAAATATCACCAGCAGTAGAAATATCTTTTAATTGTTTGTCTTGACTTTGAGCGCTGGCAGTTTGTAGTCCTTGTTTGGCACTGCTATTGTTCGGGTCTAGTTGCAAAGCTTGTTTATATCTAACTGTAGCATTATCAAAATCCCCTTTGGCCTGGTAAGCAGTGCCAAGATTCACCAAGATACTGGCGTTATTCGGATCTAGCTGTAAAGCAAGATTGTATTCATCGAGAGCTTGGTCATACAATTGACGACTTTGTAAATCAACTCCTGAGTTTATGTGCTTGATGCTTTTGGCTTTTCGTTCGGCATCTGGTAGTGCGGTCAACAATTTTTTGGCTGTTTCGCCTGCAGCAGAATTTTTCGTTTGCGCTAGTCTTATCGCTTGCAATAATTCTTGCCTGGCTTGGCCGAAGTCCCCACGAAATTGAAGAGCTTGGGCTAGTCCTATGTGATTTTCCGGTGCGAGGGGATCAGCTTTTAGAGCGGCTTCCCAGCCGGCATATAGAGCATCTTGCACATCGGTGTCATCCGGTTTAAATGCAACAGCTTTGCTATAGGCATCTATCGCATCAGCAAGATCGTTTTTAGCTTGATAAGCTTGACCGAGTTTAACTTCGACATCAGCATCATCTTTAGTCAAGACTGCGATTTTTAATTCATTAATAGCTTTATCGGGATTATCTTGCACACGATATAAGTCGCCTAAAACCAAATGCAAATTGCGGTCGTCTTTTATTTTTAGTGCTTCCGAGTATTCAATTATGGCCCCTATGATGTCCCCGGAATGACGAGCGTCATCTCCTAGCTGCACACGATCGGTGAATGAGTGCGGATTCTTATTCATCATTGAAATAATCCCAGCTAAATTTGACTGAGTTGTGCTGTTATTCGGATTGAGATAAATAGCTTGATGAAATTCTTTGATTGCTGCTTTTGGGTTATTTCTTAATTGCAAGCCGGAGTTGTTGTGAGCAATTGCTAAATTGTCACGAGCCAGTTGGTAGGTTGGATCAAGTTTGAGAGCTTGTTCAAATTTTTGCATGGCCAGCTGCACGTTGCCACTATTGAGCGCTCGTACTCCATCATTGTTGAGTTCAATCACTTGATTGTTATCTGCATTGGCTGGCAGCGTAAGATAGGAAAACTGGCTTAAATACAAAATGGAAGCAGTAAAAATAAATAGCTGCTTGCCGAATGTTAACAATAAAGATATTTTTGGGCAGTATGTTTTCAAGTTGTGTAAGCTCACAATCGTTTTAGTAAGTTATAGTGATTGTATTATCATAACTTGCTAAGTAAATTTATTGCCTATTTGAAAACAAAGGTTTGATGATGAACTAATTTTGTTTTTTTATTATCTCTAATGTATATAGATTCGTTAGAATTAAAGGCCTAAGAGTAAGAAAGTAGGATCCGTTGAGCGGAAAATGCAGGAGCCTGGCGGGAAAATATCTAAGCCTCCGGCTCAATCAAACCATAATTGCCATCGCGACGATGATATACGGTATTAACTTGGTTTGAATCAGAGTTGATGAACATAAAAAAGTCATGGCCGAGCAAGTCCATATGTTTGCAAGCTTCTTCTGCCGGCATTGGTTTAAGAGTAAAACGCTTCGAACGAACAATTTTGGGCATCAAGCTATCTTCCGCTATTTCTTTAGCGATAATGGTGTCGTAGTCCATTTGAGCGCCAATATCGACAATATGCGAACCATTCTTTGATTTTATTTTGTTACCTTTTTGGTAATAACGTGTTTTGTATTTTCTTAACTGTCGCTCTATTTTATCGGCTACTAGATCAATTGAAGCGTACATATTTTCGGTTGACTCTTCACCGCGAATAACCGAGCCATTCAATTTGATGGTTACTTCTGCTGTTTGATTTTGGGCCACTGATGGATTTTTTGCCACGCTTAATAATGCTGTGGCGGCAAGGGCATGGTCAAAGTGTTTTTGCGATCTCTGCAGTTTTTCTGTCAAATAATCTTTTAAGGCTGTTGTGAGCTCTAAATTACGACCAGTAACCGTGACTTGCATAGGCAGGTACCTCCAGAGAGTCTAAAACAACAAAAAAGCGAGACAATAACATTGCCGCTTTGACATACCAAAAGTCTAAAAAAATGAATAAACTAAACTCACAAGTGCCAGTCTTTTC
Source organism: Candidatus Melainabacteria bacterium (assembly GCA_013288645.1). Taxonomy (GTDB): domain Bacteria; phylum Cyanobacteriota; class Vampirovibrionia; order Obscuribacterales; family Obscuribacteraceae; genus JABDBL01. The sequence goes on from JABDBL010000006.1 coordinate 73,295, forward strand.
TTAAGATAACTTGTTATTTCTATCATTAGTTTACCTCTGAAAGGGCTTATTGAACCATGTTTAGACAAGAGTTTAGATATAAATTTATATCTAAAAATCTGCGCTATGATAGGTCTTTTCCAGCAAGTTTGTATATCTTATTTGGCTCCGCCTGAAGCAAGGAGGACGATTTGGGCTGCATCAAGATAGGAGAGAGGACTAGCTTCATCTACGGACTCTGCAGCATACGCTGGTTGTGCAAATAATTGCTTAGCTTGTTTTGTTGTTCGTAAAACCAAGGCTTTTGACTGCCCTACAAGCCGATTAGATTTAGCTTGGCTTCTCGATTCTATAACTTTGGCAACAATGTCAAAAGCTTCTTTTGAAGTAAGGGGATTAGTTAAGAATTGTCTTGTGTCAGCTCCGGTTGCAGGCAATGCTGACGTTATTCCAGCATTAGTAAGGATAGCAAGGGACCTGTCGTCCTCTTGAATAGCGTCCTCACTGTTTTCCCGGCTATCAGTTGTATATGGATTATTTAAATTGTGAGCAGAGTAAAATTGGCGAACTAATAATTGGTAGAAATGGCCACGGCTGATACTGTTGCTTGGGTCTTCACCGGATGGAAATGATAATTTGCCATTTTTAGTTAGTTCTTTGAAAGCAGCTAGTCGGAAACGCCCATTGGCTGGGAAAAACTCAGGATAGTGCGAAAGGGCACTCAACTGTTGATTGGTTACTTGCTGATTTGGATAAAGACTAGCCGAGGTGGCAGCGCCCTTTTTGCAAGCAAGCAAAAATTGACTAATGGATTCTGGACTAGTGCCCATACCGTCACCAATCATATGTATATCGAGATCCGGTCTGCCGGTTAATTCGCGAATTCTTTTAATTGTTGAAAGCGTGTACGGATATGCGCCACTGGTAGCTATATATTTAGAATTCCAATAGCTCATAATGGCTAGAACCGAAAATTGCTGGGAAAGAAGGGACCAAGGAATGGTTGAAACAACAGAAGCACGATTAAGTGGGCTATACACAACAGCTACTAAAGGATAAGAATTACCTAGCTCTTGTTTAATTTTTTCGCAAAAAAGATTAATTTTGCCAGGACTAAGATCTTTTTCCAAATTAGCCGCTACGGCATCTACCTTTTCTCCTTCTGCATTGGAGAAATTAGCAACAGCAATTACCTTTTTAGCATCAGTTATGGGATTGTTTAATTCATCGAATGACCAAGCAATAACCCTCATTTGGTAACGATGGGCAGCATTAAGCAATCTACTTAAACCCTGGGGATTGCAAATAGCTTCAGTATTAGAGCGGGAACTTTGTATAAAGATATTACGTATGCCGCTGGAATATAGCTTTAAACAATAAGAATCGGCATCAGCAGGATAATTCCACATATTAACCCAAACGCCAGCTCCATCGGCTATGCCTTTGACCTGCCAACTGGAAGAATTGGTGGCCTTTGATGGACATATATTAATTAAGGCTAGAATAAAGCCTACAATTAAGCTGAGCTTTCTGAATGTAACTGACACGTTAACCCATCTTTCTAGAAAATACGTATGTTTATTATAGCTGGCTTTTATCGGAAGCCAAGTACATGGACTAGCCTAGTACCATTAAGATTAGACATACCGCAAAACCTTAGATTTAAATCGCCCCTTAATTATGAAAATTGCTCTTGCTCAAATTAACACTACTGTAGGTGACATTGAAGGGAATGTAGATAAAATTTTGCGCTTTGCTGCCGAAGGTAAAGATAGGCAAGCGGAATTGATAATTTTCCCTGAACTGACAATTACTGGTTATCCGCCCGGCGACTTGCTATTAAAAGATAGCTTTATTAAGGCTAACTTGTTAGCTTTAGACAAAATCAAAAACAGCCTAGCCCAGCTTGGTTTAGCAGCTATTGTTGGTTTTGTGGATCATAATCCGAGCCGAGGAAGGCGTCTTTACAATGCATGTGCTTTGCTAAAAGATGGAGAAGTTAAAGTCAAACAATATAAAACACTTTTGCCAACCTATGATGTATTTGATGAAGATCGCTATTTTCAGTCAGCCGATAGCTATAACCTTGTCGAACTGAGCAAACATAAGATTGGCTTGACTATTTGCGAAGATGCATGGGCTGCCGACGCTATGCAGGGGAGTTATTTCCATGGTGTTGATGCCATAAATGGCCGTTATTTTGTTGATCATGTTGCACAAGTGGCAAAGCTGAAGCCTGATTTTATAGTTAATATAGCGGCGTCCCCATTTGCTATTGGCAAACATTTAGTACGAGAAAATTTATTACGTCAGCACGCTTTAAGATGGAAAGTGCCTTTGATTTTCGTAAATCAGATTGGTGGTGATGATGAGCTTATTTTTGATGGACGTTCATTTGTGATTGATAGCGAGGGCAAAACAATTGCCTGTGCCTCTGCTTTTGAAGAAGATCTATTGATAATTGACTTTAATAAAACAGACTACAAAATCAGCGGTTCTTTTAAACAAGCCGAAGAAGCCAAACTAGAAATCTATAAAGCTTTGGTCTTAGGTACGCGTGATTATGTGAACAAGTGCGGCTTTTCTGACGTGGTACTAGGTTTATCAGGTGGGATAGATTCGGCAGTCACTGCGTCTGTTGCCTGCCAGGCTCTGGGAGCGCAACATGTTTTAGGACTATGCATGCCTTCGCCCTATTCTTCGCCGAGTTCTATTACTGACTCTGAGCTTTTGGCGAAGAACTTGGGTATGAACATAATCACTATACCTATTAATAAAACCATGCAAGAGTTTGATCTTATATTGAGCGAACCTTTTGCTGGAACAGCGCCCGATGTAACAGAGGAAAATCTACAAGCAAGACTGCGTGGGGTTTTGTTAATGGCCTTTTCCAACAAATTTAGACGAATGCTCTTAACCACTGGTAACAAGTCTGAATTGGCAGTCGGTTATTGCACTCTTTACGGCGACATGTGTGGCGGACTAGCTGTGATATCAGATCTACCAAAGATGCGTGTTTATGAGTTGGCTAATACTATAAACGAAGAAGCAGGGTACGATTTAATTCCACAATCGATTATAGCCAAGGCCCCTTCTGCGGAATTAAGTCCGGGTCAGAAAGACGAGGATAGTCTGCCACCATATCCAGTGCTGGATGCGATTTTGCAAGCCTATATTGAAGAGGGTAAAACAGTAGAAGAAATTATAAAAGTGGGTTATGCACCAGAAACGGTGACAAAGATTGTACAAATGATCGAAAGGAATGAATTCAAAAGAAGACAGGCGGCTCCTGGGCTAAAGCTCACCAGAAGAGCCTTTGGTGCAGGATGGAAAATGCCAATCGCTCAGCGTTATCGAGAGATTGTTTAAAGAGAACAATTTACTTTGTCTTAAACAACTTACTGTATTGAATAAGGAAGCCTAAGGGAATATATTGATTAAATTTATTGACAATGAGTCATTAAACTAATTTAGGAAGGTGAGTTAATAAAATGGATAATGTTAATTGTTCTGGAAGTTCAAACGGACCTGATAATGAGGTTGAAAATAAGCTCAATGAACTTGAACAAGAAATTAGCAAGATTCCACATATCGATTTACCGATGTCAGTATCCAGTCAGGAACTGATCAAAGTTTCTGATGCGACTACTTTAAAAAATGATTTGTTTTATTTTTCGGGCCTAACTCTAATAGGATTTTCAGTGTTGGTATTTTTTCAGCACGTGCGTGTTGGAACAGGTTTATTTCAAGTTCTGGGTATAGGTACAGGAGGCTTTTGTTTGCTTCTTTTACCATTACTTATAGGGATAGGCCTGATTGTCTATAACAGAAAGAATAAAATTGGGTATGGCATAGTTTCTATTACTTGTGCTCTCATTTTTTATACAGTCCTTTCGAGCTTGATTATGAGTTTTACTCCAGTGTCGTTGTTGGGACTATTGATAATGCTTTTGCCTTTAGTTGTAGGGGGATCTTTTCTAGTTAAAGGTCTGGGTGGACCTAAAGGAATTGAAGATAAGCTGCGCCAGCAAGGAATTATTAAAGCCCGTATTGGTTCAGAATCTAAAACTCAATAAGCTAAAGAATAATTATCTAGGAAGCCAAAGACTAGGCTGCTTGATACAATTAGGAACTGTCTAATAACAGGGACCCTGGTCAAGCCTATGGAGATCTTGTGATTAAAATCGAAGAAGAAAAAATATCTAGCACCCGACATTTAAAATTAAAACAGTTAGAATCAGGATTATTATTGGTTAAATTCGATTCCCCGCAAAAAGCTAATCAACTGACATCGGCTGTTATGGCTGAATTTGAAGAGGTTCTGAATAAGATTGAACAAGATCCCTCTGTAAAAGCTGTCGGACTTATATCTGCTAAGCCAGATTCCTTTCTGTTGGGTGCTGATTTACGCGAGATTATGCAATTAAAATCCCAAGAAGCGGCCCTTAAATTAGTCAGTAGAGGGCAAGAGATTTTTGCTCGTTTTGCTGCATTAAAAAAACCAACTATTGCAGGAATTCATGGCTTATGTTTAGGCGGTGGGCTTGAAGTAATATTGTGTTGCCATAAAAGACTAGCTACTTACAGCAAACATACTGTACTAGGATTACCAGAGACTAAGCTTGGCTTTGTACCAGGGCTAGGGGGAACGCAGAGGTTGCCTCGTTTGATTGGCGTCAAAAATGCTCTTGATCTGATTCTCTCAGCTGAAACTATTAGCGCTAGTCGTGCTTTGGAGATTCAGCTTGTTGATCAAGTTGTTTCACCTGAAAGCTTAGAAACTGAGATGGAAAGAATTGCTATACGACTGCTAAGCGAAGCGAGTCTGGAGTCTGTAGACACGGCGTACGGCAAACAATATGTCTTTTTGGATAAGCCCGAACAAATGGCACTTAAAACCGCTAGGCGTTCAATGCGCATGATCACAAAAGGCAATTATCCCGCGTTATTACAAGTAATCGATGTAATCGAAAAAGGGCTGATGGCTGGTTTGAAAGTTGGCTTAATGGAAGAAGCAAAAACATTCGCCCAATTAGCTGTTACTGAAGTTTCGCGCAACCTTGTTTTTCTTTTCTTTAATACTGAGCTGGTTAGGCAGTCGGCTTTAGCTGCTGTAGAAAAAGAACATGTAACACCGGTAAAAACTATCGGTATTATAGGCGGTGGCATGATGGGGACGGGACTGGCTAAGTACTTGGCCGAAAAAGGATTCAAAATATTATTTAGATCTTTCAATAAAGATCGCTCTGAACGCGCCTTTGCAAGCATTAAAGACGAATTGGATAAAAATGTTGCACGGAAAGCAGAGACTGGAGGGGAAAGTATTAGCAAAGAGAATGAAATTGATATAAAGGTGGTCTTTGAAGACCAAATGTTTTCTCAGGCAGATCTGGTTATAGAAGCTACCGAAGAAAATATATCAACAAAAATAAATCTCTTTAAGCATCTTGAGGGCATAATAAGGAATGATTGTTTATTGGCAACTATTACCTCATCTCTCTCTGTGACACATTTAGCTTCTCAACTCAAATCTGGTGCCTCAGTTATTGGAGCTCATTTCTTTCATCCAGTGGATAAGATGCCTTTAGTCGAGATTGCTCTACCCATGACTGACTATATTGCTGAACATAAGTTGGAACAAAGTTACCGTCAGTCAAACGCTAAGCTACTTCATTTTATAGCTGAACTAGGCAAGACGCCTTTGTCGGTAAAAGATAGTACTTGTTTTTTGGTCAATCGATTACTTGCCTCTTATCTATTAGAGGCGGCAAGATTGGCGGAAGCTGGCGTTCCCCTATCTTGGATTGATAAAGTAGCCACAGATTTTGGTATGCCACTGGGAGCTTTAGCTTTACTTGATGAGATTGGTATTGACGTTGCTTTGCTGGTAGCTGATGCTTTAGCAAAACAATTTCCTGAGAGGATAGTACTACCAACAGTGCTAAGAAAAGTTGCTACTTTGGGAATGAAAGGTAAAAGATTTGGTTGCGGAATATATATGTGGGATGCTAATGGCAAGCGTTTAGGCATCAACCCAAGACTGATTGAAGAGATCGGATTAAAAGACTCAGAAAATACGCCTGACGAAGCTGAAAGCGCTAAAATTTCTGCCGCCTTAATATTGCCTATGGTAGATGAAGCTGCTCATTGTTTGCAAGAAAAAGTAGTCCGCAGAGCGCGCGAAGTTGATATTGGCTGTGTTCTAGGACTTGGTTTTCCTGCTTTTCGCGGCGGTATTTTGAAATACGCCGATAGTGTAGGTTTGCCAAATGTAGTCAGCGAATTGACTGAAATTTATTCTCGTACAGAACCACACCGAAGTATAAGCAAGATGCTGAGTGAACTTGGACAGAACAACGGAAAGTTTTATGCCTGAAGATAGTAAGACTTAGGTAAGGTTCAGGCTCGATGCCCAGCAGTAGCAGCAATTCTATAACCGGAGCAGGCGGTTATCATATGTGCTAGCTGTAGAGCTGCACTGTACAGACAAGCAAAACGGCGATCTATTGAGAGCCCTCTAATTTGAGCATCTTTAAGATCGCGTGCTACGATTTCTCGAAATTGCACCATTTCAATAAGGCTAGTTTTATGTGGCTTTACGCGTTTTTCTGCTAAAAGCTTTTCCCAATTCATTGTCTTCACCTATTAAGAATAACTTGTCTGACTGTCGTACGGTTTCGATAAAGTGATTTTTTTCCTTGAGTTTACGTTGAGTCTCAACTGCCGAAAATATAATTGGATTAATGGAACGATGTGCTTGGCGCTCAGCCGCTGTTATAGCCATAGCAACTTCCGCAAGCTTCACATCTCCTAAAATAAATAAATCAATATCGCTTTCCGAACTTTCTGTTCCAGAAGCTAGAGAGCCGTATATAAAAGCAACTGAAATTTTACTAGACAATGGCTTGAGACAAGATTGCAGGAGACCGACAATACCAACTGTTTTGACTAGTACAGTTTTCAATTCGGAAAATATGGGACAGTTTGGATTAGCATTAAAGTAAGTTCTGTTACCATTCACCGTTTTATTCAGGATTCCTGATTTATTTAAGCTGACTAGCTCTCGCTGAATGCTTGATGGAGTAACATGTAAAAACTCAGCCAGTTCGCGTAAATACCACGATTTTTCTGGATGTAATATTGTTGCCGCCAAAATTTTTTGGCGAGTCTGAGGCATTAATGTATCAAGCAACACATTCGTACGCATAATGCATACGATTGTACGTTATTTGCATACGATTGGCAAGTTTATATTGTCTTACTTCTCAAAAAATTTTGATTAAATTTGAAAACTGTGACTTGTATACAGATCTTTACTGGCTCAAAAGAGAAGCTTCGTCAGGCTCCATTTCAATTGGACCTCTAAGAGGTAGCATTCTGGATGATCGTTTTTCGGTAGACTGATTAATTTGTGTATTGTTCAATGTGTTGGGATATGTCGGATCGGAAATTGATTTGCTGGCCGGTCGGCTTATGGAGTTATTATTTGGTTGAGTATTTATAATCATTGTTACTGGTACAAGTCTATTTACCTGTGGCGTTGGTACTAACCTGTTAGCATTATTGCTTGTATTGTTGGGTGAATCCATAGGAACAGTAATGTTTGTGCTAACGGTTGACCCGCTTGATGGTATAGGAGCAGACAGAATAGTATGCGTAGGCGGCGGAGATTTTATTGGTAAGGTAGTAGTACTATTCACTGAGGTGGGTGTTTCTATACTTGCTGAATCCAATTTTTCCTCAGCTTGAGAGTCTAAACCAAATTTATCGACTGGACCAAATTTTGCTTCGAAAGCAGATTGCACTTTTTGTTCTGGTTTAGCAGCCGGTTTGACTTGAGTCTCAACTACTTTTGTTGGCTCTGCTTTAACAACTGGTTTTGTTTGAGCTTGGATTATGATTGGCATTTCTGGCGCTGTAACAGGTTTTGCTTGCACTTCAATCAGCTTTGGCACTTCGGGTTTAGGAGCCGGTTTTGCCAGAACTTCAATTACTTTTGGAGGTTCTTGTTTAACCGGACTTACTTTATTCGATTTAGATTTTTTGTCTTCTACAATAATTGTTGGTTGTTCAATGATTGGTTGCCAGTTAAATATTTGTGTTTTTAGTAAGGCTAATCTTTGATTTAAACCTTGATTCTGTAAGGTATCTTTTTGAGCTATGAAATTATCCCAAGCAAAATTTACCGGATCAGTATGGTCGCCTTGTTGAGCATAGCGATGAGTGATAATATTTGCCTCCGCAATATGATAGTGACTTTGTAGGTAGGCTGCTAAACGGGATGCAGATTCAACCAAAGCTGGAGGATAATCTTGGCTTCCGCAATGGCACATTTCTATGCCAACGCTATTATCGTTATTAATACCGGGCAGAGTCTTAAAAATATTGAGGTGCACAGTGGCTAAGTCAGGATCTACTGCTTGATATATAGTGCCATCTCGGTCTATGACGTAATGCGCACCGGCATGCCTTCTGCCGCCATGACTCCAACCATCAACGATAGTTCTAGCACCAACGGGGATGCCAGGTTCAGTGGAATGCATAATTAAATATTTTATGGGTTCCCGTCGCCAAAAGATGCCACCACGCATGGGATAGTAAGAAGCAATTCCTGCTCGTACTAAGCTGCGGGTAGGATATTCACCGGCATTACCGGAATAAAATGCTTTCTTTATCTGGGTGCTGATTTCCTCGGGTAGAGGAGTAGCTTCGAAAGTTGGTGGCTCCATTAGAAATGTGCCCATTGGATAAGCATATCTTGCTTTTGCCGTTGTGCTTTTAGATACTTTGTTTTTGTGCCTTGTGCTACGCGCTGAAGATGAATGACGTTTGCCACGAGAATGACGACCAGCGTTACTTGACTCAGGGGAAATAGACTGAGCCGTTTTGTGTCTTTTATAATGAGCAGAAGCTAGTGCCTGTGAATCTTGGTTGCAGAGTAACAATATTAAGAGAACCAAAACGCTACTAGCCAAAATAGGAAAATTATTCAATCCAACCACCACCTAATAACAACGTATCAGATGTATCGTAAATAGCAAGTACCTGTCCGGGTGTAATTGCGCTTTGTGCTTCCTCAAATTCTACGTGTATTTTATTGTCGGGTAGGGATGTAACAATTGCTGGTACAGCGGGGCTGTTATAACGCACTTTGGCTCTTGCTAAAAAGCTTTGAGCAGGTATTTCCGTCATAATCCAATTGGCAGAATGAGCTTTTAAATCACGTCTTAATAAGGCGCTCTTTGGACCTGCATAAACTACTCGAGTGTCTGGGTCTATATGAGTGACATAGAGGGGTTCTGAGGAAGAAATACCCATTCCTTTTCTCTGTCCAATCGTAAAATTGTGGGTACCTTTGTGATGTCCCAATACTTGTCCGGTTAGACTGTGCATAATGGGCCCTGGTGTTTCAGGCAAAAAGTTAGATAAATATTGTTGTGTGGTTACCCCTTGTGGGATAAAGCAGAGGTCTTGACTGTCAGGGCGGTGAGCCGAAGCCAATTTTTGTTTGTCAGCAATGCTACGAATTTCGTCTTTGCGATAATCGCCCAAAGGTAATAGAGTACCTTTAAGTTGCTCCCGTGTTAAACCCCAGAGAACATAAGATTGGTCTTTGGTGGGATCCGCAGCCCTTGCTAATTGTACATCCTCTCCTGTACGTATAATGCGGGCATAGTGTCCAGTAGCAATATACTTTGCTTGTAAAATTCTTTGACTATAATTAAATAAGGCACCCCACTTAATGAGCGTGTTGCAGACGCTGCAGGGTAGTGGTGTTTGTGCACGCGCATAAGATTGAGGGAATTGGTCAACAATCTGACTTTTAAACATTTCGCGTAAATCGACAGCATGATGGGGAATATCCAACTGTTCACAAACTTTTGCTGCGTCAATCATGCCGGTATCGCAGCAGCGGCTACCTGACTTTATGAGCCAACCAGTAACTCCTATCACATCGTAACCAGCTTGTTGTAGTAATAAAGCTGTAGTACTACTATCAACACCGCCGCTCATGGCTACCGCTACTCGCGTTTTATCGGCTTTTGGAGCAGCGATTGGCTGAGTAGCTTCTTTTTCTAAAACTGTTGTGCAAATGTCCATGAATAATATGACCGATAGGAAAATGAATGGGTTGAGGCGCCAGGGCCAGAATTCCCCAAGAACAACTAATTTTAACCTAGAATCGTCTTTTGATGAATAAATGTGCTGGTCTGTGAAATAAAAAGAGGGTTATCTGCTGCCAAGGTGGCATGGGCCTTTATAGAATTTTTTTAAATGACTCTGAGCATTCACAGCATTTAATCCGCTTGGCGCTAGCCGTAAATAGGTATTAAATTCCTTTGCTGCCTCACTTGGTTTATCCATCTGTTCTAGTAATATGGCTAAATTGTAATGAATAACTGGATAATTATCCCCGCCTACCCTAATGGCTTCGTTATAAGCAGACTGGGCGGCAGATAGGTCACCCTTTTGCTTAAGTAAGATAGCCAAAGCATTGTCTATGAGGGCAGAATTTTCACTTTGCTCAATGGTCAATGATTTTGCTTTTTCAAGAACGGGCTGAGCTTTTTTCCAGTTATGTTGAGCTAAATAAACTTGTCCTAGATTGTAATAGGCTGCTGCTAGCTTATTATTGCTTTTAGTTATGGCTTCTGTCAGTGCTTTTTCAGCATTCGAATATTTCTTTTGATTGAAAAAAACAAGTCCTAATTCGTTTAATAAGACCGGGTCATTAGGGTGTATCTTCAGTAATCTAGAGATTTCCTTATGAGCCTTTGCCCACTGTTTATTAGCAACAAAGACTTCAATAGTAGTAATGCTAGCCTGCGCATTTGGTAGTGTGTTGTTTATTGATGAGCTTGCTTTATGAGTCTCTGTTGTGAGAGATGGCTGTTTTTGTTCTTCGGTTTGCGTTTCAGTTCCAGATAATGACTGGCAGAGTTCCGCTTGATATTTTTTCAATTCCTCAAAGGAAACTTTATTGCTGTCCAGTTCTAGTTTATTGATTAATGCTTGAGTTTCTTGTGCATAACTTGAATTGGTTTCGTAGCGTAAAGAGAGCAAATATGCCTTTAGAGCCTGCATTCTATTGCCACGAGCAGTTTCTAAAAGTCCTAAATGATAATAGGCAATAGCGTAATGGGGTTTTAATCTAATGGCTTCTAAAATCTCACTATGAGCTTGCGTCAATTCCTTTTGGTTAAGCAGGAGCTCAGCATAGCCATTGTGGGCAGGTGCATATAGGGGATTTAGTTCGATTGCTTTTTCGTAGTTAGTTTGTGCTTCTGTCAAAAGTCCCAAATCGCGCTGAGCATTGGCAAGATTGGTTTGTGATTCATAGGCATTTTTAGGTGACAGGGAGAGAGCCTTTTTATAATAAGAAATAGCTTGTTGTGTATTTCCGCTTAAATAGTAAGTATCGGCCAAACCATTCCATGCAGAAGGAAAATCAGGATTGTTATCTAAAGCTTGAGTAAAATAATTTCTTGCTTTCTCTAGGTAATCAGCGCTTTTACTTTCTCTCTTATGGCTTTGGCCAAAGCGCAAATAGATAGCACCTAAATTGTTTAGTAGATCTGGACTTTTGGGATCGCTTTTTAGACCTGCCTCAAGTTCTATCTTGGCTTGTTCATAAAGTCCTCGTTCTACGTACGCTTTGGCGGATTTTAGGTGTCCAAGGGCTTGAGGACTGTTCTCGTAAGCCAATAAAGCTGGGCAATAAGCCAGGCCGATCAGCGAAAAAAATAAACTACCTAAATAAACCCAAAATAATTTTGTATTGTTTGGCATTCGACCTAAATTGCTAAGAAAACATTTGTTTGATAGTGAGATTTTAACTGACAAAAGAAAGCTCTGCTAGAGCACGCAATATAAATTTGCTGACAATGAGAATACCATTCATATCAATAATAGCTTGTGCTAAGATGAACAGTTCGTCAAAATCGGAATAAGCGCAGATTATCTAAACTTAGCCTTTAATCTTTTCGCTTTTAAGTTCATTTTGAAAAAAAGGAAGTATGTCGCGTAACCCTTTAACCAGTTTCATAGAACCACGTCTATCACACTGTCCACAATATGACCGGTTAATAGCTAGGCTGAAGCGTCAATCTGGGGCAGGGAAGGACGATGAGGTAGTTGTTGCCGGTTTAACCGACTCGGCTAAATCATTGTTGATATCTGGTGTGTTGACGAATTTGCGACAGCCTCTGTTTTTTATTGTTAGCGATAGCCACCAAGCTGCTTTTTATGAATGTGAGTTAAGTGATATTTGTCAATATCCTGTGTTGACTTATCCGGCTTCTGAAATATCTCCTTATGAGCAAGTATTGAGCAGCCCAGATAATGTGGCTGCTCAAATGGAAGTACTATACCGTTTGCAAAATATGAATAGCCGAGATGAAAATCAACCGGTTCTTGTTATAGTTCCAGCGCGTGCCTTAATGCAAAGGGTACTAGATAAAGAAACTTTGCATGCCAATACTTTTAGTCTTAGTGTGGGCGAAGAAATAAACAGAGACGAATTAGCCAACAAACTAGTATTGCGTGGATATACCCGAGAAAATCTGGTTTCCTTAAGGGGGGAGTTTAGTATCAGGGGTGATATCATTGATGTTTATCCTTCTGCTTTTGATCCGATCAGAATTGAGTTGTTTGGTGATCAAATTGAATCTATTCGATCCTTTAAAATTGATGATCAGCGTTCTGTTGAGCAGAAGAAATCAGTCTTGATTGGACCGCGTTATTGGGTCGTATTAGGCGACGAAGAGCTGCAGGGCGAACTCTTAAAAACAATTGAGCAAGTTACTGAAGAGCAAGCGGCTAATTTAAATGACGCAGCAGCCGAAACGTTGCGCACGGTTATAGAAGATGACAAGATTGCTTTTGCTGCCAGCCCCTATCCTGAATCGATTGAATATTATGCTCCCTACATCCATAAACAGTTTGCTACTTTACTTGATTATTTGCCGAATAATGCCCTTTTAGCCTTCGATGAGTGGGACAGTGTTATGGCTAGTTTGAATAGCTATCATGAAAAACTAGAGAAATCATATGCTGAAGGGTTAGAAACAGGGCGTCTTCTTCCTTTGCCACAAAGACTACATCTTGATATTTCTAAATGTGCGAACAGTCTGAAATCTAATCGGCGGCTCTTTTTTACTTCTTTGCCTGAATTAGCCCAAGCAAATATCAGAGCAGCAGATTTATCTGATGTCAGAGCTAAAGCTGATATTGACGATCCAATTATAAGTAAAATAACTGCTGCAGCTAAGAATGATAAGTTTGTCAGTGCTCAGAATCTTGTGCAATTCGATTGCCATCCGGTTGAGCATTTCAACAATCAAATAAAAGTTGCTGTAGAAAAAATTAGACAATGGCAAGCTTCCGGTCTTGCTGTGTTAATAAATTCAGAACAACCACAACGCATAATGGATTTGTTGCGTGAATGGGATTGTGCGGTTACTTACTTAGGAGCAGCGGAAAGTGGCAATATATCAGACCCGACGCAGTTTGCTTCCGAAAGGGATGCTCTTACTGGTTCAGTCTCTGTTAGTAGGCACGGTTTTTTACACGGATTTGTTTTACAAGATATTGCTTTAGCCGTCATAACTGATGCTGAATTATTTGGTCTTAAACGCAGACCCTCCACATATAGACGTCCTATGGCTGATAAGTCTTCGGAACGTTTTGCTTCGGTTGCTGATTTAAAAGTTGGTGATTATGTTGTGCACATAAGACAAGGCATTGGCCAATTTACTGGCGTACAGCGAATAACTGTTGATAAAGAACAGCGTGAATACCTAACTATTCAATATACGGGTGAGGATCGCTTATATGTGCCTGTTGATCAAATAAACCTTTTGTCCAGATATCGCGGAGCTGGGGACTCGGCTCCTCGTTTATCACGGCTGGGTGGAGCAGAATGGGAGACGATCAAGCGCAGAGTAAAACGCTCAGTCAAGCAGGTCGCCGAAGATTTGGTCAATCTCTATGCTATGCGAGCTAAGCAACAAGGTTTTGCAAATTTACCTGACACTCCATGGCAGTACGAAATGGAAGAAGCTTTTCCTTTTGATGAAACTCCGGACCAATGGCAAGCCATCGTTGATACTAAGGCAGACCTAGAGTCCAGTAAGCCAATGGATAGGTTAATTTGTGGAGATGTAGGTTTTGGTAAAACAGAAGTGGCTATAAGAGGTGCATTCAAAGCTGTAATGTCTGGCAAGCAGGTGGCGGTGCTTGTGCCTACGACCATTTTGGCTCAACAGCACTTTAACACTTTGAGTGAGAGATTTGCTCCTTATCCAGTAAAGGTTGGCTTATTAAGCCGATTTCGCACTGCTGCCGAACAGAAGAAAGTAATTGAAAGATTAGTCTCGGGTGAGTGTGACGTGGTAATAGGTACGCATCGGATGTTGCAAAAAGATATTCGCTTTAAAGATCTAGGGTTGGTAATCATAGACGAAGAGCAACGGTTTGGTGTAGCTCACAAGGAAAAGCTCAAACAGCTAAGAGTAATGGTTGACGTTTTGACAATGTCTGCTACTCCTATTCCGAGAACATTACATATGGCCTTGACTGGGGCGCGTGATATGTCGCTGATTAATACGCCGCCTACAAATAGAGCGCCTATTAAAACTTTTGTAGGCGAGTATAAATTGCCCCTAGCAAGAACAGCTATTTTGCATGAAATGGAAAGGGGAGGACAAGTATATGTAGTTCATAACAGGGTTGAATCTATCGAACAAGTGGCGCAAGAAGTTCGTCAATTAGTACCAGAGGCTCGCATTGCTATTGGTCATGGACAAATGCAAGAGCGTGATTTGGAGAATGTTATGCTCGATTTTGCCTCTCATCAGTACGACATTCTTGTCTGCACAACTATCATTGAATCTGGATTGGATATTCCAAACGTGAATACAATAATTATCACTGAAGCTGACAAGCTTGGTCTAGCTCAACTTTATCAATTGCGTGGACGGGTTGGTCGCAGCGAAGTGCAAGCATATGCTTATTGTCTCTATAAACCTGACAAAGCTTTGAGCGAAACAGCACAAAATAGATTGAAAGCAATTCGTGAATTTACTTCTTTAGGTTCAGGCTATCAAATAGCTTTGCGTGATATGGAAATTCGAGGTGTAGGCAATATTTTAGGTTCTGAGCAACACGGTCATATGATTGCTGTAGGTTTTGATCTTTATTGTAAGTTGCTTGAAGAATCAGTAGCTGAGCTTAAAGGGGAAATTAAAGCTATAGAGGCTGACACACAAATTGATTTAAATATTACTGCTTATATTCCCGAGACATATGTAGCTGATAACGAGCAAAGATTGATTGAATATAAGCGATTGGCTGATGTAAAAACAGAAACACAACTCAATGTTTTGCTTGAAGAATGGAAGGATCGCTTTGGCCATCTTCCCCCAGAAGCCCAGCAATTAGTAGCAATTGTAAAATTGCGGTTATTAGCTAGCCGGGCGCAAATCACGGGAATCAAGTCTGATATGCAAGGCATAAGATTAGCTGTCGATTTTCGTTTGCAACAGTGGTTACCTATACAAGCGCGATTGCCCAAACATCTTGGCAGCAAAACCACATATAAGCCAGGACAGGCTGGTGGTCATGGTGCTATGCCTTGTGTACTATTGAAAACAGCAGGATTGACAAAAATCGAACAACTAGATTTGCTCACAGAGTTAATTAATGCTATGTTGGCAAATTACGTAGTCAGGGCTAGCTAATCGGGGTTGTAAGGTGAAGAGCAAGTATTTCAAATTAGTTTTTAGCATAGCCATGAGTGCGATGTATTTAACTAGTTGTGCGCCGTCAAAAATATCGTTAAAAGAGCAAGAAAAAAATAGTTCTCCTCGTATTGAAGTTGGTGATCTATCTAAAAAGCCTGAACTTAAAGGATCCAGAACTAAGCTTGATGCTATTTCTGCCGTCAAAGAACCACAGCAGGTTGAAAGTTCGGCCAACGACAAAGCTTTTGCTGACTTAATAAAAAAATTACAGGACTCGAGACTAGATGTTTTAGCTGATTCAATTGTTATTTGTACAGTCAATGGCGATCCCATCACAGTGGCAGATTATCGACATCAGTTCAAGACCGAACAAGAGCGAATGGAAGCATCTTTGGCTGTGAATCCTCAAGTGGCAAATAATCTTATTCGAATGGCTCAGGAACAAGGCGTTTCTCTTTCTCTTGCAGAAAGAAAACATCTAGTTAACTCTGCCAATAAAATGCAAACTGGTGGCTCTAAAGGTTTTAATAAGATGCTTGCCGAAAATAGGATGACTAAGAATCAGTTTCGAGATCAAGTATTCGATGTGGGACTAGCTTTCAAAATGGCAGGTAAACTTATTGAAGAAGGCTTGTTAAAAGAGTTAATCAGTAGAAAGTTGCTTTCTGAAACTGCTAAAGCGAATGGATATAGTAAAGAGGCATTAAATAAGTATACTGAAGTGTCCAGGTCACCGCAGTATAAGCGCTTATTGCAAGTAAGTGGAATGTCTGCTGACGATTTGCGTGATGAGATTGTGACTAATGAACTTTGTCTAAGACAAATAGATAAAATCAAAAGAGAATCTCCGATTACTGATGCAGAAATTTCAAACTTTTACGAAAAGAACCGTGGCAAATTTCGTCATGGTCCGCGTATTCGGTTAAGCCAAATTTTTATTGCTCGGAGCAAAGACGTTTCGGAAACCCCAATTGCTACAAGAATGAGGCTAAAGAAAGAAAATCCTAAACTATCTGACTCTGAGATAGGTAAGCAAATAGCAGATTCGGAAAATAAAAAGGCACAATTAGCAAAAGAATTATTAGAGCGTGCCCGTAACGGAGAAGATTTTGCGGCCTTGGCTAATCAATATTCGGATGACTTAGCCAAAACCGGACAAAAGACTGGTGGTGACATTGGTTTTCAGGAAGAAAGCAAACTAGAGAAATCCTTTACTGATAAGGTCGGTAAGGTGCCGGTTGGTGGTATCACACCTGAAGTTATTGTCAGCCCCTACGGCTTCCATATATTCAAGGTGACTGCTAGAGAAAGTAAGGGCTTTTATAGTTTGAGTGAAATCAAGGACAAATTAAAGGAACTTTTGGCACAAGAAAAAGGGCAACAGGTTGTAGAAGATTGGTTAACAACTGCTGGCAAAGGTGCAACGATTTTAATTTCGCCTGAAATGAAAGACCTAATTGCGTCCAATAAATTGCAAAAACGTGCACTTTAATGGCCATCAGATTAGATACCTGAGTTAGTTTTGACTGTGCTCACAATTAAGTTTGCACATAAATTCTTGATGGTAAAAAATAAAATGGTATGGCGAACCTTCGATCAATTAATCTTGGTTGGGAGAAGTTTCTATAAGATAAATTATTTCGTTGGGGGATATTAGTAAGGCAATCACTCCCACCACAGAAGTTGCTGCAGCAGCACAGCTAATATTATGATTGAAAAACCTTAAAAACAACAGAAAAATAATAAAAAAAAGTACTAATGAAATAGCTGACCATGCAAGACCTTTCAGTAACGACATCCCGCATTCCAAATATTTGTTCTCTTGTGGCGCTAGATGTACTTTTAATTCATTTGATCTGCACAAGAGACCCTTAACAAGCATTGTATGGCTTCCGGGCGGAATTTTAATATGTTCTTCCTTGCCACTGGCCATAGCTCCAACTTTTTCTCCGTCAGCGAACACACTTAGGTCGGAAAATCGGCCGGACCAGTTCCCTGCCACCCGCCGATAAATTGTAATGCTTGCTTGGTCAGTCATTTCTTATTCCTATGTATTTAGGATTCATTATAAAAAGTGACCCGTGTATGATCAATGAAATTTGAGATAATCATACCATTGTCGACAGTATAATAAGAAATCAAAGTGAACTTGTATTCCCCATTAGTAAAGCTTTCGGGGAAGCCGGAGAATTTGAGGGGACGCTGGAAAATAGGAGCATTTGTACTAATAGCTGATTGTTGGTTTCTGCAATTTAGATTGTTCTGGCAAGAACCTAGCCGTTAGTCGTTTTGTATGATTAGATATTAGAGTGTTAAGTATCTGCTAAGCTGGCTGAATTTTGAGAAGGATAATCACATGAAAAAAGATTTTTTGGTTTTAACCGCTTTGACGCTTTCTTCTATAGCTACGCTGGCAGTGCAAGCGCAGCCAGACGCAAATGGACCTCCGCCAGTCGGACCAGGTACGGGTGGGGATGATGCTAAGCGGCAAGAACATAGGCAAAGAATGTTGCAGAAATTTGATGCCAATCATGATGGACAATTAGACGATAACGAAAAGGCTCAAATGAGAGCAGAGATGCAGAAACGCTGGCAGCAAAGACAAGGTGTAGCACCTGGTCTGGGTGATTCCAATGGAATCAATGCACAAAGAGGACAAGGTTTAGATCAGCACGGACCAGGCGGTGGATTTAATGACCAAGAGCGGCAAGAACATAGACAAAGGATGTTGCAAAAATTCGATGCCAATCATGATGGAAAATTAGACGATAACGAAAAAGCTCAGATGCATGAATTTATGCAGCGCCGCAGACAAGAAAGAGAACAAGGCGGCGGTGGCTTTAGTGGACCTGGCGGCGGAGCCGCGCCTGGTGGTAATCCCACTGCTCCTAATGGAGGAGCTCCGTCTGGTGGGAATCATGACGTTTCTGGCGGTGATGTCGGCGTGAGCCCTCGCTTTTAGAGCTGGGCTCCCCGAGCTCTGTAAGGGCGACTGTATTATCTAAAGCGCATTTCCTTGATTACAAGTAAATGTAGACTTAGACAATCTATTGATAACAATATCATCCATTTAAAAAGGGATTATATTTTTTCTCTTGCCAAATATTGGTGCTTTCGCCATGTCCTGATATGACTTGAGTGCTGTCGTCTAAAACTAGCAGGCGGGTTTTAATTGATTTGATGATGTCGTCAAAAGATCCGCCCCATAAGTCTGTGCGACCAATTGATCCACTGAATAACGTATCTCCAGCGAATAGAGTGGATTCTTTTTCTGCCAAAGCAAAACATAAACTACCAGGTGTATGCCCGGGAGTATGCAATACAGTAGTTTTCAATTTACCAACTTCAATTTCTTCATTGTCTGATAAATAGTGATCTATCTCTGATGGCTTTTTAGCTTTAAAGCCAAAAAGCATCCCTTGTCCTTGGAGATTGTCGTAGAGAAATTTGTCTTTTTTATGCAAGCAGATCTTTGCTCCGGTCGAGTCTTTAATATCTCCAGAAGCAAGAATATGGTCAAAATGCGCATGAGTGTGTAAGAGATATTTGACAGTTAAACCATGTTCTTTGACAAAATCCATTATTTTTTCAGCGTCGCCACCAGGGTCAATTATGATTGCCTCCTTTGTTTCAGGACAAGCAATTATTGAGCAGTTACACTGTAAAGGTCCAACTGGGAAAGTTGAGATAAGCATAAATGTTATTCCGCAAACACTAACTAGGATAGACTAGGTGGAGAGCTTCATTTAAACAGACTCGTATTTAGTGAGCAATTCACTGATCGATGAGTCATCATGAATACGAGCGATTGATTCGCCAAGTAATTTAGCTACGCTCAATTGCACAATTTTTTTGGATATTTTATCGGGGTCGTGAGGAATTGAATTAGTAACAATCAACTGTTTAATTGGGGAAGCGTCGATGCGAGCATTAGCTGGTCCGGATAACACTGCATGAGTTGCGCAAGCATATATTTCTTTGGCGCCTTCTTTTTTAAGTAACTCAGCGCCTTGCACTAGTGTGCCAGCTGTATCGACCAAATCGTCAACCATAATGGCTATTCTGTCCTTAACTTCACCAACGATATTAAGGGCTTCGGCTACATTAGGCTGGCTACGACGTTTATCAATAATAGCAATTGGCGAATCGTTAAGTCGCTTGGCAAAGGCTCTGGCGCGAGCCACACCGCCCACATCTGGACTAACCATAACAACATCTTCTAAGTTATGAGAGCGAATGTGCTCAAGTAGTACTGGGCTAGCATACACATGATCAACTAAGATATTGAAAAAGCCCATGATCTGAGGAGCGTGCAAATCTAGGATTAATACACGTTCAGCTCCTGCCGTGGTTAGCAAGTCGGCTATAAGCTTAGCTGTAATGGCTTCACGTCCAGCTGCTTTACGGTCTTGCCTGCCATAACCATAATAAGGCATTACAACATTTATTCTGCCAGCAGAAGCGCGCTTTAAAGCATCCAACAAGATGAGCAATTCCATTAGATTTTCGTTTACAGGTGTGCAAGTTGGCTGGATAAGGAAGCAATCCTCGCCTCTGACACTTTCTTGAATTTGCACATAGATTTCGCCATCTGAAAAAGGTGAGATTTTAATAGCGCCTAGGCTTAGTTCCAGATAATCGGCCACTTCTTGAGCCAATTTAGGATTGGCTGTGCCGGAGAATATTTTGAGGTTACCTCGGTTAATCGAGCGTTCTTTTCGTTTAATCTGTTTCACAGGTGTTGGCGCAAACAAAATGACTTCCTTACAAGAACTAAAGTAATTTTAGAAGAATGCAGAGGGCTTGGAAAAGGCAATGAACAAATGTTTAGGCTATTTTTAAGACTAAGCCGTTATCTATTTCTTAGTTAAGGTATTCAAGAACGTTTTCAAGCATACATTTTACATGTTGATAAGTTAATCCACCTTGTAGATATGCTCGGAAAGGAGGACGTATAGGCCCATCGGCGGATAATTCAATAGTAGCCCCCTGATGAAAAGTACCGGCACACATAATTACCTGATCTGTATAGCCAGGCATATCGCCTGGTTCAGGAATTACATAAGAATCAACGGGTGAAGAAGCTTGTACTGCCTGGCAAAAACGGACTAGTTTTTCGGCAGTACCAAATTCGATTGTTTGCACTATATCTGAGCGTTTAATAAATGGTTTGGGATTTACTAAATATCCTGCTTCTTGCAATACCAGGGCAGAGAGCATGGCACCTTTGACGGCATTAGCAACAATTGCAGGAGCCATAAATAAGCCTTGTAAAATAAGTCGATTTTGGTTATAAAGCAGACCCAATTGTCCTTTTAATCCGGGTGCGGTTACTCTTACTAAAGCTTGTTCGACTAGATCACTTTTACCGGCTATATAGCCACCTGTAATAGCTAATCCACCACCGGGGTTCTTAATTAACGAGCCAGCGATTAAATCTGCTCCGCACGCTGGCGGCTCGTTTAATTCTACAAACTCGCCATAGCAATTATCGACCATAATTATTACGTCGGATCGATATCGACGGACAATTTGGCAGAGTCTATTTATTTCTTCATTTGTTATTGCACGCCGCTCAGAATCATAGCCGGGAGCTTTTTGTATATGAATTAATTTAGTTGGTTTTTCAAGCAATGATGATATGTGTTTTAGTGATGATGACAATTGTTTTACTGTTAATTCGCAGGAGTTTGGATAATTTTCCGATGTTTGGTCACGAATCAGATTCATTGCGTCACTGAATTTTATTTCTTCATAGAGAACACCCGATCCAATTAATGATTGTTGATGCGGGATACTTGAATTCGATTTTTGGGGATTACTTAGTCCAATGACGGGCTGGAGAGTATCATAAGGGCGGCCTGTCAGTGATACCATTCTGTCACCGGCTCTCAAATTGCCAAATAATGCACAGGCTATTGCATGTGTGCCTGAAACAAATTGCAGCCGCACAGCGGTAGACTCAGCTTGCATTACTTCAGCATAAATATTATCAATAACTTCTCGGCCGGGGTCACCTAAACCATAGCCAGTTCGTTCGGCAAAATGTATTTCACTCAAGCGATTGTTTTTGAAAGCTTGTAAAACGCGTCTTTGATTAGATAAAGAGATTTCGTCTATTTGTTCAAAAGCTTCAGCTAAAGATTTTTCAGCCTTGCGGATAGTTTCCACATTTTTGCTAATGGTATTGACAGTCATCAATTCTGCTCCATTTGATGAGTAATGCAAGATTTGCATTATCCCATTTCATATAATCTCACACAAGTGCTGTTTAACGAGTGGCGTTGTCCAAAGCTACGTTTATCAAGTTGTTAGATTTAGATTGAACTTTTTTCGCTCAAATGAGTCTTATGTATTGTTAAGAGTAGGGAGATTTAAGTGGCAATGATGAGTAATATGCTTTTGGATCTAGAGCGAAAATCCCAACAATTATTTGACGAATGGAAATATTTGCTTTTGCAAGAAAAGTGCCGTCTGTGCAAACGAATGATTCATCCCTTAATTGAAAAAATGGATTTTGATTCTTATCGCCCGCCGGCGAGATATTTCATTGGTCATAAGGAAGTTGTTTCGGATGTAATCTGTCAATTCTGTTTACCGGATTTGTCTAGCTTTCAGGCAGTTTTGAGAAAACATCAAACCGTTAGATGCGCAGAAGGTATGGATGAATTGGCTGAATTCTTGGTGGGCAGTGCTGCTGTGTTTATGGAACCGATACAGAGCCTTATTTATAGCCTTAAATATAGTGAGGATGTTCTTTTAGCTAAAGATTTAGCCTGTTTGATGTATGAGGCATGGCAATTGCTCAGAGAAGAAATTACAGAATTTGATGACATAGATTCTTTGTGTCTTGTTCCTGTGCCTCTGCATAAAAAACGCTTGCATGAACGCGGTTTCAATCAAGCTGAAGCAATCGCTCGCCATTTTAGCCAACTAACATCTATAAAACTAGAAAGAAGAGTTATTAGCCGCATCAAAAACACAAAATCACAACAAACATTGTCCAAATCTCAGCGAGCGAGCAATGTAGCTGGTGCTTTTAAAGCGGTGACAGCCAATGTATTTGCAGATAAAACGGTTATTCTAATTGATGATGTCTGCACCTCAGGAGCAACTCTGGTTAATTGCGCTCAGGCTTCTTTTGCAGGCGGTGCTCAGTCAGTGCATGCTCTTACAGTAGCTTTTGTACCATAGATGGTTATGAGGACAAATTTGTTATAGCTGTCTCGAAAGCTTTAATGGTTTGTCTATAGCGTGTTTGCTGTGTCCGCTTGAGACAACGACATTTATTAAAAAGATTTAGTGCTTTCTCGGCTCACAAAAACCTCACGAACTTACTTTAGTCTTGTAACAGGTACTCTGACAAGGGGCTAAGCGAGGAGGAAATGTGGCAGATTTTAGTGTTGATGATTCAAAAACAAGAGATCTCAAAATGCCAGGCCAACCTAAGCAGACTGCGGCAAATATTTTGCGCGATGAAGTTTTTGATAGAAAAGTTAATAACAATCAAGTTCTAGCAGACGCCTTAGACCAGATAAGAGAACACCGCGATACCAATCAAGATGGGCTGGTGAATCCAGGGGAAGTTCATGCTGGTTCTCAAACCGGGAATAAGTTGAGAAACGATTTAAAAGATGCGATAGATCGTCTTGCTAAGCAGACTGAAAAGATACTTAAAGAGACGAAAATTACTTTTGCTCCTTCTCAAGGTAATCAAGACAATAATTCTAAGTCAAACACTGCCAAGTCTGGGAAACAAAAAGAATCATCAGCCGAGCCAAAAGCAAAAAGCACAGCAAAAGGGGAGAAGGGTGAGCAGAAAGCGCCGGATAGAAAATCCGAACCCGTTGCTGTCAATCCTTTAGATGTAGCAAAAGGACTCGGCAGTGGCTTAGGCGCACCTACAGCGATTAGAATAGATGAGGTAGGGCAACCAAAAGGTGATAGTAAGTTGGTGGTTGCTGCTTCGAAGTTGGCAAAACTAGAGAGCACCGAAGGCATGCAACAACAAATCAAAGATCTGCATAATGATGGAGAATTAAATGATAATGGTATCTCTGCCAATGATATTGAGGATCTGCGTGAACTGCCTTATGCAATAGAAGGTCTTGCAAAATTAATTCGGGATTTCACTTTAATTAAAGACAAAAATAGCTATATTACAGACGCAGACATTTCAAAATATGTTCAAAAAAACAGGTTGAATGAATTTACCAAGACTTGTATTGGGAGGGGACAACACCATTTACAAGACAACGAAGATTCTGGAAAATACTCTAAAGAGTTTATTCAGAAAATCCATAACAAACTTCTTAATTTGAAAATATTGGATTAGGTAATTTGTGGTTTTCTCAATCTTATCGATCTCCCCTTTCTCTTTTCGGTTAGGGGGTATAGATTATTAGGACAAATTTGCTACAGCAGTCTCGAAGGCTTGGATGGTTTTATCTATATCGTGTTTGCTGTGTACGGTTGAGATAAAAGCAGCTTCAAATTGAGAGGGTGGCCAATAAATACCTTCTTTTATAAGATGACGCCAAACTTTAGCGAACATCTCTGTATCTGATGATTTGGCGCTTTCGAAGTCTGTTACTGGTTCTTTAGTGAAAAATACTGTAATCATGCCATTTGTGTGCGCTATTTGCAAGGGTACCTTCTTTGACTTAATTGCTTTTAGTCCTTCGGTAAGACGATTAGTATTGCTTTCTAACATTTTGTAAGTCAAGGGTGATTGCAACAATTTTAATTGTGCTAATCCTGCTGCCATTGCTAACGGATTGCCAGACAATGTGCCAGCTTGATAAACTTTTCCTATTGGTGCAATCATTTCCATAATTTCCTTTTTGCCACCATAAGCTCCCACAGGTAGGCCGCCACCGATGATTTTCCCTAGACAGGTCAAATCCGGTTTGATTTTATATAATTCTTGGGCGCCACCTTTAGACACTCGAAAACCGGTCATGACTTCGTCGAATATTAGCAAAGCACCATTTTCAGTGCAAAGATCTCGAAGCCCTTCAAGAAATTTTGCTTTAGGTAATATCAAACCAGCATTACCCACAATCGGTTCAAGGATTATGGCTGCTATGTTTTTGTGTTCTTTAAAGGCTGTTTTAACAGCTTCCAGATTATTGTAAGGCAAAGAAATAGTAAGTTTGGCTATAGCTTCTGGCACTCCAAGTGAACTAGCAATACCCAAAGTTGCTAATCCAGAACCGGCATTAATTAAAAAACTATCGCCATGTCCGTGGTAACAGCCGTCGAATTTAATCACTATCGACTTATTGGTATAGGCTCTTGCAAGGCGAATGGCGGACATAGTTGCTTCAGTGCCAGAATTAACCATGCGCACCATTTCAATGCTCTCTATTGTTTTACAGATAAGTTCTGCCATCTCGACTTCCGCAGGACAAGGTGCACCAAAACTGGTACCATGCGCAATAGCATGTTCAAGTGCTTCCATTACATAAGGATGCTTGTGTCCTAATATCATAGGACCCCAGGAACCAACGTAGTCTATATAAGATTCGCCATCAACATCATATAAATATGCTCCGTCAGCGCTTTTTATAAATACAGGGGTAATACCGACAGCTAAACAAGATCGAACAGGAGAATTAACTCCACCAGGTATTACCTGCTTTGCGCGCTCGAATAAACGATGTGATTTTTTTATTTGAACTGCTTCTGACATTATTAACTTTGGTCCTAGTTTAGTAGAGGTTGATATAGGACTAAGCAGAAGCGGTTTCTTTTTGAGCTAATACTCTCTGAATAACGGGCTCTACCATTTTTGCAGACTTTTCACCAGCTTGAAAGTGACGTAATTTGCCCTCAGTATCGAATAAATAGAAAGCAGGAACGTATTTATTTTCAAAAGCATCAGTAATACTGTGCCAATTATCGATAACACACGGTTGTTTCATTCCATATTCTTTTATTACTTCGGTCACAGCTTCAACATTGGTATCACTTTCTTGCCGAGGCATGTGGACAGAAAGTATCTTCAATCCTTGCGGCGCATATGTGTCTAGCCAGCGATTGACATCTGGCAAGGATTCCTTACAGCTGTGGCAGCTTATAGCCCAAAAATGAACTAAAGCAGGATGACCAGCAAAATCTTCATTGGTTAATGGTGTTGAATTGAACCAATTTGTGCCTCCTTCTAAAGAAGGCAATTTGCTATCCATGCGTAAAGGCATAATTATGCTCCTTCAAGTTATTAAGGATATTGTATCGCTTGCGGCGAATTGTTTTTATAAATATGAAGGCAACGAGGTAATTAATACTTCGTTGCCCTTTAATTATTTGTTCAGTTCAGTAACTAGCGATATTAAACTGTAAGAGGTTTTTGACCAGGTTTCCAATCAGCGCCGCAAAGACCGCCGGTTTTTATTGCTTCTAGAACGCGCAATGTTTCGTCTACGCTGCGACCAACGTTGAGAGCGTGTACTACCTGATATTGAAGATTGCCGTCTGGATCAATAATGAATAGACCACGCAAAGCAATGCCTTTATCTTCCATGAGTACGCCATAATCGCGACTTACATCCTTGGTGATGTCTGAAGCCAGTGTGTATTTAAGTGATCCAAGACCACCTTTATCACTGGGGGTGTTAATCCAGGCGCGATGGCTGTATACGCTATCTGTGGAAACAG
>JABDBL010000007.1 GCA_013288645.1 Candidatus Melainabacteria bacterium
AATTAGTCAGGCATAGACTATCATTGAAAATGCTCGCTGATCACTGATATTTGAAAAATATATACTTTCTTCGTAAGATAGCTTGGCAATTCAATTGATAAAGTTTGCTTATCGGTTGTTACTATGCAAAAATTAGCGCTAAATAAACCTTAGCAAAAGGGTCGGAGCTTTTGAGAGTAAGAGAACTAAAAAACATGCAGCATATGACTCTTCAAGGCAAATTGCAGAATAAAAATTGACAGAGGAAACATGAGAGTTATATTCTTAGCTTTATTAGGTGGTTTTCTTTTAGCTATTGCAAACCCTTGTTTGGCTAAGGAACGGACCCAATTATTTACTAGCGATCGCCACGAAATGCACGGTGGTAGTGCCGTTGTCACCCAAACCGGGAAACTCGACGTTTATGATGGAGCACAGGTTTCTGCTTATGACAATGCAGAAGTTTTTGCTTATGGTGATTGTATTGTCGAAGCACATGGCAATTGTGTTGTACATGCCAATGCTAGGGTTCACGTAAAAGCCACAGATAATGCTCGAGTTTTTGCCGTGAACAAAGCGGTGATAGATGGTTCTGGCAGTGCTACTATTTATGCTCAAGATGACACCGTTGTCTCGGTACATGGGAATGTAACCTTGTTTGCCAAAGGGGACACTAAAGTGAGCGCTTTTGATGATGCTTCAGTGATTGTTTGGGATGACGTCAATGTAGAGGCTCATGGCAATGCTGTTATTCGTTCTCACGGGGACTCTGTGGTGATCGCCAACGATTCTGTAACTGTGAAAGCTTATGAAAATAGTCAAATAACAGCCAAAGATAATTGTGTGGTCGAAGCTTTTGAAAATGCTACTGTAAAGGCCAGCAAAGGTGTAGAAGTGGTTCGTAATGGCCAAGCAAAGGTAACCTTTATCGAAACGACTCCCCCTTCTGTACAGGCGAAGTGAAATAGAAGTTCTGTCGAGAGTCAAAAGTAAAATTGGTCAGCCAGTAGTCTCGGCGATTACCGGAATATATTATGCCTATAACTAAACATGTAGAAAAGCATTTTACTGCCGGTGAAGTAGTAAGAGACATTGTAATTGGCATGTCAGATGGTTTGACTGTGCCTTTTGCTCTGGCTGCAGGCTTGTCAGGCGCTTTAGCTAGCTCTAGCCTCGTTGTTGTAGGCGGTTTAGCGGAAGTAGCAGCCGGGGCTATTGCTATGGGACTGGGAGGCTATTTGGCAGCAAAAAGTGATCGTGATCATTATTTGAATGAGATGCAGCGCGAAATGCAAGAAATTAACGAAAAGCCTGAACAAGAAAGACGCGAGGTAGAAGAAATATTTAAAACATACGGCATGGAGGAAAAGGACATAGTGCCAGTTTTAGAGAAATTCCAGAACGATCCAAAAGCGTGGGTCAATTTTATGATGCGTTTTGAACTGGGAATCGACGAGCCTAACCCCAAACGAGCAAGGACAAGTGCTTTTACTATTGCTCTGTCTTATGTTGTTGGTGGTTTAATTCCTTTGCTGCCGTATATGATGCTAGGTGACGTTCGTTTGGCTTTGAGCTTCTCTTGTTTAGTTACACTCATTGCTTTGGCTGTATTTGGTTATGTAAAAGGCAGATTCACTGGTAATCGGCCATTGGTTAGCGCTTTGCAAACTTTATTTATTGGTAGTTTGGCGGCAGGTGTTGCCTTTGCTGTGGCTAGGGCTATAGCGCATTAAAGCAAATCCGCTGCACAAATTATAAATATTCGCTAATTTCTCTTGAAATGAAAATGAAAACGGTTATCATTTTGGAATAACTTTGTTTGGATATGGAGGATTGATTATGCGTATAGGTTTTTTTGGCAAAGGTGGTGCTGGTAAAACTACAACAGCGGCAGGCTTTATCCGATACCTTATGACGAAGACATCTTATGTTTTAGCAATCGATGCTGATGTAAATATTCATCTTAAAGATGCTCTGCAAATAAATAATTTTGCTGGACAGCAATACGATTTGGGTGAGAAAGCTTCTGAAATCACTTCTTATTTAATGGGAAAGAGAACTGATTTGGCCGGTCGTCCTTTGATAAGTAGCACTCCTCCTTCTCTTAATTCTAATTTTATTAGAGTGGCAAAAGAAGATCCCTTTATTGTCTCAAGTGGTTTGCATACAAATGGTCTTTCACTTTTAACTGTAGGAACTTACCAGCAGGAAGATGTGGGGGCATCTTGTTATCATTCTAAACTTGGTGTTTTAGCTATGGTTTTTCATCATCTTCTTGATGGAGAACAAGACTATGTCGTGGCTGATACGAATGCTGGTACAGATAATGTGGCCACCTCATTAGCATTTGTCTATGACATGAATGTGTTTGTGGTTGAGCCGACTGAAAAATCTATCAAAGTCTATCAAGATTTTATTCGCTTGTCGGAAAAGCTGAACGGAAAGACTTTTGTGATTGCCAATAAAGTAGACGGTGATTTAGATAGGCAATTTGTAGAAAAATTTGTGGATAAGGAAAAGCTCCTCGGTTTAATTCCCTATTCTAAGCATTTAAAGGAATTCGAACAAGGTAATCGGGGAGCTTTATCTTCCTTTGCCATGCAACAGTATGATGTTTTCGACACTGTTCTGGAAGTGTGGAAAAAGCAGATTAGAAATTGGGAAGCGTATTTGGCTACTCTTCAGACTGTGCATAAGAAAAATTCTCTCGAGTGGTACGACGCCTACTACGGCACTAGTTTATCCGACAATCTCGATCCCAATTTCAAATACCAAAATGTGCTAGCAAAAGATGTTTCAACAGTAAAAGAACTTGTAAGGAATTGATTTATGCTTAAACAATTATTGCCAGATGATCTTAGTACATTGCCAGCAGATGGTTCTGCTGATTTAGCTTTAAAACTGAAAGCGAATCTTAATTCTGAGGTTGAAAAATTCTTGGCAGACAAAGAATTTGTATTTGAGTTGGTTAGAGGTTTCGGCAGTCCTTTAAATATACTCTTACCGGATTTATTGCAAGATAATGTACATGCTTTTCAGAAAATACTTAAGAGTTATTTTTTGTCGGGAAAAATATTTTTTGCTCACAAAACCAACCGATCCGACAGTATTTTAAAGAGGCTGTCATTAGAGGATGTCGGTATAGATGTGGCATCCGCAGCCGAATTAAAACATGCTCTCGCTTGTGGATTTGCAGCAGAACGAATCGAGGCCACCGGACCTAAAAACGCAGAGTTTTTGGCTCTAGCTTTATCGCATAATATCGTAATTAATATTGATAGCATTGTCGAGTTGGAGGAAATAATTCGACTAAAGGAAAAATATAATTATTCTAGTCGGACGCAGATTCTATTACGTTTGTCGGACTTCGGAAATAATAGTCGATATTCAAACAAAACAAGTCGTTTTGGTATATGTTCTTGGGAGATTGATGATGCTTTGAATTTGATATTGCAAAGTAAAAAAATAAATTTACTTGGTTTGGCCTTTCACTTAGATACAGTCAGTCTATTAGAAAAAGCTGCGGCGATTGAAGTATGTTTAGAAATCTTTGAACGAGCTATTGCAATTGGTTTACAGCCTTCTATATTGAATATAGGTGGCGGTTTTAAACTAAATTATTTAGCCTATCAATCAGATTGGGACGCTTATACCACTGCTTTGCGCGAAGCGGTTCTTGGGCATAGAAGGCCAATAACATGGCAAAATAATTCATTCGGGCTTAAAGCAGAAAAGAATGCCCTACGAGGCGGTCTAAATATATATAGCTATTATGATTCTCTGACAGGCGCTCAGTTTTTAGAGGCATTATTAAAACAGAATTTGCCTAATCGCAATAATGCTCAGATCGGTAATTTTCTTAGAGACAATGGTATTCAACTTTGGCTTGAGCCAGGGCGATCGCTAGTAAATCAAGTTGGATTAACGGTTGGACGAGTCATTTCAATTCGTAAATCAAGTCAAGGTGAAAATCTTGTCTGTTTGGAAATGAAGCGGCAAGATTTGTGTTTTTTAGATCAAGAATTTTTTGTTGATCCAATAATCCTATATAAGAATCCCGGCAATATTGATCTGGTTAGTCCAATGGCTGTTTATTTTGCTGGTAACCTGTGTTTAGAGAGCGATGTAATTTATAGACATCAAACATTTGTGGATAAGTTGCCGCAAACTGGTGATCTTGTAGTTTTTCCAAATACTGCCGGATACTTTATGGACTTCAGTGCCTCTGAATCGATCATGCAACCAGTGGCCTCCAAAGTTACAGTTTACAAAGATAATGGACGATTTATTTGGGCGCGGGATGAGAATTACTTACCGTGGTCTGTTGGAGGGTTTTGATGATTGTCAAAAATGTAACGCAATTAATTGGTAATACACCGTTGCTTGAGATCGATCCTTCCGTACATGGTTTAAAAAATGTCAATCTTTTTGCCAAGCTTGAGCTGCTTAATCCCTTCGGCTCCGTAAAAGATAAAACCGCTTGGAATATGTTGCGCCATGATTTAGACGATATCAAGACTAAATCACAGACTGTAATTGAATCTTCGAGCGGCAATACGGCGAAAGCACTGCAGATGATTCTGTCCATGCATAAGATACCGTTCAAGATAGTGACTAATCGCATTCAAGTACGCGAAGTAAGGCAAATATTGCAATTAATTGGTATTGATATCGAAGAGCTGCCAGGACAGTCTCAGTGTCTAGATCCAACAGATCCTAATGATCCACAATTTATAGTAGAGCAGATAATCAACAGTGCTCCAGACAAATATTTTCACACCTCACAATATACAAATTTGAAAAATCTAGAAGCACACAGTCTCATGACCGGAGAAGAAATTGTCAAAGATTTAGCGCGGGTTGATTACTTCTTTGGCGGTCTTGGTACAACTGGTTCTACAAGAGGGACTGGAATGCGTCTGAAAGAGCAGAATGCTAATCTTAAAAATATTGGTGTGATATGTGCAAAGGGAGAATCTTTACCAGGCATACGAAATGTAGATGAAATGTACGAAGTGGGGCTTTTTGATAATAGTTTTTACGATACTATTATCGAAGTGAAAATTGATGAATCTATTGATTCGATGTTAACCCTAATCCGTTCCTGCGGAGTTCTTGCTGGGCCCACAGGTGGTGCTAGCTTGGCAGCTGTACTGAAATATTTCCAAGAGATTGATGAAGAATTAGAAACAGAGAAAAACGTAGTATTTATCGTTTGTGATCGAGTGGAATGGTATTTGTCTTATCTTCAGAAATATAGGCCGCGATTGTTCGGTTTGGCAGAAAAGAAATCTGGACTTTCAGATATAAGCGTGGCTGAAAGCAAAGAAAGTCCTGAGATCTCACCTGATCTGGCCCTGCAATGGCTTAATCAAATGCCACGACCTTTAATTATTGATATTCGGGGGCAGTTAGCCTATAAGAGTACACACATACATCAATCAATAAATATTCCTGCTGATGCGTTAGAAGAGTTGCTCAAATGGGGGATGCCGACTGCTGCGGATCAAAAAATACTTTTTGTTTGTCCAATTGGAGAACAATCAAAAAGATTTGCTGCATACTTTAACAGGAAAGGTTTTGTTGCTTGGAGCCTTAAAGGCGGTTTTGCTGAGTGGAGGAATTATCATGCTACGTGCACTCATTTAAATCTGGCAAACGATAAAGCAAAACAGCCCGTGGCAGGGTTTAAATAATGGTCAATGTGAATAATCAGCTTCTTAAGAATGAATGTGTGTTTACTCCGCCAAGTAGTGTGCACGCGTCGAGCTTTAGCTCAATCAGAAAACAGTTTCCCGCGATTAAGGAGAACACTGGCACTATCTTTTTTGATAATGCGGCAACAACACAAAAGCCGCAGCAAGTAATCGATGCAATGAACTCATTCTATATGCAGTACTGCGTAAATGCTAATCGAGCCGCGTATTCTTTATCGAGCAAATTACATCAGCAAGTAGAAATAACCCGCGCGACAATAGCAAGGCTCATAAATGGAGAGGCTACTGATATAGCTTTCACTTCCGGCGCCACCGATAGTCTGAATCTTGTGGCACTAGCCTGGGGACTACATAATTTAAATGACCGAGACGAAGTAATGCTTTGCCTAGAAGACCACCAATCGGCGATATTACCATGGATTAATTTGAAACTGCATTTGAATCTTTTTGGCAAACATATTGAAATTGTGCATTTTCCCATACATTATTCAGGAATCTACGATCGAAAAAGCATTTGTGAAAAAATAACTCCCCGCACTCGTCTTGTGGCTATGACGCATATTCATAATCTTTATGGATTAGAGTGGGATGGAAAGGATTTGGCAGAGATCAGAGCACAATTGCCAGACGATACACTAATATCTCTTGACGTTAGTCAAAGTATTGGACACACTGTCGTTGACACGGATCAATTAGCAGTAGATTTTATTTCTTTCTCTGGACATAAAATGTTTGCAGCCAACGGTATAGGTGTTCTATGGGTAAATCCCAAAATAAGAGAAAAACTTTATCCAGCGCGGATTGGTTCCAAAAGTTCGGTGACAATAGTTGATGGCGAAATGAAAATTGACAGATCCACTTTAGCTGGAATTTTAGAGTGCGGCACTTTAAACCTGCCCGCGATTTATTCGCTGAAATCAGCTGTAGAATTTATAGAATCAATCGGTATGAAAAATATAGAAACGCATGTGTCTTACCTAACTCGTTTTTTGTATGAAAAGCTAAGGGTCATTCCAACAATAGAGTTTGCACCGGGCGTAAATAATTACAATTGTGCAAAAGGGTTTGGCATAATAAGCTTTAGATTTTCTGGAATATCTTCCTCTGATATGGCTCAATATTTAGACCAACGTGGTGTTCAGGTACGAAGTGGAGACCATTGCTTGGCGACCAAGCATAGCGAGGAGGCTGACTATATTAGAGTGAGTTTGCACATATACAACACAGAGGAAGAAATAGATTTATTTGTCAAGTTTTTAGAGCAGGTGTTGAGTTGGCAAGACTTGTGAAACTCCTCTTTATCTATTATCAGAAATGCTCAATTTGATAAAACTTTGTTTTTAGAGAAAGCCCATTCGTATACCACAGGCAAGACTAAAAGAGTGAGCAAAGTAGATGTGCATAGACCACCTATAACCACCGTAGCCAATGGCTTTTGAATTTCAGCTCCTGATCCTTGTGATAAGGCCATGGGCAGAAAACCCAGCGCTGCCACAAGAGCGGTCATGATCACTGGACGCAAGCGAGCTAGAGAGCCTTGTTTAACAGCTTGATGAATAGGTAATCCTTGCTCAACCAATTTGTTTATATAGGAAACTAATACTAGGCCGTTTAAAACTGCTACGCCAAAAAGAGCAATGAAACCTATTGAGGCAGGTACACTTAAATACATATGCCGAAGCCAAAGGGCAAAGACACCACCTATAAGAGCAAAGGGTACATTTAAAAGTACTATAAGAGCTTGTCTAGCCGAATGAAAAGTAAAAATCAGCAAAGTAAAAATAATAAAAATTGAAAGAGGTACGACAAAAATGAATTTGTTCATAGCCCGTTGTTGATTTTCAAATTGTCCGCCCCAAGTTATACGATAGCCTTTATCCAGCGAAACCGATTGGCTGATTTTGGCTTGGCACTCTTCAACGAATGAACCTAAATCACGATTGCGCACGTTGCATTGAACAACGATGCGACGTTGTCCAAATTCACGGTTTATAGTTTCAAGAGCTTGAGCGAGTTTTACGTCTGCTACCTGACTGAGTGGTACAAGTTTGTTATTGCTGCCCTGGATCAATAAATTGCCCACATCCGAGGGTTCAAGTCCCATACCCTTGGGAAATTGAATTCGTATATTAAAGCGCTTTCTACCCTGAATTACCTGTGTTTCTGCTACACCAATAATAGCAGTCTGCAACAAGGTACGAATCTCGGCTATATTGACTCCGTAACGAGCCATTTTTATCCTATCCGGCAGTATCTCTATTTGTGCGCTGCCAGTTAGTCGCTCTACCTGTAAGTCAATAGCTCCTTTTACTTTAGCAATAGTATTTTGAACTTCTTGCGCTTTTTGTTGCAAATAATCGACATCATCTCCGAAGATCTTTACAGCTAAATCTGAACGCACACCTGAGACAAGCTCGTCTACACGCATTGCGATGGGTTGAGAAAAATTAAAGTTTGCACCGGGTATAGTATCATTTAAGTTTTTCCGCAGTTCTTCCGTGAGGCGTTCTTTATTCATACCCAAAGGCCAAGAATTTTTTGGGTTAAGGATAATAAAACAATCAGTGCCATAAACTCCCATTGGGTCTGTTGCCAAGTCCGGTCTGCCTAAACGAGAGACAACCGTTTTTACTTCGGGAAATTTTTTGATCACTCTTTCTATTTGAGTAGCTGTGTCTATGGCTGCTGGTAACGAAATGCTAGGGAATTCTTTGACTTCTAGCAATAAATCCCCTTCGTCTAGTTTAGGTACAAATTCAGTGCCAATAAAGAACAGAGAAAATGTGCTTAAGCTTAGTAAGGACAAGGATATGTTTATTGTTGTGCGCTTGTGATCGAGGGCTATATCAAGTAGTTTCGTATAATACTTTTTCGCAGAGCTGATAATAAACGTCTCTTTTTCCTTGGTGTTTCGTTTAAGAAAAAATATGCAGAGCACAGGTATTAGTAATAAAGACAATAAGAGTGAGCCTAGTAAAGCGGAGCATACCGTGATTACCATGGGTGAAAACATTTTGTATTCGATGCCTTCCAGGCATAAAATAGGAATATAGACAACAGTAATAATCAATATTCCAAACAAAATTGGCCTAGATACTTCGCTTACTGATTTCTCGATTATTTGCTGTTTGCTTAAATGTTCTAACTCTTTATCGTTTAAATTGCGCAAAATATTTTCGACCATCACGATGGCACCATCTACAATCATGCCAAAGTCAATTGCGCCCAGACTCATAATATTGGCCGTAATTCCGGCGCAACGCATGCCTAAGAAAGAGAATGTCATTGCTAGAGGGATAATAGAAGCTACTATAAGAGCGGCTGGAATATTGCCGACAGTAAGAAAAAGCACGGCTATAACAAGCAGTCCCCCCTCAAATAGATTTATGCGTACTGTATCAATAGTTTGTTCTACTAATTTAGATTGGTCGTAAAATGGTTTAAGGGTTACTCCCTCAGGAAGATTGTGTGTAATTTCTGCGATCTTTTCTTTTACTTTGCTAATTACGTGTTGACTATTTTCGCCTTTTAGCATCATTACTAAGCCCACGACAACTTCTCCCAAGCCGTCTTTGGTGGCTGCACCTTGGCGTAATTCGGCTCCATGACTAACAACACCTAAGCTTTTTATATAAATGGGTACGCCATTGGCAGATTTGACAATTATGTTTTCTATATCACTTATTGAGGCTACTCTGCCTATGCCGCGCACTATATATTGCTCACTCTCGTGGTTGATAATGCCGGCGCCAAAATTTTCGTTATTATCCTTAAGTGCTTCCAGAACTTCCTTGATGGTAATTCCGTATAGCTGTAATTTAGCGGGCAGAATTGTAACTAAGAATTCGTCAGTGAGACCACCCCAAGTATTTACTTCGGCAACGCCAGGTACAGTACGCAAGGCGTATTTAATATCCCATTCTTGGATTGTTTTTAATTGTGTTGGCCAGTGTGCGGAGCTTTCTAAGACGTACTGATAAATTTCACCCATAGCAGTGCTCACCGGTCCCAACTGGGATTCTACTCTTTCGGGCAAGCGTGAATGAGCTGCTTGCAAACGTTCGAAAACTAGCTGGCGCGGGAAATAAGTGCCTAGACTGTCTGGAAAAACAACTGTGATTACAGATAAGCCGAATTTCGATATTGATCTAATTTGCTGAACGGAAGGTAGTCCGTTCATAGTTGACTCTAGCGGAATAGTAATTAATTGTTCGATTTCAATCGGCCCCATTCCCGGTGCTTCGGTGAATATTTGCACCTGATTATTAGCTAGGTCGGGAAAAGCATCGATAGGTAAATGGAAAAGGCTATAAATGCCAGCACTTACGAAAAATAAGAACAAAAGACAAATTAAAGATTTAAAGCGAGTGAGTTTAGCAAAAAAACTTTCCATATTAATCTTCGGTGCTGATCTTAGATTTCAATAATTCAGATTTGAGTTTAAAACTGCCGCTACCCACCACTTCGTCGCCAGCACTTATGCCGTCTCGAATCATATAACCATCACCTACTCTATCGCCTAATGAAACTGAACGCTTTTCAAAAATACCATCATCATGTCTAATAAAAGCAAATGTCTCATTGTCATATTTTTGCAATGATCGATCATATAAATAAGGATATTCTTGGCTGCTGCTGCCGCTGATTTCTGCTTGACCAAACATGCCAGGCTTAAGATTCATATTTTGATTGGGCAAGATAACCCGAGCGAGAAAAGTCTTTGTTGTGTCGCCAGCTAACGGTTGAATATAACTAATATTGCCAGTGAATTTTGCTCCGTGCAGACTATCGCTGCGGAAGGTTACTAATTGTCCTTCTTTTATTTTTTGCAAGTCCTTATCGTAAACGGCTACATCTAACCAAACTTGCGATAAATCTGCTACTACATAGAGGACTTGACTTGGCGATACTACGTCGCCGACAGTGACATTTTTTTGAATAACAACACCACTCTTAGGAGCGACTATGGGGCTACCTGAGTTTATATGTTCCATTCCTCCCTTTTCTTCTTTTTCTAACGAAACGCCATATGTAGCAAGCAATTCTTTAGCTTCAGCTCTTATATGAAGATGATGTTCTAATAGACCTTTAAGGTCGATCTCTAAGATCTTTTGTTGATTTTCAGCGGCCAATAAATCCTTTTCGGCGACAATACCTTCTTGGCTCAGACGAGATAAGCGCTGCATTGTTTTTTTGGCTAAATCCAGACGTGCTTGCACTTGAGCAATGTCGACCTCATTTTGATGTGCTTGGTGTATGTATTCTCCATAAGTGCGAGCAACCTCTAAATTTTGAATAACAGCAAGTTGGTCGCCGCGTTTAATGGTTTTGCCTAATGTGACATCGTCCTCAATTACTCTGCCGGCAACAATTGAATTAATATGGAAGACACGGTTTTCATCTGCTTTGATTTCGCCGGTAGTAATGATTTTTGCTTGATCAATCCGATTTTCGACTGTCAGTATTTCAAGCTGGGCCGAATCAAGAGCCCGTTTAGATAAAGAAATTCGATTAGGATTTAAAGCCGATGCAGAAACAGTAACCTTATCGGGCTGTTGATTTGCACAGGCTGAAAGACAAGCGCAACTGGTGAAGAGAATCAAGTTATCAATTTGATGTTTTATTGAAAATCGATTAAGAGTTGATTTTTGATTTCCTCGACTTTTGATCATTTCTTTAGTTTAACTCTTTGGCTTTTTTCTTGTCGAACTTCGCTTGTTTGAGATCACCGACAGCATAATTAGCTTGACCACGAATTGAATAAGCTATGCCTAAGTTTGGATCAAGCTCAATGGCTTTATTTGCATCTCTAATGCATCTTAGATATTGTTCCACTTTATAATCAAGCTCAGCACGAATTTCGTAATAGCGAGCGTTGCTAGGTTCCAAGTCTATTGCTTTACTGCAGTATTGCAATGCTTCGGCATATTCTTTTAAATTACCATTTATTTGGGCTGCTAAGGCGTATATTTTTGCGTTGATATAATTGAGAGCAATAGTTTTATTAATCTCAGGGAGGGCTTCTCCATAATTTTTTTGGGCAAATAAAATCTCGCTTTTTAGTAAGTGTATGTTTGCATGATCGAGGCCGCAGGACATTGCTTGCTGACAATCTTTTAGTGCACCTTTGTATTCTTTCAACTGATAATAAATGAAGGCGCGCCGAAAATAATTATCGCCGACTTCCGGGTGCTCTTCAATTTTGTTGCCTAGGTCTTCTAAGAGCTGATGTTGAAACTTCTTAATGTGGGCAATATCAATATCTTCGACAGACGTTGGTGCTGTCTTATGCTCACTGCTAGTGACCAAACTTAGTTCTGCAGCACAGAGAGGAAGAGCACTTCCGACTGATAGCCAGAATAATAAAAGCCTTAAACAATAAATAAACACAAGCTTATAAGGGTTCATAAGCAATGCAAAGTGTCGCTTCTGGCGCCTCAGCAAGATGGTAAGACAGTTTGATTATTCTTCGTCGTAATCAGAATAATCTTCATCTTCATCCTCATCTATATACTCTTCTGCAACAGTACTAGTAGCTATGAAGAATTTGGTTGTTACGTTGGCAGCAGTATCAGGCGAAACACCAACGTCTTTGAGAGTCTTTATCCATTGAACAATTTCATCCAGGACAGATGTGTCCATTATGGTTTGTGTTTGCGACATAATGCTCCTTTATTAAACGCTGTACGTTTTAATTGACAATCTACAAAGGCAGTCTATTATCGCACTTTTCGATCAATGTGGATAAAAGAAAACTGCTTTGATTCATTACCATTTACACACATTACTTTTAAGTTATAGTAAGCGCAAAAAAGATCTATTGGCAGCTTTCATAAGTTAGGGCAGCGGCTGCGTTAAGGAAGGAATAAAAGCAGGATGAAATTAAAATCTCTGGTTAATATAGAAAAACTGCCGGAAGTAATGTTAGTGGTGATTTTTTTGTGAGGTTAATACGGTAATTGTAGGGAGTTAACGTGGGAAATATTTGAAAAGT
The DNA here is from genome assembly GCA_013288645.1 of Candidatus Melainabacteria bacterium. GTDB lineage: Bacteria > Cyanobacteriota > Vampirovibrionia > Obscuribacterales > Obscuribacteraceae > JABDBL01. The sequence goes on from JABDBL010000007.1 coordinate 12,691, forward strand.
ATAATAATCTTAGCGAAGATAATTTGGCTGTTTTCAGGAGATGCATTTATCTCTGCATGGAGTCTCAGCAAGGATTACGAGGCTGCCTACTATTCTTTTGCTCGTAGTTTTAACGTAAACAAATAGAGCTTGTTTATATTTTTACGCCAAAGAAATTCAGATTTGAGTGTATTTTGCCGATAAATTGGAGTAGCCAGCCCTGGATATGGAGCATATTTAAGCTTTTATAGGGTTAAACGATGATTTTAACTTGATTGTATCCAGATAAAGGCAATAATTGTATTGAGGGGCCTGTCAATGAAGGACTTTACTACACGATACTCGTCATTAATCATAAGTGCTAGCCTTATGACTAGCACTGTTTGGAGCACTGCGCGGCCTGCTATAGCTGGAAACGATACAAAAAGCCAGGGCAGGCCAATTGTTCGGGTAACGACAGGTATACAGCAAGTGCAAGGCTGGGAGCAGGGGCTAGTGAGAGCGAATCCCAACTTGGCCCGCTGGCATTGGGATCCTATTTATTCTTATAAGCAGGGCTATGCCAAGATTGGACCTGAACCAACAAAACTAATCAATGGACAAACAGGCAATAAGGCGGTGGGAAACCCAGGTGGACCTGCCTACAAGTACAATGTGCCAGCACCACAAGACAATAGGCCTACACATATTCCATTTTCTGCAAAGGCTTTGGCAGAAGTGCAAGCTAGATATTCGCAACCCGTCAAGCCGCGACATGAAGATAGCGTATACGGTAAATTAACCAGTAAACAGACGCAGGCACTAGTCATACCTCCGACGGTAGCTACATACGGTCATCCGTACGCTAGCCAGGAAAAATTAGATACTGCCCTTAAATATAGCTCTAATGAGACCTCCGTTTATGGTCAATTGCTCAATAAGAGGCAAAAAAGTCGCTACAATCAAGCAAAGACCGTAAAACAAAGAAGCGTAAACTAGAATAGGTCCGGTGGATTTAGACCGGATTCTTTCAGCCGTAGGTATAGAAGAAGGTCAGTATATAATAGCTAATTCGTGTTGCTCTCGAACATGTAAAGCAAGCAGGACTTGGTTAAGAGGAAAATGTGCCTAAGATTTCGATTGTAATTGTTAATTGGCGCACGCCGGAATTGCTTAGAGGTTGCCTGAACGCATTAGGTAATGACGAGCATAAGGATTCTTTTGAACTTTATGTTGTAGATAATGCTTCGGGCGACGAATCGCTTTCTATATTGTCTAATGAATTTTCCTATGTCAATGTTCTTGTCAACGAGGATAATGTTGGCTTTTCTAAGGCTTGCAATCAAGTTATTCCGAAAGCAAAGGGTGAGTATGTTCTGTTACTTAATCCAGATACAGTCGTAATAGATAATGCAGTGAGTAAATTAGCTGCTTTTTTAGACAATAATCCAGAATGCGGGGCTGTTGGTCCAAAGATACTAAATGAAGACGGCACTCTGCAATTGGCTTGTAGACGCGCTTTCCCCTCACCAGCGGCAGCCTTTTTCCGTCTTACTTATCTGAGTATATTATTTCCAGGACATCCGTTGTTTGCAAAATATAATATGACTTATATAGATCCAGAAAAAGCTGCATCAGTAGACGCATTATCAGGTAGCTGTATGATGGTGAGAAAAAATGTTATAGACAAAATCGGATTATTGGACGAAGACATTTTTATGTTCGGGGAAGATATAGATTGGTGCTGGCGAATAAAACAAGCGGGCTGGCAGGTATTTTATAATCCGCAAGCGGTAATTTATCACAGCCATGGTGCTGCTAGTCGACTGCGACCTATTGGTACAACATTCGATTTACATGCAGGCATGGAAGTGTTTTACCGTAAACATTTGGCCCAAGATTATTGGCCAATATTCAATCAATTGGTTTATATAACTATTCGACTGCGCGCATTGATTTTTGTAATGGTCAATTTAATTAAAGCGCAAATGCCAAAGACGGGTAAAGTAACTTTAAAAGAAAGACAAATAGACAAGTCATCATGCTAAATGGAAACCACATTCTGGTTACTGGTAGTACTGGTTTAATAGGGCAGGCTGTCGTTTATGAATTGTTAACTAAAAACGGCTACCGTTTGCGGTTACAAGTGCGCAATGCTAAAGAAGCGCGGGTCAAGTTTAATAAATTTACTGATTTAAATCGAGTTGAAATTATTGAATGTGACTTTACTAAATGCAGTGATTTAGATTCTTACAATCTAACTAAAGGCTGCGACACTGTTATTCATTTAGCAGGACTGGTGCATAAACCAAGCGCTCCTTATCAAGATTATGAGTTGTTGAACGTAAGAGCAACAGATCAGTTATTTACCTCAGCACAATCTAATGAAATTAGTACATTTATCTTTCTAAGTAGTTCTGTTGTCTATGGTAACGGACCATTCTCTTCCGTTGATGAGGACGCGCCACTAAAAGGTGAAACACCATATGCAGTATCAAAAATTAATTGCGAACAAATATTAGAAAGGCCGACAAATATTGGTCGTGTTGTTAATTTGCGGCCGGCGATGGTTTTTGGGGAAGGAGATCGCGGTAATTTGATTAAACTGATACAAACGATTAGTAAAAAACGGTATGTGCAGATAGGAGCTGGAAAGACATTGAAGAGTCTTATTTATTCTCGCGATCTAGCAAAAGCAATTATAGGCTGTATGGATAAATTATCTAGCGGTAGATACGTTCTAAATGTGGCTAATCCTGAGGCTATATCTATGAAAAACTTGTCGACTGAGATCTGGCATGCTTTGGGCCATAATGGGAAAATTCTAAGTATACCGGAGCAGTTGCTTTTGGCAGCTCTCAAAATTACAGATAAAGTTATGCCTGGACGCTTGCCTGTAAATGAAGAACAGATTAGTAAGCTTACGACAGAAACGACTCTAAATGTTTATAAGTTGGCAGCCATGACTGATTTTCATCCGACTTTTACATTGGGGGCAGCCTTGAGAGCAGAAATTAAGTGGGCTAGAGATCAAGGTTTGATTTGAGTTGAAGATCAAGAATATTCAACGAGCGTTGCTTGATACTGGATGAATTTTATTGTCGATTGGTGGCGGATTATTAGGGTTGTATGGCTGGGATATCGAATAGGGAGTGCTAGCCTTTTTCTTTATATTGGTCGGCTTGCTTAATTTATATTTGCCTTTTTTCTTAATGTGACCTTGGAGAGGCTTTTTGATTTCGTTGGTAGCAAAAGAAAATGGTGTTAAATACAGTGCCAAAGTAAGAACTACTAACAAGCAAAAAAGTTTACTCAAAATTTTCATAAGATCGTTCCTGTTGCAAAAGTTTTGGATAGTATAAATCCTTTTGACATAGTTTAAGAGAGAGGTAATACAAATGCCAAGAGTATAACTTTTCTCATACATCTTCTAGCAGCACATGATAACTTAATACGATTTAGTTTGTCTTGGCAATGAGCAATTTTATTTAATTACAGATGGACGCATTCAAGCTTTGTAAGCTCGTCGTTGTTTTCTCAAAACGTTCAGTTCAATTACTTACGCTTTGCTTTTTGGCTAGCTTACAAACGCAACCTGCTTTTGCTGAGCTAACGACCATAATGTTGCCGATGCATACAATTTTGCAAGCTAGTAAAAGTGGAGATGCAACAACCGCAGGAATTACAGTTCATGACATTACGGCTGGGCAGAGTTCTAGTGCTGGACTGACAGCATCGACAGCGATACCTCAACCATCGATAATTACCCTGCCCGCAAGTACTCCAAGCGAAACAAATTCTCCATCTGCAATAGCTGACCAGTCTGCTACTTCACAATCGGAAAGCCAGCCGCTTAAGGGCAGTACTGCCGAACCGGCAAAATTAAAAGGGCGAGTTGTTGTACCAGCAAATCCATATCGCGGTGTAAATAATTCAAATACCCCCTTTGCACCAGAGGGTACAGTGCGTCGAGGCTTACCGGCTCCTCTTGATCCGGTATTTCCCAGTACTGAATATATTGGCATTGCTAGCCAGATACAAATCGGTATTCCAGATCAAGACCCAATGTTTCCTTTGGAAAAAGCCATCTATAAAGCCTGTCCGCTTTTAGCTAAGTATAGAATAAAAATTTATGGTTGGGCCAACCCCGGTGTTGATTACAGTTCGTCTCATAGAGCTAATACACCATTATCATATTTTGCTGTTCCCAGGCACATAGAGATGGATCAGGCAGTCTTTCGTGTTGAACGGGTACCGGATACGGTGCAAAACGAACACATGGATTGGGGTTTTCGCACCACTTTACTTTATGGCATAGATTATCGCTGGACAACGGCTGAGGGCTGGTATCCGGCTAGTGCTGAATTATTGAAGCATAATCAACTTTACGGACTAGATCCAGTTGAGCTTTATGGACTTCTCTATATACCCAAAGTTGCTCAGGGCATGGTGCTCAAATTTGGCCGTTATATTTCGCCGCCAGATATTGAAGCGCAATTAGCACCAGATAATTATTTGTGGACGCATTCATTGATGTTTGACTATGATGCCTATACACAAACGGGACTTCTAGCTAGCATTAAGCTTAACGATTCATGGATGGTGCAAGCGGGTATTTGTGCTGGCTCAGATATTGCTCCCTGGTCTAAACCAGCAATTCCTACAGGAACATTACTTCTTCGCTGGCAAGCACATAATAATAAAGATATGCTTTATGGTGGTTGCAATTCGATCAATAATGGCCAATTCAGGTTGTATGGAGAGCATGACAATTTGCAGCAGTTTAATCTCACTTGGTTCCACAGATTTAACAGGCGATTTCACATAGCAACGGAAGGTTATTTTCTCTATACATTTAATGCTCTACAAGGTGGAACCGTAAACAATGGGCCGCCGAGAAACTTCGATACACTGACTGGACCAGGTAAAATTCTTCCGGGTTTCTCTGAAGCATGGGGGATTGTCAGCTATTGGAACTACAAGGTTACTGACAGAGACTATATTTCACTACGCCCAATTGATTATCTTATTGATCCTAGGGGCTGGCGAAGCGGTTTTCCAGGATATTATTCTGATTGGACTATTGGCTGGATACATCGTTTCAGTGATTTACTCACTATTCGTCCAGAAATTAGGTATGAACGCGCATTGAATAATTACAGCGCCCCCTGGGACAATGGGCAGCGAAGATATCAATTTACATTTGGTTTTGATGTGATTCAACGATTTTAAGTAGGAATATGACAGGTGTACAAGAACAAGATTTCTCTAGCTAGTCTAAGTCTCCTGGTGTTCAATGCATTCGCAATCAAAATCGCATTTGCTGATTCTGATATCATTAAAGCCGTCGGCAAAGTGTCTTTGAGTGCAAGCAGTATGGCTGTCGGCACTGTAGTTGGAACTCCGATTGCGATAATACGCAAAACTGATAGTCAGTATGTAGGTTGCGTAAAAGAATTTAAGAAGGATAGCAATACTTATAAATTTTGGGGCGCAGCTTGCTCAGCTCCTGTTGCAGTTATTTCAGGATTAATAAAAGGACCTGTTTATGGTGCCAAAAACGCAATCAGCTATTCGATTGATAAGCCATTTAGTAAGGATGCATTTAGTTTAGGCAATTTAGAAGACAATACCCCGACAAATGCGAAAACAAATATACAGCCAAATATGGATAAACCGGAATCCCAACCATGGGGAACATCAAGATGAATAGCAATGCTATGAGGATGTAGTAATGAGGCAAATTATTTTAATTGCGGCAATGGTGGCCACTTTCTTCAATGGACAAGCGACTCAGGCGGCCGAAATGTCGAACATTACCCAGGCTACGCACCCACGTATTGCTGCAGACAGTGCAAACAATATGCATGTAGTTTTTGAGGGATATGCAAAGGGCTCAGATATTAGAGAAATTCTTTATTCTAAAAGCACTGATAATGTCAGTACTTGGACAGCACCTCTTAATATTTCCAAAACTACTGGCGTATCGACAGTTCCGGCAATTGCTGTCGAGAATAGCGGAGCCATTGATGTCGTATGGCGTGACACAACTTCTGGGGAACTGCATCCAGATATATATTTTACTAGATCTGCTGATGGTGGACGAACATGGACTAAAGCGTTAGACATTTCGCATACTACCGGTATATGTAGGGAACCAGCTATTGCTACTGGCTTAGATAATTCAATTCATGTGGTTTGGGTTGATACCAGTCCACGCGATGGACGGCCGGATATTTTTTACTCTTATTCTATAGATGGTAAAACCTGGTCACCATGTGAAAGTATTAGTCCCACACCAGGAGTTTCAAGTGAGCCAACAATTGTTGCTTGTCATGATGGTGTTGTTCACTGTGCCTGGCTGGATACTACCTCCGGCGAAGAACGCCCAGACATTTTTTATACACGCAAAGTAAGCAACGTTTGGACCACACCTATTGATGTGAGCAATAGTCCAAGAATATCTGATCATCCCTGGCTGGCTTGTGGTGCCAAGGAAAAGATATTTTTATGCTGGTCTGACAATTCCCAAAAATTAAATGCTGCTGATATTTGGTGTGCCATTGGTAAGAACGGCCGCTTTGCAAAACCAATCAATATTTCTGATACGCCTGGGGTATCCAGTCAGCCAATCGTGATAGCAAATAAGACTGGTCGTGTGGCCGTTGTTTGGTCTGATACAAGCCTGAAAAGATCAAAACCGGATATCTTTGCTAGAGTGTCAACAGACAATGGAGATGATTTTTCAAACGTTCTTTATGTGACGAATACAGTCGATATTTCAAAAAATCCTACAGCCTTGTTGGTTGGTACGAAAATGATCGTGGCTTGGGAAGAAGTTACAGGATTCATTAGTATGCTCAAAGCAACAAGTGTTGAGCTAAATAATATTGCTACTGGCCCAGTCGATCAAGTTAGTCCTACTATCCACAGAGTTAATAGATAACGGAAGAAAATTAGATTTTATGACAAAGAATAGACTCATATGCTCGCTATTAACTTGTATTACAGCCTGTATTTATCCATGTTGGGCTGATGAAACTGTGCCGTTGATTGGCAAGCCTGAATCCGCCGATAACGCGAGTATAAATCAGCCCCAACTAAGCGCTACAGATACAACACCAGCAAATAATCCACCTACAGATAAAACTAGCTACGCAACAAAGGCGTCATTGCCCAAGAAAGTATTTAGCGTTGCAACAGCATTGGTAGTCGGTACCCCTGTTTGTGTTGTGCGCAGAACCAAATATGAGGAATGGTATGGAGTCAATGGACTGATTGGCAATTCCGAAAACAAATGCAAAAAGGTGTTGGCCAGAATATTTTGGTTTCCGTGTGCTGTAATTTGTGGTACGGGTGAGGCACCATTCGATGCCTTAGCTAACGGCTTAATGTATCCGGCATTTAGCAAAGATCAATTAAGTCAAGGTAAGCTCATACAAAATAACTAATGGTGCTAGGCAGGTTATTTAAGGGTTTGATTCGAGCCTTATATTCTTTTTTCTCCGCGAACTACCATGGATAGTTCAAGCAAAAAACGCTTCATTTTTAAAATCTCGGCGCCCAGTTGCTGCAGCATGATTTGTCGTAAATTTAAATTAGCTATAGACAAACCTTTTGGTCGGGCGACGCTGGCGGTAATAATGTCCAAGTCTTTAGTATGACGATCAGTAAAATTAGGAATATTTTTGTCTGCTATCCAGCGGTCAATAATCAAATCCCGCCTAGTTTTACTGCTTTCTCCAGCAGGTGCCAAATTTAAAAATTGCCAAACGCATTTTGGGTACTCAACCTCTGAAGTAGTTGGATAGTCAAATAATTTAGCCAGCATATTGGGATCTGATTCTGATTTGGTTTTTTTGCCATTTAACTGATATAAAGCATACATTGAAGCAATAGAAGGGACGATACCGGCTAAGATACCATTGGTACCAGAAGGTATAGAAAGTCTTGGATAACGATAGGTGGGGATGTCGAGCCCTTCGGCCACTGCCCATAAAATACCATTTGTAATAAAGCTAAGAGCATTGGTTTTTAATACGGCGTGATCACGGTTACTTTGGTAATTGCTTAACACATCACTATAAACTTGCTGTTCGGCAGAAATTTCGGCCAGAGTGAAGTCGATCGCTAAATTTGTCTCCTGAATTATTTGCATAGCATCAATAACGTTCGAGGTGAGAAGATGACTATCCCGTAAATCTTCAAAAGTAAGTAAGTCTTTATTGCCTTTTAGTCGATCGCGCTGCACTTGAATATTCTGAAGCACAGGAGTGAGGTTAACAATCTCAGCTAATTGCCGGCTATTAGGGGAGATATCTTGCACATCCAGGTTAATGCCGGTGCGCAAAATTTGTGCGGGAAGTTCTTGGCTGTTTGGGACTGGCGGACTGCTTGTTGTTTGCGTATGATTAGAAGCGGCAGAGCAGGGCAAATAAAAACCTAAATTATTCGAGGCGATAATAAATGCTGCTAAAAATAGGCGGAAAGTGCTCATATAAGGTTAAACAACTTCTCTGACAACTCGGAAGTAAAGTAATACAACCTTTGCCAAATTTATTCTTGATAGTTTTTTAAAGCAGTACACTATTTTAATATTTAGAAAAGCAGCCAGGAGCTATTTTTGAGAACAACTAGACAAAAAATATCAATTTGGTTACTAGAAGGCATGCGCAAGCACTTTTCTGTCCATCGCAGCGAACAAGACAGCTGGTGGCGGGTTATGTGTTTAACTGGGGTTGATTACTTTTCTTCATTAAGTTATGCTCCCGGTATTGCCTTTTTAGCAGCGGGAATATTATCTCCACTGGCTACAGTGGTATTGGTTTTGCTTACCTTGTTTGGCGCTGTTCCTGTTTATTATAGGGTGGCTAGTAGAAGCCCACACGGGCAAGGAAGCATAGCCATGCTTGAAAGCCTTTTACCTGGTTGGCTGGGGAAGCTGTTTGTTTTATGCTTGCTCGGATTTGCTGCCACAGACTTTATCATAACAATAACTTTGTCCGCTGCAGACGCCGCCACGCACTTGGTACAGAATCCTTTAATTCAACAAATGTTCTTACCTTTGTTGCATCATCGCATGGCTCTCACTCTGTGTCTGCTCGCTACTTTGGGCGGGATTTTTCTTAAAGGATTTAGAGAAGCTATTGGTCTAGCTGTTATTTTAGTCTGGTTTTATTTGGCATTAACTGCGGTCATTTTGGTTAATGGCTTATTATTTCACTTATCAAGCAATGCATTCCTGGTCACAGATTGGTGGCATCAATTATTGGCTGCGCATCATGACTCAGTCTGGAGAACAATTGGTCTTTCTTGCTTGCTTTTCCCGAAACTAGCTTTGGGTTTGTCTGGTTTTGAGACTGGGGTTGCAGTAATGCCTTTGGTTAAGGGTGATCCCCATGACACCGAAAACGAGCCTGCAGGGCGTATTAGAAACACGAAGAAACTTTTGATCACGGCCGCTATTATCATGAGTCTTTTCTTGTTGGTTAGTTCTATATGTACTACTATTCTCATTCCAGCGAAAGAATTTTTACCAGGTGGTGAAGCAGATGGTAGAGCGATTGCCTATTTAGCCCATCAATATTTAGGAACTTATTTTGGTACGGTTTACGATGTCAGTACCGCCTTGATTCTTTGGTTTGCAGGGGCTTCTGCTATGGCTGGCTTATTGAGTCTAGTTCCGCGCTATTTGCCCCGTTTTGGTATGGCTCCTGATTGGGCTAAAGCTCGCCGTCCCTTGGTAATTTTTTACACTTTAGTTTCATTTGCGGTCACCTGGATTTTTAATGCAGATGTAATTGCCCAAGGATCGGCTTATGCCACAGGTGTTTTGGTAGTCATGACTTCAGCTGCTATTGCTTCTTTTCTTACTACCTTAAAAGAGAGCCGTACGAGCCGCATGTTCTATTTTTTTCTTACGCTTGTTTTTTGTTATACAACTGCTGTCAACATGGTAGAACGTCCTGACGGAATCAAAATAGCTTCTTTCTTTATCTTAGTAATAATGATCACCTCTTTCACTTCCCGGATTATGCGTTCAACTGAGTTGAGGATAAACAAAGTAAGTTTAGATGCCCAAGCCAACTCGTTTATAGAAGCCGCTTCTTCTGGAGTATTGCGCTTGGTTGCTCATCGTCCAGGGAGTGTTAACTATGCGCAAAAAGCACAAGAGTCAGTAGTTTTGCACAATATTTCTGAGGATGAAATAATTTTTGTTGAAGTAAAAATCAGTGATGCTTCTGACTTTGGTGATGAAGAGCTTGATGTTAGCGGTGAGCGAATTGGTAGTTATAGAGTTTTAAAGTGCTCAAGCACAGCCGTACCAAATGCTTTGGCTGCTTTGATGCTTTACTTGCGCGACAAAACTCACCACATTCCCCATCTATATTTAGGCTGGACTGAAGGTAATCCGCTTGTCTATATCCTTAAATATTTAATTTGGGGAGAAGGTGAGACCGCACCTGTTACTAGAGAAATTTTACGTAAGGCAGAGCCAAATCCAAACAAGAGACCCAAAGTGCACGTAGGCTGACATTCATTTTTCACTAAACAAGCTCGTTGTGCTGGGGTGATTGTGCTCGCTCACAAGCCAAGGCGATTTGATTAGCAAATGACTCTAATAAACGAAGCCGTTCAGGTGATAAAAACTCATCTTCATTTTCGGGTTTGACTGCTAATACGCCTATATTTTTTTGTGCACCGATAAGCGGTATGTACAGTTCTTTAGCACCAGGGATGGTATCGGTTCCGAGTCCAGCTGATCGTTTGTTCTGTTGCACCCAGGCAGCTACGCCAATTCTTGGATTAGTTAAACTGTGTTTGCCATCTCCTTTGGAGAGCAAAGATAGTTGTCCATCAGGTGTGGTTATTAACAATGCAACTTGGCTGTTAAAGACATTTCCGATATGTCTCAGTCCGATAGATACTAGGCTGTCCATATCAAGCGTTGAGGCGAGTTCTTTGCTCATTGAATATAAAGCAGCAGTGCGGGTTTCTCTAATCTTAGCGGCTTCAGCCTGTTTTTTAGTTGTGAAGGTTAGATTGCTTATAACAATAGCAACGACAAGCATGACAAAAAAGGTAACCACGTTCTGAGTGTCTCTAACGCTAAATGAAAAATAGGGAGGCACACAGAAAAAATCAAATGCCGCTACACTTAATATAGAAGCAAGAATAGAGGGTCCACGCCCATATCTGGTAGCTACTATTACTATCGCCAGCAAATAGGACATGACCACATTAGACAATTCAAAATAAGGTAGCATCAATTCAGCTATGCAGGTGAAGAACGCCACAGTTAATACAGTTTTTATGTAAACTGATTGCTGGTTGCCGTTATGCGCTGCTGAGCTTGGTGGCAAAAGTTCGGCTTCATCGCCCGTAATTACATAAACATCAATTGCCCCACTTTGACGGATAATGTCATCTACGACAGATCCAAATATAAATTCTTTCCATCTTGGGCGAGCCGGTTTGCCAATAATAATTTTGGTCACATTGTGTTGTAGTGCACATTTCATAATCTCTTGAGCAACATTTTGTCCTGAAGATTCTAAGATATCAGCACCTAATTGCTGGGCGAGTCTTAAAGTTTGCATTACCCTATTTCTATTTTTTGAATGGATTTGCACTTCTTTTGGACCTTCGACGTACAAGACCATCCATTTGCCATGTAACGCTTCGGACATGCGCTTGGCGGCACGGACTAATCGGATGGATAATGGACTACTGCTGACACAGACTAAAAGACGGTCAGTTGCAGTCCATGGACTTTTGATTGCATGAACTTCTTTATAGGTTTCCATTTCGGCCACTACGCGGTCGGCTGTATAGCGAAGCGCCAATTCACGTAGAGCGATTAAATTGCCTTTGCGGAAAAAATTGTCCATAGCAGCTTGAGCTTGTTGTTCTACATAAACTTTTCCCTCTCTCAGTCTTTCAAGGAGTTCATCAGGAGGCAAATCCACTAGTTCTATCTCGTCAGCTTTTTCTAGGAGCGAGTCGGGCACTCGTTCATTTACGGATATATTGGTTATTTGAGCTACCACATCGTGCAAACTTTCTACGTGCTGAACATTTATGGTTGTATAGATATCTATTCCTGCTTCGAGAAGTTCTTGAACATCTTGCCAGCGTTTTACATGACGTGAATCTGGTGCATTAGTATGGGCTAGTTCATCGACAAGAATAATGGCCGGTTTGCGAGCTAATGCAGCATCTAAATCAAATTCTCTTAAATGCGTTCCTTTATATTCAACAAGTTTAGAAGGAAGAATTTCCAATCCAGTTAAAAGGGCTTCCGTTTCTTGTCGGCCATGTGTCTCAATATAGCCGGCAACTACATCTATATGTTGTCCTTTCAGTTTCTGTGCTGCTTGAAGCATGGCGTATGTTTTTCCAACACCAGCCGTGGCTCCAAAAAAAATCTTTAACCGTCCATGCTTATCTTTTAATTCCTCTGCTTTTAATCGAGAAAGCAGGACGTCTGGATTAGTTCTTTCGTTCATTGGACAGCTCCTCGAGCGCCAGATTTAATTTTAATACATTTACTCTTGGCTCGCCGAAAATGCCAAATTGGCGGTCTTCTGTGTGAGTTCGAATAAGGGTCGTTATTGTTTTTAAGGGTAAGTTTCGCACTTTACCGATGCGTCGTGCTTGAAAGAGAGCGTTTGTTTCACTAATGTGCGGATCTAATCCGGAGCCGGAATAAGTTACTGCGTCAACGGGAGGTTTTTCGCTTTTAGAGAGTAAATTTTCATTTGCATATATTTGCGCTAATTGCTTTATTCCAACAAAAGATTCGTCGATATCCTTTGTTGTTGGGTCGTCCAGTTTCCCATTAATCAATTTTGAGGAAGTTGGTCCCAAATTAGTGCCAGCAGAAAATTCTCCGACGTAACCCGAGCCGGCTGCTGAGGGACGGGGTTGAAAGTATTTTGATTTGGTGAACTTTTGACCAATCAATTCTGAGCCTATGACCTGACCTTCTTTATTCCTGATTAGTGATCCGTTAGCTTGCTTAGGAAAAACGAATTGAGTAATTACAGTTATGACGACGGGAAAAATAAGGCCGATTAAAACTGCCAGAACGATAGTTGCTCTTATAGCTGGTAGTATTTGTTTTAACATCTTCCGGACCCTCAGCAAATTGTTAGCTAAACGGAGCTAGACCAAACATAACTATTATCTTGTCGATTAATTGAATACCAAAGAAAGGGATAATCAGTCCACCTATGCCATAGATAAATAAATTTCGCTGCAACAAAGATTGAGCATTCATAGGACTGTAAGAAATGCCACGCAGTGCTAAGGGGATTAAGGCAATAATAATAAGGGCATTGAAAATGACGGCAGCTAATATCGCTGAATTAGGTGAGTGTAGTCCCATAATATTTAGGGACCAGAGTGGTCCATGATTAGTATTATGTGTGAGATACAAACCGCCGAACATAGCAGGCAGTATGGTGAAATATTTGGCTACGTCATTGGCGATCGAAAAGGTAGTCAATGATCCACGAGTCATCAATAATTGCTTACCGATTTGTACTACTTCAATTAATTTAGTTGGATTAGAATCAAGGTCGATCATGTTGCCCGCTTCTTTGGCTGTTTGGGTTCCGGTATTCATTGCTAAGCCAACGTCGGCAGCTGCTAGAGCAGGAGCATCATTAGTTCCATCACCTGTCATGGCAACAAGGCGCCCTCCTTCTTGCTCTTTACGAATTAATTGCATCTTCTTCTCTGGGGTGGCTTCAGCTAGATAATCATCAAGACCAGCTTCACTAGCTATCGCAGCTGCTGTAAGTGGATTATCTCCTGTAATCATTACAGTGCGAATCCCCATCTCACGGAGATGAGCAAAGCGCTCTTTTAGTCCTCCTTTTACTACATCTTTAAGGTAAATAACGCCTAGTAGCCCTCGCACATTGTCAGCTACTACGAGCGGGGTGCCACCAGCCTGAGCTATTTGTTCTACTTCTTTTTCTATTTCGATAGGAACATTTTTAGCTTGTTCACGCACGAAATTATAAATAACGTCGGCGGATCCCTTACGTATTTGCTTTTTATTTAAATCAACGCCACTCATTTTTGTATGAGCACTAAATGAAATGAATTTTGCTTTGACTGAAGATAGCTCGCGTTCACGCAGACCAAATTGTTTTGCTAGAGAAACAATGGATCGTCCTTCTGGTGTCTCATCGGCCAGTGATGAGAGCTGGGCGGCATCAGCTAGGATTTTTTCAGAAATTCCTGCAGCGGGAATAAACTGTACTGCTTGTCTGTTGCCTAAAGTTATGGTGCCGGTTTTATCTAATAGAAGTGTATCGACGTCGCCTGCTGCCTCGATTGCTTTACCACTCATTGCTAAGACATTATGCTGTAATACACGGTCCATACCAGCTATACCAATTGCTGAGAGCAATCCTCCGATAGTAGTTGGAATAAGGCAAACAAGTAAGGCAATTAAAGAAAACATATCTGAAGGTTGTCCAGAACCGCCAGCTCGAACAGCAAAAATTGAAAATGGTAGAAGCGCTACTACGACGAGGAGAAAAATGATAGTTAGTCCAGCAAGCAAAATGTTCAAAGCGATTTCATTAGGTGTTTTTTGTCGTTGTGCTCCCTCTACTAGAGCGATCATATGATCAATGAAAGTCTCCCCTGGCTGTACTGTCATTTTAATGCGCAACCAATCGGAAAGGACAGTGGTGCCACCGGTGACAGCGCTGCGATCACCACCGCTTTCTCTAATTACAGGAGCCGATTCACCTGTGATAGCACTTTCGTTAACGGTTGCTACTCCTTCAATTATTTCTCCATCGCAAGGTATTAATTCACCTGCTTTAACGAAAACAATGTCACCCTTTTGCAGTGTTGTAGCTGAGACGGTTTCATATTTGTCTTTGCATATCTCTCGTTGAGCTGTGGTTTCTTGCCGACTCTTTCTTAATGTCTCTGCTTGTGCTTTTCCCCTCCCTTCGGCAATTGCTTCAGCGAAATTGGCAAATAGTACAGTAAACCATAGCCACAAAGTGATTTGCCCTTCAAAAAGGAGAACGTTTGCAGGGGTACCAATAGTTAAATCGCGAAAAAATAAAACTGTCGTGATCAAGCTGCCTGCTTCCACAACCATCATGACAGGGTTCTTTGCCATCAAAGTAGGATTCAGCTTCACGATTGAATCTTTCAAAGCACGCATGATAATGGACTTCTGGAAAAGCGATATCTTTTTTCTTTGTGTTTTGGGCACTAGGCTCAAATCGTCATTGATCATTACTATTTCTTATTCTCATTTTTTAGAATACCTTCAAAGTATGCATTATAAAGTGTTCTACGATAGGCCCAAGAGTTAAAGCTGGGAAAAATGTTAAAGCGCCAACGATTAAAATCACGCTTATTAATAACCCAACAAATAACCATGTGTGTGTTGGAAAAGTACCCCTTGAAGGTGGTACATATTTTTTTTGTACAAGAGAGCCGGCAAGAGCTAAGGCGGGAATCATCATTAAAAAGCGTCCAATTAGCATAGCTAATCCGCTTGTTAGATTATAGAAAGGTGTATTGCATGTTAGTCCTGCAAAAGCTGAACCATTGTTGCCTGTGCAAGAAGAAAAGCAATAAAGTATTTCTGAAAAACCATGTGGACCGGCATTATTTACGTTATTGTAAGTGGCTCCTGGAGAGTTCAAAGGGCACTTTGCTGGTAACTCACAAACACCGCCTAATGCGGTAAAGACTAGGATAGAAAAAGAACCGGCTAGAACAAAAAGCATGGCCATTTTTACATCTTTTTGTTCTATTTTTTTACCAACATATTCAGGTGTACGTCCTACCATTAAACCAGCAATAAATACAGTAAGAATGGCGAAAATAAGCATACCGTAAAGACCAGAACCAACGCCGCCAAATACAATTTCACCAAGTTGTATATTGAGCAAAGGCACCAAGCCGCCTAAAGGTGTTAGAGAATCATGCATACAATTCACTGCACCACAGCTGGCGGCTGAGGTAATTGTGGCGAATAGGGCAGAATTGGCCAAGCCAAAACGAACTTCTTTGCCTTCCATGTTGCCACCAAGATCGCCTAAAATTTTTGTGGAGGTTTCAACGTTCTGAGCGCTTATATTAGGATTACCAAAACTCTCAGAGCAATAGCAAATGATAATACCAATAATAAATAGGACGTACATGGTGCTTAAAAGTGCCCAACCTTGACGTGTGTCTTTCACCATTTTGCCAAACACGTATGTTAATCCGGCCGGGAGAATAAATATAGATAGCATTTCAACGAAATTGCTAAAAGGCGTTGGATTTTCAAATGGATGAGCGCTATTGGCATTAAAAAAGCCACCTCCATTAATACCAAGCATTTTGATAGCTTCCTGTGAGCCAACTGGTCCCTGAGGAATAATTTGTTTTTCCCCTTCTATGGTTGAAGCTACTGTATAAGGTGAGAAATTTTGCACAACTCCTTGCGAAACAAGAAACAAAGAATATGCAAACATGATCGGGAAAAATATGTACAGAAGGCTGCGCACAAGATCTTGCCAAAAGTTTCCAACAGTCTTGGCAGATCGACGAGCAAAGCCGCGAATTAGAGCCAGGCATGCTGCCATGCCTACGGCTGCTGAAACCCAATTGTGATAAGCGAGCCCCAACATTTGTGAAAGGTAAGACAGCGTATTTTCGCCGCTATAACTTTGCCAATTAGTATTGGTTGTAAACGACATCGCTGTGTTGAAAGCAAGGTCTGGTGTCATTGCTGTAGCATAACTTGGTGCTGCCGCAGTAGAAAAACCCATTGGATTAAGAGGTAAAACTCCTTGCAAGCGCAGAATCGCATAAGTAAAGAGCGCGCCAACAAGCGAAAATGCCAAAAGTGCATAGGCGTAAGTTGACCAGTGCATTTCTTCTTCTGGCTTGACGCCAGACAACTTATAGATAAGGCGCTCTAATGGTTTTAGCATCGGCTCAAGTAGAGTCTTTTCTCCCTCCATTACCCTTGTCATATAGACACCCATTGGCTTAGTGAGGAGCAATAAGACTAGGCAATAAAGTGCTATTTGGATCCAGCCTACTAAAGTCATTGCTTATCCTTAAAATTTTTCGGGAAATAGTAAAGCATATAAAAGATAAATGCCTAAACTAAACGCTACGCAGGCGACTAATAAATATTCAAGTGGCAATATAATTACTCCGAGCCGAGGTAGTTGATTGCTTAGATACGTTCGCAGCCATAAACATAAAGGGCACTCAATATGAAAAATATTACGGTCAGAATCACATAAATAAGGTCACTCAAGATAAACACCTTGCAGCTGCTCCAATCATGATTGTCAAGGCAAGTATAATTGCAGATCGTTTTTAGTGCATTTATTATGCTATGGATTGTGCCAAAATACTATCAATGAATAATGAATCAAATTCACAGCCGTTTGGTGACCAGAAGGACTTATCCGAGCCGATGTTAGGGGAGGAGATTGAAAAGAATAAGCTCAGGCCCTTTCCGATTGTTTTGAGTCTAATAGGGTTATCTCTTGCTGTCTATCTATATTTATTTCGGCACAATATGTATCCTGGGAAATCAGATGAGTTCATATATCTGATGAGGAATAGAAATTCATGGCAGCATTGGTACGTTTATACTTATGCAATTATTTGTTGGCTTGCATTGCCTGCTGTAATTGGCTATGTTATCTATCTTATTTGGATAATGTTGCCCTGGCTTCGGCGGCTATTGCGACAAAGGAAACGCATAAAGTGACTGAAAGAATGAAGCGCTATTAAACAGAATAGCGCACATCGGTTACGATCACATCATTTCGGGCAAGGAAAGCTAATTTCAACAAAAGTCCAGTATTGCCGTGCAATAGAGATTGCCACCATTTGTTGGGAACGAATTCACCAATCACGACTGTTATTGTTTGATCTGGGTGTTCTTTGTGAAATTCATCTAGATAACACATAATTGGTTGTATCAAAGAGCGGTATGGTGACGGTAAGACTACAAGCGGCACATCAGGGAAATATTGCTGCCATTTCTTTTTTAGATCTGCGGTGTTATCAGGATTTGTTTCTACATAAATGGCTTGGCAGTTGTTGCATAATGAGCGGGCATAGTCGATAGATTTTACTGTACCGGCATGTACACCTTGCACTAAAACTAATACGGTATTTTTGTGCGGAATATTACTCAAAGACTCTGGGGTAATTGTTAACTTAAGAGCCAGATTTTTATAATGGCTGGATATAGTGTGAAAAAGGAAGAGTAATATAGCCATTAATACAAGTACTAGCCAAGCGCCATCTAAAAACTTTTCAATTACGATATCAATTAAAACGATAAAGGTTGCCAGCGCTCCTATGCCGTTTATCAGTAATTTTAATTGCCAATTATTTCCCTTTTGCTTAAGCCAATGTCTGACCATTCCGATTTGAGACATTGTGAAGGCAAGAAATACACCAATGGTAAAAAATGGGATGAGAAGATCTACGCTGCCCTTTTTTGCCACAATAAAAATAGTAGATAGTACACCTAAGGCCATAATGCCATTGTCGAATGCCAATCTATCGCCTAGTTGAGTTAATTGTCTAGGCATAAAACCATCTTTAGCTAATATTGAAGTAACACGCGGAAAATCGGCAAAAGCTGTTTGCGCGGCTACAAATAAAATAGCGGCAGTGGCAAATTGAGTTAGATTATAAAAAACACTGAATGAACCACTTTTGCTGAAAATTGCTCCTGAGATTTGATCGATAACGGCTGCTGCACTAATTCCATCGTGTTCCCAATAAATGACATGCAGTTTCGAGGAGAGCATGGAGATGCCGATAAAAATAGTGCCCAAGATGATAGCCATGTATATGAGAGTTAGAGCAGCGTTTTTTGGTCGAGGTTCTTTAAAAGCAGGTATGCCGTTGCTCACGCATTCAATTCCCGTAAGGGCAGAGCAACCGGTGGCAAAAGCCCTTAATAATACGGCTAATCCAACCGGGCCTATAACACCTGTGAGAGTATGGGCAAGATTTGTCTGTGCCTGGGGTGGCACCATTTGATTTATGTATTCTTTGTGCAAAGGCCAACCAAAGAAGTCAGCGCCTAGTCCTAAGATCAGCATGAAATATGCCATGACAATGAAGGTATAAACAGGAATTGCAAAAAGCAGTCCGGGTGTGCGCAAACCTCTTAAATTGAGCCAGGTCATAAACGCAATTCCAGCCATACAATAAAGGACCAGGTGATTCTCGATATGCAATCCTGACAAAAGCGGCACATCTTTAAGGTTTTGTATGCCGGAAGCTATAGATACAGACACGCAAAGAACATAATCGATTAACAAAGCGGCAGCAGCAATAAGTCCTGGCCAGGTACCCAAATTATCTTTAGTAACTATATAAGAGCCGCCGCCGCCTGGATAAGCAAAAATAGTTTGCCAATAAGAAATGGCCACAAGTAAAAGTACCAAAACAATTAAAGAGGCAATAAGACTTACATGGTGATTAAATATTTCGCTGTACTGAGGTGCCCAAAGCCCAGCTAAGCAGAGGGTCAATACGATCTGTTGTGGACCATAAGCAACAGAAGAAATAGCGTCCGAACAAAAAACAGGCAAAGCCAAAAGTTTGCGCAGACACATTAAGTCATACTGCTGAGTGGCTAAGGGTTGTCCATAAATGAGCCACCGGAGGGCGCGCAAGGGTAAATTTTTGGGTTTTTCGTCAGTCATTTATATTTTATTTTTATATCTTATTTCTGGATCCTATTTTGATCTTACTTTTGGGAATTATTATGCTAGCTTATCTTGAGTTATTTGCGTTGGAAAATCAATCCAACAGGGGCAAGTGATCAAATCTAAATGAATAACCTGTTCCAACAAATGTGGCGGGGGCAGTTTTATCCAAACCAAAACCAAAATGCAAGTCGATTTGATTGTGAGCATTTAATTTGCGCACGATACCAAAATGAATAATATTACTGGCTGAGTTGTGGTGGGTAATAAAGCCAGCATACTCTATAAAAATGGATGTCCTGCTGCCGAATGATTTATTTATTAACCAAAAATTTTGCCATTGAACATCTCGACCTGAATTTATAACAATTAGGGACTGCATGCCACTGACAGACCAGCTGCCATAAACAGGCTTGCTCCAAGGAGCTCTAAGAACAGGTTGCACGCCGGTGCTGGAAAATACTTGTTTGCCGACCGGCGCGTTAACACCGCCAATAAAGGCTAAATTTAAGTCTTTGAAAAGAGGTTGCTTTATTGCTTGCTTGATGCCAACTTCATACAAATCAGTTATGCCAGTTTGAAACCCACCGGGCGTCTGTGAATTGGTAAAACTTGGCCTGCTGGTTGCTAGGCCAACTGAGGATGATGACTGAGGCGAATTCAAAAATGCCCAACTAGGGGTAAACATTTGAAACTCGGTACTATTTGTTAATCCCAAACGTATTTCGTTTTCTGGTATATCAACATAATTTTTACCGTGTTGAGAATGTTGGTACATAGTACCGTTCTCCAATTCGAGACTTGCTTGCGGTACTACTAGTGGTGAGTCTGTAAAGCTGGGTCGATTGGTATCTATGTCATCAGCAGAAGTGAGCGCGACTGACGGCAATATGCATGAGATGTAAATGAGCAGAATGACTGCATGAGTTTTCATAAACTCAGCTAATCAGCCCCTGCCTAAGCGCCAGAAGACCAGCAATAATGTATATGGTGGCAGCGATTAAATGCATTGCTTTGCCATTTACATATTTACTAAGAGTTTTTCCAACGATAATAGCTAAGGAATTAGAGGCAAGTAGACCCAATGTGCTGCCTGCCCAGATAGCAAAATAATTACTGTCCCTGCTGGCAATTGCTATTGTGGCTATCATAGTTTTATCCGCCAATTCGGCTAAGAAAAAGGTAAATGCAATGCTAAGCCAAATCAGATGCTGATTATTTTTAAGTGTGTCAGTTTGAATCTTTTCTTCGTCTTTGGATTGTTTCAAGCTAAGAATGCCAAAAATGATAAATATCAAACCAGCAAAAATATTCATCAAGTTCCGAGGCAATACACTACCTAATACTCTTCCTAGCATGACGGAAACCATGCTGACGAGCATGGTGCCAAGAGCTACTCCAAGCAAAACTGTTACTGCTTTATATCTTGACGACAGGGCAAGTGTCATGAACTGAGTTTTGTCACCTAATTCCGCGACAAATATGAGTAAAAAAGCTGTCCAAAAGGATTTCACTATATACTTACTGCTTATATCTTATGAATAAAAAATGGTAAGAAAGTCAGACTATTGATAAGTCTAATTGTTGGTATGTAACAAATATAGCTTGTTAGACAAAATAAGAAGATCATGCAATATTCAGAGGAGGTTAATATTAAAGGTGGCACACTTGGAGTTGAGGTGAGTTAATTTGAAAATTTTGATTATTGAAGACGATGTCAATATCGCTCGCCTCATAGAACTGGAATTGGGCTATGAGGGCTATCAAGTCTCTGTTGCGCACGAAGGGAATCATGGCATCGATCTTTTTAAGAAGGATCAGCCGGATTTAGTGCTTTTAGACGTCATGTTGCCGGGGTTGGATGGGGTAGAGGTCTGTAAAAGACTAAGAGCAATGTCCAAAGTGCCGGTTATTATGTTGACGGCGAAAGATGGCGTGGGAGATCGGGTAGCAGGGTTAGATAGTGGCGCTGATGATTATCTGACGAAACCATTTGCTACTGAAGAATTATTGGCTCGTATTCGTGCAGTCATGCGTCGTAAGCCACAGGAAGGCATTCTTACTTACGCCGACTTATGGATGGACCAACTCAATCGCATAGTCAAGCGTGGTGAGCGCCAATTGGATTTGAGAGCCAAGGAGTTTGATCTTTTGCGTTTATTTATGCAATATCCTGACCAAGTTTTGTCACGCGAATTTATTTTTGACAAAGTTTGGGGTTATGACTTTATTGGTGAATCAAATGTAATTGAGGTTTATATCCGTTATTTGCGTTCAAAATTGGAAGACGGAAATACCAAACGTCTAATTCAAACAGTACGTGGCGAAGGCTATGTATTGCGCGAAGAAGAACCATCTAGATAGATATAAAGTAACAAGTCAGAAATGCTGTTAATACGTGCCAATTTGTATGAAGTTCAATTGCAATTGCGCACTTGAATTCTTGAGGCAGACTCAATAATCATACGGCGAAGCGAAACGGCAGCAAAGCCTGACTTATTAAAGCCTGCAAGCGGCTTTGCTTTTCAGGTAAAAGTCTGGCAATAGTTTTTATTGCCCGACAACGGACATATGGATTTTCATCCATGGCTAAAGCCAAAAGAATTTCATCTGGCATCTGATGATTTTCTGCTACTCCGTAACGAACATCGACATTCTCGTCTTGGATTAGTATTGTCAAAGCATCGGTCCCGACTCGTTTGTTTTCAGAGATTGCTAAACATACGTCTGGATCTTTGTCTTTGGCCAAACTGTATAAAATATCGTGCGGTGTACGAGGATTTTCTGCTACGGAACGGCGAATGACGGAGCTTTCATCTGCCCCTAGACCACGCAGAATCTCGGCCGGGGTATTAGGATTACTAGCTACTATTCGCCTGACGTGGAAAGATTCCAGATCTGTCTGAGAATTCCCACCTTGACTAGGTGTGTCGCCCATTTGAAAAATTGCCCCAAAGCAAGACAACGAGAGTGTCTGTTAACAACCGACTCTTAACCAACATTAACTATATCTTAATATAATAATCATCGCTTGGAAACCCCACGTTAGCGTGATTGTTGCAAAGAAATGATTGTTGATGGACACTTTTATTATGCATTCTTAATAGAGATTCGTATATTCCACATAAAAATGACTAAAAAAATCTGCAATTAAGTAAAAGATACTTGTCAGTTAAGCAATGTAAACTTATTATACTGACAGCTTTGAATCCTATATCTTCTCTTTGAAACTGAATAAGTGGTCGAAATTAAATAATGACAGCCTATAGAAAAACGAATTGTGTAAACCATTCTTTAGCAGAAATAATGCCTATTGTTTCACTTAACGAGACCGGTTCTTATGTTCTGACATTACCAGGATTTTTACGAGCAGAACAAAAAGAACTAGAACTAATGCTTAGTCGCATCTTCGCGGATAGAAATAATAGCCCAGCGAATTTGGCACTGGCTCAACAACTTTCTATAAATTGGTGTATGTCAAAGGCAAAGAAAAACGGTTTAAGTGAAAAGTGTTTGTGTCGCTAGAACTTTTAGTGATTGAATTATTCCTCAAATTCGTCCACCACATCGTTTTGATTTTCGTCATTTGATCCATCGAGTTCTTCACCTTCATCAATACTGTCGACAGTTGCTTCTACTAGCGGAGTTACTGATACTACCTTGTCGTCATCTTCCAGCTGTTGCAGACGTACACCAGTGGCCATACGACCCTGCACACTAATTGCGTCTACTCTTTGTCTCACAACAATGCCATTTACGGTGGCTATCATAATGCCATCGCCTGGTTTTACAATTCTCAGAGTGGCCAGACGAGATTGAGAATTCTTGAATTTAGTACCAATTAAACCGATACCACCGCGTCCTTGTTGACGGAATTCATCTAAGCTAACGCGTTTGCCATAGCCATCATTGGTTACTACTAAAATAGCGCCGTCTCTATTAGTGTCGTCGATCATATCAAAACCAACAATTTTATCGCCTTCACGCAAGGTAATAGCACGCACTCCGCGAGCAGAACGGCCTAAAGGACGTAATTCGTCTTCGCTGTAACGGATACACATACCGTCACCGGTACCAATCATTACATCTGCTTTACCATTAGAGGGTCTAACCCAGCCTAAATGATCACCGTCATTTAAAGTGATGGCGATGATGCCACTGCGGCGAATACTTTCAAACTCAGACATATCAACCTTTTTGATATATGCCTGATGAGTGATCATAACTAAGAAATTGCCTTCGCTAAAAGAAGCAACGGGAATAACCGAGGTTACTGTTTCGTCTTGGCTGATGCGTAATAGGTTTACCAAAGCTGTGCCACGCGCCGTTCTTCCACCTTCCGGTAAATCCATTACTTCTAATGAATATACTTGCCCCATATTTGTGAAAACAAGTAAGCGATCATGCATATTAGCAATGAAGAAATGTTGCAAATCATCTTCTTCTTTTGGTTTGACACCAGTACTGCCCCGTGTATTACGTCTTTGACGCTTGAATGAATCCAATGGCATACGCTTGATGTAATCTTGGCGAGTGATAAAAATCGCCATTGCTTCATTCGGAGTTAGATCTTTATTCGTTAAATCTAAATCTGCTGATGAGCCTTCAATACGTGTACGTCGTGCATCACCATATTTTTCTTTAATGGCTGCTAATTCACCTTTGATAATACCCAGAACCAATTGACGATCGCCAAGTATCTTTTTATATTCAGCAATTTTGTCAGTTACTTCTTTGTATTCTTTTTCAATTTTTTCTTGTTCTAAGCCAGTCAAACGACGCAATTGCATTTCTAAAATTGCATTGGCTTGTGGTTCATCTAGATCGAATTTTTCTATTAAACTTGCTCTTGCTTCTTCAGTTGATTTGGAAGCGCGAATGGCCGCAATTACTTTATCTAGATTCTTTAAAGCTTTTAAATAACCAAGCAATATATGAGCGCGGTCTTCTGCTTTGCGCAATAAATAGCGCGTGCGTCGAGTAACAACTTCGATGCGGTGATCGATAAACTCAGAAAGCATGTCTGCCAAATTTAGTGTGGCAGGACGTCCACGTACCAAAGCCAAAGTATTGACTGGGAAAGATTGTTGTAATTGTGTGTGCTTATAAAGATTATTTAAAACAATTTCGGGGTGAGCATCACGCTTAAGCTCGATAACAACACGCACCCCACTTCTATCGGTTTCGTCATTTATCTCACTAATGCCTGTGAGCTTTTCATCTCTAACCAAATCAGCCACACGCTTAGTAAAAGCTTCTGGTCCGCACATATAAGGCAGAGAAGTAACAATAATTCCCATGCGCGATTGCTTGCCTGCAGTTCCAGGAATTTGGTCAATGGTAGCTAAGCCGCGAACAGGAATAGACCCACGTCCGGTAGAAAATGCTTCTTTGATACCTTCGGTGCCCATGATTATGCCACCGCTTGGAAAATCAGGACCTTTTATATATTTGGCTAATTCGAGTGGACTTAAATCGGGGTTGTCAATTTTGGCAATGGTGCCATCAATTACTTCTGACAAATTATGAGGAGGGATGTTAGTGGCCATACCAACGGCAATGCCAGATGAACCATTGAGTAAAAGAGTGGGAACGCGAGATGGCAATACAACAGGTTCACGTCTTGTGTCGTCAAAGTTAGGACGTGTATCAACTGTTTCTGCTTCTATATCAGCGAGCATTTCCATAGACATAGGAGCCAGGCGCGCTTCGGTATAACGCATAGCGGCGGGAGGATTATCTAAATCACCAAAATTACCGTGTCCATCGACTAATACATAACGACTAGCTGACGGTTGAGCCAGTCTTACTAAGGATTCGTAAATAGCAGAGTCGCCGTGTGGGTGGTAATTACCCATGACGTCCCCAACTGTTTTTGCCGCTTTGCGGTATCTATCAGTAGGGCTTAAGCCTAATTCATACATGCCATAAACAATGCGGCGATGTACGGGCTTCAAACCATCACGGACATCGGGGATGGCCCGGCTGACAATGACAGACATGGCGTAATCCATAAAAGAACGCCGCATCTCATCGCGCAGTTCTACAGTAACAACACGTTGTGTCCCGCCGCTATTATCGCTACTGTCGTTATCTGTAACCTTTTTGGCCATGTTTTTTAATCGCTCCGCTCGCTCAATCCTTTGCTCTCTCCGCGTATATACGCTCCGCTGCAGCCTGTTCACCACAGCCTTTCGCTACGCTATATCTCCTGCTTGCCTTTTCCGTTCGCTCAATCCTTCGCTCTCTCCGCGTATATACGCTCCGCTGCAGCCTGTTCACCACAGCCTTTCGCTACGCTATATTTCCTGCTTGCCTTTTCCGTTCGCTCAATCCTTCGCTCTCTCCGCGTATATACGCTCCGCTGCAGCCTGTTCACCACAGCCTTTCGCTACGCTATATTTCCTGCTTGCCTTTTCCGCTCGCTCAATCCTTTGCTCTCTCCGCTTAGCCCTGCTTCATTTCCGATTGCTCCTCGCAACCGCTCACTTCGCCACTATGCCCTTCTGTTCTTGTAAACGCTCCGTTCGCAATAAATTGGACAAATAGTAAATAGTGATTTTAGCAAGTGATCACTACTTTAGTTTATGTTCTAAGATAGAGCTGTCTTTATTCTTAGTATTAGAATTTTAGCACCAATTGTTGCTTTGCCTAATAGAGCTAATTCTAGTAGAGCAAATCTTAGCGATTTTTTGCTAATGGGAGTTATATTTTGTCAACAGAAGAAGATAGTAGGCTAAAGGCTGAACGCATACGTAAACTAAAGTCTTTACAAGAAGAAGGAGTAAATCCTTATCCTTATTTTTTTTCGCGCACTCACAAAGCCGCCCAATTACAAAAAATATATGAACATTTAGAGTCGGGTGTCGAAACTCAAGATGTAGTGAGCGTTTGTGGACGAGTAATGAATGAACGCAATACTTGGATGTTTGTAGATTTGTTTGACGACAGCGGAAAAATTCAGCTTTTTTGTCACAAAGATAATTTATCGCCGGAAGATTTAAAACGGTTACGTCTTTGCGATAAAGGCGATTTTATTGGCGCAACCGGTGCTATCAGGCGCACTAAACAAGGCGAACTCTCGGTAAAAGTAACAAGCTACGAAATTTTGACCAAAAGTTTGCAGCCGTTACCTGATAGTTGGCAAGGTTTTACTGACGTAGAGGCTCGCTATAGACATCGCTATGTCGATATGATAATTAATCCTGCGGTGCGTGAAACTTTTCGTAAGCGCAGTTTGATTATTAAAGCCATTAGAGAATTTCTTGATAATAAAGATTTTTTTGAGATAGAAACACCTGTTTTGCAGGTAGAGGCTGGCGGAGCCGATGCACGTCCTTTTACTACTCACCACAATACTTTAGATATGAATCTTTATCTGCGTATAGCTACCGAGCTGCATTTAAAGCGCTTAATAGTTGGCGGTTTTGAACGCGTGTATGAAATAGGTCGGGTTTTTCGCAATGAGGGTATAAGCACGCGTCACAACCCCGAGTTTACTATGCTTGAGCTTTATGCTGCTTATGGGGATTACAATGAGCTAATGAACTTCACTGAAGAAATGCTTATAGCTGCAGCCAGCACTGTCTGTGATGGCACTGATATTCTATATGGCGATAAAGAGATTAATTTGGCCCGTCCCTGGAAGCGAATTCGTATGGTTGATGCGATAAGTTCAATGACCGGAATTGACTTTAATTCCTTGAATTATGAAGAGGCAAAAAAGGCGGCTAATAAATTAGGAGTTGACACAAAAGAATTAAATAGTCGTGGTTATGTCATTAACGAAGTATTTGAAACTTTAGTTGAGCCAACTTTATGGCATCCAACTTTTATTATCGATTATCCGGTTGAGGTTTCTCCACTCACTAAAGCGCATCGTGAGAACCCAGGTGAGGTTGAGCGTTTTGAATTATTTGTAGCTGGACGTGAACTAGCTAATGGATATAGTGAATTGAATGATCCCGAAGATCAAAGAAGACGATTAGAGCAGCAGGTGCAAAAAAAGGCCGCTGGTGACCTAGAAGCTATGCCAATGGATCAAGACTTTTTACTTGCTTTAGAATATGGCATGCCACCAGCAATGGGGCTAGGTGTTGGCATAGATCGACTAGTTATGTTTTTGACCAATAGTCAATCGATACGAGATGTTATAGCTTTCCCGACCATGAGGCCAATAGGAGAAAGCAGTAATTAATGAAGTAATCTATCGATGAGTGGGTAATTGAAGCGATTGTCAAGAATACATTTTACGCTATTTCTATTTTGTTCTGCTCCGCTAAGGGCAAACTAAAGGAAAAGGTGCTTCCCTTGTCAATATTGTTTTTAACGGTTATTTTGCCGCCGTGCAATTCAACAAGCGTTTTACAGATGGATAAACCTAGTCCACTACCACCCTTGTCAACAGCATCGGCTATTTCAACCTGATGAAAACGCTCAAAAATAGCTTCTTTCATCTCTTCGGGTATACCCCGTCCCTGATCGCTTATGTGTATAAAAGCCATATTTTCATTTTTTTCTGCACTGATCTTAATAGTGCTGTCTTTAGCTGAGAATTTAATCGCATTACTGATTAAATTTATGAGAATTTGTAGGACTCTATTATTGTCTGCTAAAACCTCTAAGTCGGTAGGTGTTAATTCCATCCGCACCTGCTTTCTAAAGGACAAACTGCTAACAGTTTTAACAGCTTGATTCAAAAGTTCATTCAAACTTTGTTTTGAGCATTCGAGCTGTAGTCCACCAAATTCTGCTTTTTCTAGATCCAGAAGGTCATTTATGAGACTAAGCATACGATTGCCATTGCTCTCGGCTATTTTCAGTAAGTGCTCACCCCTCTCGTTTAATTCACCGAATAAGCCAGCCGCGAGCATTTCCAAATAATTGCTAATAGTTGCAAGTGGAGTTCGTAGGTCATGGCTGACCATAGCCATAAATTTTTGTTTAAGTCTTTCGATTTCTTTTCTTGCCGTAATATCATGTCCCACACAAAAAAATGACTTCTCAGGCTCTACCCAATGGATTGACCACAATACGTCTATTGGGTCGCCATTTTTTTGTCTTACACGAGATTCAAATTGAGTTTCTGTTGTTCCAGTCATAGCTGAAGATAAAGACTCATTAAAAGTTTCAATATCTTCGTCAACAAGAATGCTTCTGATATTCATACCTAAAATCATTTCTTCTGAATATCCAAGAATGCGTTTGCAAGCGGGATTGGCTGTGGTCAGCTTTCCGTCAATATCTAGCGAACAAATAACATCGGCAGAATGCTCAATCATAGATTTTTCTTTTTGCTTTGCTTTTGATAAAGAATTAGCCAGATCGTGGAATGTGGCATCAAGCTCAGCGATTTCGTCTGAACCGGCTATTGATGGGTTCAAGGGTAGTCCATTTGCTAAGCGAAAATTGTTATCAATGAGGGTATTTAATCGTTTAACGATCTTTTTGCTAAAGGTAAGTACCACAAAGATCGCAATGATTATATTTAAAATAATTCCTATAACCAATAGTGGTTTGATCTGATTTCTAAAACCAAGTTGTTTAGAATGACTTTTCTCTGCTTTCTGTTTTTCTCTTAGGGCCATTTCTATTAAGTCACGTGAAATCATGCGTTTAGCGCATGAGCGTAGTTCATCCTTCAGCTGTCTCAACTTATCTATTGCCAGTAAAGAATCGCCCGATTCAAGAGTTTTGTGCAACTGATTTAAGAGTAAAAGTGCTTCTTCCCCTGCGTCAACTGATTCTTGGACAATGCGCTCCTGAGTCGGATCATCTTTTGCTGCTGCCTGTAACGCGTCTAGGTCAGACCTGATTGTTGAGACCGTTTTCTTGTAC
The DNA here is from genome assembly GCA_013288645.1 of Candidatus Melainabacteria bacterium. Taxonomy (GTDB): domain Bacteria; phylum Cyanobacteriota; class Vampirovibrionia; order Obscuribacterales; family Obscuribacteraceae; genus JABDBL01. The sequence continues at coordinate 42,219 of JABDBL010000007.1, forward strand.
CAATCGGATGATAAGGCTTGAGAAACATCATTGCGTGTCATGGATGTTAATTCAAAAATATCTCTGATTAACACATTTGAACAATCGCCAACTCTGGAGGCATGGAAAGCTTTATATGACTCGTCTTCTGCTTGCGCTAATAAAAATGACAATGTTCCGACGAATAGTAATTCAAAAACTAATGGAATAGATACAAGGATTATGCCTTTTTGTGTGAGAGTAAATTTCAAGATCTGTATTTCCGTATATGTGCTCAATTTCATGATAATGCAAGCTAGAGCAATGTTCCTCTGGATCTATAAATTTAAACATTAGCTTGATCTATGATGCAACTGTTCGAGAAAAAGTAGCCGAAATAGCGGTTTGCTAGGAGCAATAAAAGAGTAGTCTTTGTGGTTTATTTTGGGACAATTCCTAAATAGGTTGGCCACCGTTCTTGTCTGTCTTTTAATATTAATTGTTAAAACTGGCTATTAAAGCCACTAGGCACCCGGAATGAGATCGGATAGAATATGGATTATGAGTGCTCTCCAAAAGCTAGCCAAAAATATCCCAATGAATCAAGGGTTCTTTGCAGAAGTCCTTGATGTAATATTTAAGGCTTCGGCAATGGGATTAATTGAAAAACCAAGAGATATCTTTAAACTCGATTTTTCCACTATAAAAAAATTGCTTAGGCAAATTGCTAAGTCCGGTTTTGGGGAAAAATGGTTACATGATATTGATGCATGGCCTGCTCAAGATCCGGTTGATGTAATTCAAAAATTGAGGCTACTTAATAATATATTGGAGGAATCGCCAAATCCTAAGGGTGAGTGGAGGGTTGTGCTGGAATACATTCCCGATAATCTTTTGTCGTATTTAGTTGGAGGAATTTCGCCAAGTAGTATACAGCGTTATTCATCTGATGAGCGGAATACTCCTGATGATGTCAAAGCAAGATTGCATTTTCTAGCGCTAGTTATTGGCGATCTCTCAGGCTCATACAATCATGAAGGCATTAAGCAATGGTTTCAACGTTCCCGCAACAAAGCGTTTGATGGAAAAAGTCCTGTAGATTTGTTAGTAGGTAACTGGAAGCCAGACGATCCTTATCCGTCCAAAGTCAGACAGTTTGCCCATTCACAAAGCCATTTGTAGACTATATGATTTTATTTCGACAAACTCCTATAGGACGCCCGTTTCTCTGGGAAATTGCAAGTCAACCGGAAGGCAGATGGCATGGATCTGGTGAAGGCCCTGCACATTATTTTGCTGATACTCCTGATGGTGCCTGGGCAGAGTTTTTAAAGCATTCAGAAATTGTTGATATTGATGAACTAAAGGATATTAAGAGATGGGTTTGGGCTGTTGAGGTGAACATTGAGCCAGTATCTATATTGAATCAAGGGCTTGATCGTAAAATTCTTACTGGCAATAAAAAAACCTATGGCATTTGTCAGAAGCTGGCTAGGCACTTACGCGGTGAGGGTGTGACGGCCATAGTTGCTCCATCTGCCGCACTGCGGGCAGGAGAAGCCAATGGTTGGAATTTAAATAACGGATTGCAGCCGGCTTCACCAAGAGATGGACGTGTTTTTGTTGTATTTGGCGCATTAGCTACTGCTGTTGCTTGGTTGATTGGCACCGCGAGTCCCCCTGAATATATGTTAGATAAATGCAGGTATTTCTAAAGCAAATTGAGTAGAAATCCCAACCGAATCTTTAGACCTGCAGTAAAAGCTGTGGTCCATCTTTCAGTGTCATTGTGAATTAATTTCTTGTAGCGAAACGTGGGTAGGGATAATGTCAACTGGATAGGGGAAGAACCCCGCTATTGTGTAAAAATGGTCTGGATCGGGATTTTTAGTGGCAGCCCAATAAGAATTTTGAGCACGGATTTTTTTTGCCTGCTCTTGTAGCGACCGGGCTAGAGTCAATTTTCTTTGTTTTGAAGCTACTTGTGATAAACGTTCAAGACAGAAAACTTGTCCAGAATAAACGACTCCGTCAGGATGAATAATTTTGTTTGTTGAGTTAACTTTAGGAACCGGACATTTTTCAAACGTAATTAAGCTTGTTCGGAGGAGCCAATCTGCTTCAGTTAGGTTTCCCAGGCGATATTCCAATAGACCTAACGTTGCGCCATACATCCCTGTATAGATTGTATTATTGAACGACGGAAATCTTTCAGCATGTTTCTTTATTGATTCAAAGGCTTTTGTATAAAGTGCTTTCGCTCTCTCTTTGTCTCCCTCCTCTTCTTTTGCATGACCGAGATAAAAATAAAAGCGAGGATCGTCAACAATACTTTTATTGGTTTGGTCAGGTTGGAAAGCTCTATTAAGAGCGACTTCAGCATCAGCTGGCCGACATGCCAGCAAGTACGACATTCCTAGGTCCAAATACATTGAAACTGTATTGTTCGGATCAACTGAGTTTACTCGCTGCATATAGCTGGTTAGCTTTTCATTGTAGTGCACTAATTTTTGATAATTTCCGTACTGTCCACAATCACTTTTAAGTAGCATTGTTCTACTTATCAAAACAGGATCAAGTTTGTCCTCCGTAGAAAGCTTAATGTCTAGATAGTGCTCTAGACAATATTCTTTTATATCTTCTCTTATTGAATGTTCGCCACGTTTGTAAAAAGCGTTTGCCATATCGTCCATCCACACTTGGAGATTAGAATCACAGGCAGCCGTATCTTTTATGGTTAAGGCAAGTTTTATCGCTTTCTGAACCAATACATCGGTCTGTCCTAACTTGTGGTTTTGTATTTTAACTTGTACTAAACGGCTTAGAAATTCAATGACTTTCATGCTCGATCCAGAGTTTTCTGCTTCTGCGAGAGCTTGAGTGTATAAGCTGTCTGCTTTATCTAAAGCACCATCAGTTTGTGCTTTTAAAGCCTGCATTCTTAGATTCGAAACGGATTTTTCTAAAGAAATAGCCTTTTGTTGGATTTGGATATGTTGAATATAAAAACATAGAGCGGTTGCACTGATAATAAATATCAATACAAACATAAACGTCAATAAGCGCCAGCGTTTATCTAATTTATTTATGGTTTCTATTGAAAACATTTTAGTCCATGCGAGTTAGAGTAATTCAGTAAGTTGTTTCTGATTTTAGAACTTAACCTTTCTATTCATTCCCCACAATTTCCTCATTAAACTTGCCACATTGATTGATAAATATAGAACAGGTTCCTATGGAGTTTTATTGAGCAACCAAGCAGACAGCATTACTCGATTAATTATTCAATGTTGATAAAAAAGTGATCGCCACAAAGTCCAACTTGCTCTCCATTTTTATTAAGAGCCCTCAGGCGTGCTTTATAAGTACCTTTGCCTGGAAATGATGCGTGTAGTATTTTTAGCATCCCAGACGGACTGCTAGCCGGAATGCTAAATGCAACATTTGGGTCTGGCTGATTTGAATAAGGAGTTTCAAAATCTTTATTTTGGTCAGGAAGTTTGTATGGGCCAATAACTTCCAGTGCAACTTGAATGCAGCCGGTAATATGGCTCGCATCATAGTGAATAAGATGATTATTAGACGACTGGTTTAATTTGATCAAAGAGGACCCGGAAACTATAGGAATAATTGTATTTGCCTCTGGCAAGCTCATGGACAGTAACTTAATATCACTGTGTGGTGGTAACACTAATTTCAATCCACGACATTTATCACCTAATGCCCAATCAGGGAAATTTCGGAGCGGGAATATTAATTTCTGTTCTTTCCCATTAGGGATAATTTTTACACGAGAAAATGTATTGGGAGAACAATATTCATTTAAAGAATAATCCGGAACAATATTGTTTAAAAAGTGTAATTCATAATCAAGTGTTGACTTGTTGTCTGGTTGCGATCCTATGGCTATCTCGAAACTTACAAAATCAATTGGCCAACAGGGGAATTCTGCTAAGTTAATTTCTAGAGATGAACGGCTGTCTGAAACGAGATGAATGCTTTCATTTTCCCATTCCACTTTACCAGGTGAAGTTGTTTCATTGTGAATTATCGCCTTAAGCTCCTTACCTTGCCAAGTTTTTTTGTAATTTGTAATCGGAAAAATCATAGAAATAGGAATCGAACAATAAGGGATAGTAGGTTTTAGTTTTTGTTCTTTATCGTCCCAATACAAAAAATATATTTTCCCTTCTCCTGTATTGATAGATTCCTTTAAAAAGGCAAAAGGAATATACCAATCATCAACTTCAAGAATGCTGCAATTAGAAAGGTTTCGTTCTAGAAACGGAACTTTAGGCATGCTGATGATGCCCAAAGCATTTGTTGGCGGTGGTAAACCCAGAATTCTCACTAACGGATCGCCAGGTATTGACTGATAGTATTTTTGCAGTTCTTTGATAACTTTATTTGATCGGTGTCCAATATCAGCATATGCTTGATTGTTGCAATAAAGAATCAAGGCTGACAAGGCAATAAAAGCACCGCCAATGGTACGTATTAATGTGGAGTATTTAAAATCAGAGCTAAAATTGGACAGGCCGCAAGTGGCAAGCATGCATAATGGAACCGTTGCTAAATAAGTAACTCTGGCATTTATAAGATGAAAATGCGGAAAATTAGTCCCGAAAATATTACTTGCCGGTGCCAAACTACACACGAACCACGTTATTAAAAATAGTCCTAACCTTCTATTGCCCGACAACTTGTTTGGCATTATGAAAGTATATAAAGATAACAGTAAGGCTGAGATTATTATTATTCCCCATGCAATAGCCACAGGGCTGTCTTTGGCAAGAATGGAGATGTCTAGAGGTATCAATAGCTGTTGCAGTCCATGCAACCATGTTTGGAGTATGTCTATAAATCTCTGGTGATATAGGGTCGAAGACTTAACAATAAATGTTCCGAGTACAAATTTGCGCAAGAAAAAATATGCAATTAATACAAGCCAATATGGTGTGGTGATTAGAAGTGTCTTTTTTAATGCTGTTCGCCAATTTATTGAAATAGAAATTCGATTTGCCAAAAGTATTTCATATGCAAGGAGTATAAATGGTAAGGTAGTAGCTGCTTCTTCAGTAAGGAGTGCCAAACCAAAGCAACAGATACTTGAAATAATAGACACTTTGGTGGATGATTTGCGCCAAGAGATATAACACCAGAAACTCAGTAAATAAAATAAAGTAACGAGAATAGTGTGTTGAGCAGCAAACCAATTCACTGCAGAAATATGTATTGGATACAAGTCGAATAATGCTGCGCTAAAAAACGCCCAGGTGATTTGTGTTTTATTTATGTTAGATGATTGAGTGGCATCTTTGCTCAACCCGATAACGATTGATCCGAGCAGTAAACTACTAAGAAGCATACACACAATGCTAAATAAGCGAAAGTAAAGTCCGTTTGCCCCCCCCAAAAAATATTCCATGGCCCAGATTATGGTAATTAGGGGCCGATAATAATATGGCTCGTTCATATAGTGATGAAAGAACGGTTGTATAAGAAGTGAAGGGTTATTTGTTGTCTCCTTGAGCCATACAAGGAAGGCAAAATCGTCCATGAAAAAGAAATTAAATAACGCTGGTTTATAAGCTACGAGAGTGATAGCTGTAATAAGAATAGCCAATAGTCCATAAAACCAAAATCGGTATAGGGCATAAAAAGATGGTTTTCTTTCCAAAACGCAGTTAGTATTATGTTTGATTATCTGAGAAGCTGATGAGTCCATACAAAATTACGGGAATATCAAATTCATAAAATCGTACCTACAAAAGACATTTATTGGAAAGAGCTAAAAGTTCCTGGTATGTTTTCCAGCGAAATTTATTAGCCATATATACTGCGAGTACCCTAGACCATCTAAGACCGCCAGCTAAATTCAAGTGAATACCATCAATCAGCTCATTATTTTCAAATGGTAACACAACCCGATCCGCACTAATATAGTCGGCCCCATTTTTTCTGCAGATTTTGCTAATCCGATCGTCATAGTATTTCCAAAAAGTGTCTGACAATAATTTTTTGTTAGTAGCTGAAATAGGAAAGTTAAAGGCTACTACTTGAATGTGTTGTTCTGCCAAGTATTTTAACAAAGAATCGAAACAATCCATTTGCCTATCTAATTGTGGCGAAAATGGGTTGTTATATCGTAACCTATATTCTGCTGTATCATCCTTGAATAAAGAACTGTCGTTTGAGTAAATGATGACTTCTCCGTCAGAAATACGTTGAAAGGGCTTCCCTAAATGAAGTGATGACTCGTCTTCAGATCCATAGTTACAGGTTTGTTTAAGTCCATATTTTTCTGTACGGATCTTATCTAAAGCATTATGTAATGAATCCGAATTAGTATATCTGGAGAAAAAAGCAAATGCTTCAGTAGAATTTTCTGATGGGAAGTAATTATCAATAAAGTCTCTAGGAGAGAATGTTATTGCTACAAGTTTAGGTTTGTATTTTGTTGAAAATAATGCACGAGAAATAACCAATTGATCAGAAATCATTGCTCCAGGAAGCGCACCAATAAATACGCGCAAGTGCTTATTTAATAGAGCATAAAGATCATGTTCGAGAACATATGAACGATGATCGTCTGTAACGTCAATAACTCGATCATAGATATAAGCATCAGCCCCAAGTACTGGACCCAGCTGGGAACTGCCCAATATGACAATATCCGGTGGTTGTGACTCAGCAAAGTACGCCTTTGCTAACCACCAGCTAGCAAGGCCATCTATGATGTTAGATTCTTTATGGTTATTTGAAAGAGATAATAAGGTGTTGGCAAATACGAAAATTAATAAGGCAACAAGGCAACTTATTATTACAATTTGTACTGTGTCTTTATTTTGCATAAATCTTTCCGAGCAAAGTCATTTTCTTATGTTTAAAAATGTCCTTTGTAGCCGCGCAATTTTAGACAGGCAGACATTAAAGACACAGCAAGTATAACTTAATTACTGGGTTAGGTATTTAAAGCATTCAATCGTTCATTGGTTGATGGCTTCGATTCTTATCGTAATCTTATTAATAACCTTAGTTGGTATTTATCAACCGCCAAAATAGAAATCGATCGATTTCTATTTTTGGTCAATTTCTTGTAGTGAAAAGTGGGTGGGGATGATTTCTAGCGGAAAGGGAAACATTCCTCCCGTAGGATAAACGCTATCTGGATCAGGGTGTTTGCAGGTGGCCCATTCAGGATTCTTCAAACGAATTCCTTTTGCTTGTGCTTGTAGTGCGTGTGCTAACATTAGATTTCCCTTCTGTAGAGCTATTTGTGCCAAATGTTCGGCAGCAAAAACCCGGCCCGAATAAACTAACCTGGCAGGATACACCTGGGCGTTTGCGGAATCGTCTTTAGTTATGGGACATTTATAAAAACGATCTAAACTTGCTGCATAAAGCTTTGCGGCTTCAGCTATGTTACCTAGGCGCTGTTCTACAAAGCCCAAAGTATTTTCGTATACTCCAAGTCTTACTGTCCAAGCACATTGTTTTTCTAGCTCGAGAGCTTTTCGATAAAAAATTCTAGCTGCTTGCAGATTGCCTTCCTTTTCTTTCAAAAGTCCAAGATGAAAATCAAGGTCAGCTTCCTGTCCCTGGCTTCCATTAAGCTTAGTTCTGAGAATAAAACATTGTTTGAGAGAGGACTCTGCGTTAGCAAATTGGTGCCTTTGTGCGAATATGTCAGATAAAGCAAGGTATACGCTTGCCAGAGTGTTAGGGTCATTTGGTTTTGTTCGCTTAAGATAATCACAAAGTTTTTCTCCATAAGGAGATGCTTCGATGTCGCGCCCGTCATTCGAGAGATGAGCAATCAGTAAATGCGCTTTACCAACTAAAAGAGGATCGTAATGATCTTCTATTGGTAGTTTAATGTCTAGATAATGCTTTAGACAATATTCTTTAATATCTTCTCTTGTCGAATGTTCGCCGCGTTTGTAAAAAGCATTTGCCATATCGTCCATCCAAACTTCTAGGTTGGAATCGCTGGCAGTGGTGTCTTTTATTGATAAGGCCAGTTTTATTGCTTTCTGAACCAATGCATCAGTTTGTCCGAGCTTGTGGTTTTGTATTTTGACTTGTACCAAGCGGCTAAGAAATTCAATAATTTTCATACTTGAGCCAGAACTTTCTGCTTCTGCCAAAGCTTGAGTATATAAGCTATCTGCTTTGTCTAAGTTACCATCAGTTTGTGCTTTTAAAGCCTGTGTTCTTAAGGTGGATACTGATTTTTCTAAAGAAATGGCCTTTTGCTGGTTTTGGATATGTTGGACGTAAAAGCATAGAGAGACTGTACTTATAATAAATACCAATACAAACATAAACATCAATAATAAGCGCCAGCGCTTATCCAATTTAGTTATGGTTTCGATTGAAAACATTTTTAGTCCAGGCAAGTTTAGTAGTACAGTAAATTGTTTCTGTTTTTAGGATGTTAGCCTTTCTATTCATTCCCCGCGATATTCTGATTAAACTTGCTGCATTGACTGATAAATGTAGAATTGGCGTCTACGAGTTTTATTAAGCAACCAAAAGCATAGAAGGTGTTTTATGACTATTGTGAAAAATCACACCATTGCCGCTGTAAACTGATAGCTCGTAGGGTCCACCAGCAGGCATCGCCGGTAATTTTGCAGACCAATTGCCACTGATACCGGGGATAGTGTCAATTTGATTAAGTCCCAATTTAACTTTTACAGGAAGCCCTGGGGTCGCAGTGCCCCAAATAGCGATTGGTTTATCTCTTTGAAGCACCATATTGTTTGCGAATATTGCTGGCAGCCAAATTGCTGCCACATCAGCAGGGTGCTCAGGCAACAGCCAAACCACCAAGGACAAAATTATGGGAATCCATAATTTATGCCAAGACAGAGGTCTATCCATAATTAAGGCTAGACGAAGACGGCTTAAACTTGTTCAGACTTAGCGATTTGATCGGTAGTTTCATTGAGACTTTCTTGAGCCAATTCTTCAATATAACTAATCACTCTTTCGAATTCTTGATCGTCTTCAATGGTTTGGAAAATGCACTGATCATCACGTTGTATAAGGCGCATCACAACTAGAGAGCCTTCTTCTGGCTCATCTTGTTTTGGTTTCTTACTTTCTTTGCCATCCTGCTCGGCTTCAGGGTTCTTAAGCAATAAGGCGTATTCTTGTTTTTCAAATTCAAATACGTCAATCAATTGGCAAGAGTAAGAATGCCCGTCATCACCTTCTAAAGTGATTAGGGTTTCATCTTGTTCTGCTGGTGTTTGATTAGGCATTTCTAATTCCTTCTGTAAAGCGGATCTTTAATATTAAAAAAGTAGATAGCGCTTAGATATCCTCAGAGCTTACCACTTTTGTCGGGGGCTATACATAAAAGCAACGGATCATAAAAGATAAAGTACGAATTAAAGTAAAGTGACTTCATGGCTGCTAATATTTATACATTATCTATATATCGCTTCTTTATTTCGGTGGAGTCTAAATGAGTACACAGGTTCTTTCTGCCCCTGGACGAGTTGTTCAAGTTATCGGGCCGGTTATTGACGTTGAATTTGAGAGTGGTCAATTACCGGAAATTTACCATTCATTGGAAATTACTGGGCAAAATCCATCCGGCCAGGATGTAAAGATTGTTTGTGAAGTGCAACAAATGCTCGGTGATAATAGGGTGAGAGCAGTTGCTATGAGCGCAACTGAAGGGATGACACGGGGTATGGAAGCCGTGGATACAAAGCAGTCTATTAGTGTACCTGTAGGTAAAGCTACTTTGGGACGAATTATTAATGTATTGGGTGAACCTGTAGATGAAATGGGGGTTGTAGCCGCAGAAGAACGCTGGCCAATTCACCGTCCCGCTCCTAAATTGGTTGATTTGCAAACTGATATTGTTATCTTCGAAACTGGTATCAAAGTTGTAGACTTGTTGGCTCCATATATTAAAGGTGGAAAAGTTGGTCTATTCGGCGGAGCCGGCGTAGGGAAGACCGTTATTATCCAAGAACTCATCCATAATATTGCCGTTCATCACGGTGGTTTCTCGGTTTTCGGTGGTGTAGGTGAACGTACACGTGAAGGCAATGATCTCTGGCATGAAATGAAAGAGTCTGGAGTACTAGATAAGGTAGCTCTTGTATACGGACAGATGAATGAGCCGCCCGGTGCTAGAATGCGGGTCGGCTTGTCTGCCCTTACAGTAGCCGAATATTTTCGTGACGTGAGCAAACAAGATGTATTGCTTTTCGTGGATAATATTTTCCGCTTTGTGCAAGCTGGTTCAGAAGTGTCAGCTCTATTGGGACGTATGCCTTCTGCTGTAGGTTATCAACCCACTTTGGCCAATGAAATGGGTGAATTGCAAGAGCGCATTACATCTACAAAGAGTGGTTCTATTACTTCAGTACAAGCAGTGTATGTGCCAGCTGATGACTTAACAGATCCCGCTCCAGCAACAACGTTTGGACATTTGGATGCCACAACAGTGCTTAGCCGACAGATCGCAGAGCTTGGTATTTATCCCGCTGTCGATCCACTGGCTAGCACAAGCACTGCTTTGAAGCCGGAAATAGTTGGACTAGAACACTATGAAATAGCCCGTAACGTGCAACAAACGTTGCAGCGTTATAAGGACCTGCAAGATATTATTGCTATTTTAGGCATGGATGAGTTATCGGCTGATGACAAAATTGCCGTTAATCGGGCCAGAAAAATTCAGCGTTTCTTGAGTCAACCATTCTTTGTGGCAGAAGTATTTACTGGTCGTCCCGGTAAGTATGTACCGTTAAAAGAGACAGTCCAAGCCTTTAAAGCAATCTTAAGTGGTGAGCTTGATGAATTGCCAGAACAGGCATTCTATATGGTGGGTAATATCGAGGAGGTTAAAGAGCAAGCCAAAACTTTAGCTCAAGCCTAAATGGTCAGATAGCGTACTAAACAAGAAAGCAGGGTGTCATGAAAAAGAAATATCAAATTGAAGATGACGAACAGCCCGTAGTTAGTGGTACTGGCAAAGATAGCGGCCAAAGAAATATTTATCTCTTCGGACGTTTAGAAAACGAAATTGCCTTGCCAGTTGTAAAACGCTTGCTGAAATTCGAAAAAGACTTGCCCGAGGAACCTATCAATTTGTATATAAATTCTGCTGGTGGCAATGGTTATAATGCTGACGCCATTATTGCTGTCATGCATTCTATGCAGCCCAGAGTAAATACTGTCTGCCTAGGACATGCTTTATCTGGTGCTTGTGAAATCTTAGCTGCTGGTACAGGGATTCGCAGTGCATATGAGTTTTCTACTTTGATGTTTCACCAAACACTTTGGGAAGCTGATGGTGATATTACGAACTTAGAAATACAAGCAGCTCAAGGACAACGTTTTAGAGAAGCACAAATTGAGCTACTGCACCGCTGTACTGGACAAGATAAAGGTAAATTACGTAAAGACATTGAGCGGGACTACTATCTGTCTGCCAAAGAGGCTTTGGACTATGGAATTATTGATGAAATTATTTATCATCGTGGCACTACCAGTAGTGCAAGCAAAAACAAGCTTACAATTACAACATTGGCTAGCTAAATGTAATTGTTGTTTAAGGAAACAGAATGCCCGGAACATTGAATTTACAAATAATTACTCCTGAGCGTGTGGTGCTTGATCAAGAAGTAGAGCAGGTAAGTGCTCATGCTATAGATGGTGAATTGACCATTCTACCGAATCATGAGCCTTTAATCACTGCTTTAGCTATTGGCGTTGTGCGTTACACAACCAAAGGAAGTGAGTCGGCCGCAGCTGTTATTGGTGGTTTACTGGAAGTAACTGATAATCGTGTAAGAGTCTTAAGTGATTCAGCAGAGTTAGATGTTGAAATAGACGAAGCAAGAGCCCATCAAGCCAAAAGCCGTGCTGAAGCAGAAAAAACTCAGCGTACTGATAAGCTTGATATCTATATTACCGAAATGGCTATTTCACGTGCTGTTGCTCGCTTGAAAGCAGCAGAGCTAGTTAAGCGTCGCCGACATTCAATTAATAACTAATTGCTCTCAAAAAAATTTGGCTGACACTGAGAAGTTCTTGCCTTAGGCTATTTGATGTAGAAACTGCTCATCAAGCGCAGGTAGCTCGTTTGTTGGGCCACTTGGTGTAATAGTAGCTAAAGTAATTAAAATGGTGCCTAACAGAACTTGTTCTATAACAGCCTGCTTCCCAGCTACCATGTGCATAAAGCTCATAATAATCATTGGGCTGCCAAAAACTATGGCAAGAGTTTGTAAGCTTGTAATACAAGACTGATAAATAAATTCCATAGCGGTTTGATTGGGGTTAAAGGGGCTAGATTTAGTAAAGAACAGCGGCATAAAGTGCTGAGGATACTAGTATAATAACATTTTAAAAGAAGTCAAGTAGAAATTAAACTAGGGTGTGCGTGCAAGAATATATTGGTGTCTTGGAAATCCAGCAAAATAAATGTCGCAGCAAACAGCTTTTATTCAAATAAATAATCTCAGCAAAACGTATGGTCTATTTTTTAAGTTTCGTGCGCTGACTGATATAAATTTGAATATTCATAAAGGCGAAACTTTTGGTTTAATAGGACCCAATGGTGCTGGTAAAACAACCTTGATGGGTTGTTTGCTTGGTTTGCTGAAGCCGTCTGCTGGTACCATTCTGATTGATAATAAATCGGTTAATGAGATATCAGTCAAAGCACTAACAGGTTTTATGCCTGAGCGTTCTAATTTTGATGCATGGATGATAGTAGAAAATTTTCTTCATTATCATCATATGCTTGCTCGACAACCAGAATCGACAGCGAACGAAGATGTGACAAAAGCACTTGCTGATGTCGGTCTGGAGCCTGAAGTGGGTAAAAGACTTATACGTAAACTTTCACGGGGAATGTTGCAACGATTAGGGTTGGCGCAATTGTTGCTTGGAAAACCGGACCTATGCTTTCTGGATGAACCCACTTCTGGTATGGATCCTTTAGGAATGTCGCTGGTACGTGAATTACTTTTTCGTTGGAAGCAAGAGGGCAAGACGGTTGTCATAAATTCGCACCATCTTGATCAAGTAGAAAAAGTGTGCGATCGAGTTGCTTTTATTGATAATGGCAAAATACGTTCTATTGAAGAGTTAGTGCCTACTGCTCAAACAAAGCAAATTTTTGTTATTCAATGGGCTAAGCCTTACCCAAATGAAGACTTAGTGAGAAAGGTTGCTCAAGACAATCAAGTTGAATGTCAATCTGTTAGCGACGGCAGCGCACGCTTTTTATTAACCAGCAAAACTCAAGGCAGTAATCTTCTCAGAGCATTTGTAGGCATTAATACGCAAATAGAACAAGCATCATATGAGCACAAAGATCTTGTTGAGTTATTTAGAAGGAATAATGCAACACAATGAATAAAGCGATTATTATGCATAGCTTCCTGAGATTAGCCCGTCCTGGGACACTGATGACGCTGGTAATGTTTGTGCTGGTTTATCCTACTGCTCTTATTGCTTTTATAAGTCGATTGCCTAGTGTCTCATTTGATTTTGAGGCGTTTGCGAATCTAGTGTTTGGTCCAATGATGATTAATGTAGCGGCATTTACATTTGTTAGTAGCTCAATCGGTAACACTAAAAGTTTGGATGATGGTGAGTATTTAGCATTGCTTTTCTCAAGACCAATATTTCGGTGGGTATATGTTGTGTCAAAGTGGTTAGCTGGGTTTGCTTTAGTTGTTTTAGTTATTGGGTCACAAACTATAGTGTTTAAGACCCTGCTCCAGTTGATTGGAAGAGGGGATCAACTGTCTGTGGGATTTATAGATGTAGCTAATATAATACTGAATTCACTGCAAATAACCGCGCTAGTGGCTATGATTTTTGCTTTTCCTTCGAGAATAGGGGCAATGCTTTTCGCTGGGTTACTTTATCTCTCCTTCGCTGCACCAATGATGTTCAATGCCATTCCCGATAGCGCATTATGGTTTCATGGCGATTTGCACAACATAGTAAATTCTATTTCTGGGTGTTTGCGTAGTTTTACCTATGCGCCTATTGATCTAGATCCGTATTTCAACTCTATACAAATTCTATGGCTGCCGATAATTACCTTTGCATCAAATCTGGCTATATACATATGGATAGCGGTAGTAGTGTTGAATAATAGAGAATTCTTTTATACAAATTAAAAAATGCAGAGTGAGAAATTGACATCTAGAACCCCACTGTTACTTACAATAACAGTGATACTGCTTGTGGTGTTGCGCATAGCGGTTTGGTCTGTGGAAACTTCTAAAACACAAGAGCCAGATGGCATTAAATGGCAAGAACCTTCTAAGGCTGATCTTGCTGGTATTAGCGACTATCAACCGAAATTGGTGTTCTATTATTTTTGTGAAGAGAACTCAGAACCTTGCCGAAGAGTTAATCATGGTGCTCTTCTCAACAAAAACGTGGTTAAATTAGTTAATGATAGTTTCCTGCCTATAAGGGTGTTAAGTCAACCGGGTACAGAATTGAGTAAGGAACTGCAGCAGAGATTTGGTGTGTCGATGTGTCCGGCTTTTGTGATAGCGCTGCCAAATGGTAATGAAATCGGGATGCAAGAAGGTTATTTTGGTATGAGTGCTAGGAACTTATTGTCTTTTATCAAATACTGTAAGCAGAGAAAAGAATATGTAGCTGGATTAGATTATTTGAGTCACGATCAATATGAACAGGCAGCGCAAGCATTGCAAACATGGTTTCAAACAAAGGACAGGTTCGATTCACAAGCGTTAGACGGGGCGCTTTTTTGTGCTTTGGCTCACATGATGCTTTTTAGAGAAAATGCAGCTCAGCAGGTACTTGCAAAAATTAGAAATAGCCAATATGAAAACGATTCAAATTGGCCCCAACCTCTGGTGCAATTTTTGTTGGGAAAACTGAGCGCTACGGACTTATTACGGATGTGCGATCATCAAGATAACAGACAATCACAGTCCCTTTACTTTACGGGTATGATCGAACTTAGGAATGGCAATTTGCAAGGTGCTGTAAACAATTTTAGACAGGTTGATAAAATCAATGAGGTCTCACCAGAAATCCGTAGTTTAATTAATGGACAACTAAGTATAACAGGCAACCCTAAAAACTAATGCAGAAAGGTGTTAACGATATCTTGAATTGGTCCGCTTTATATTTTTTTGCACTAACAGCCCTGACTTCACGAGCTTTTCGGGCTCGCAGGATATTTCTTTGTGAAAAGTACAATTGAGCTCATCGCGTGAATCGCCTTGACTTATGATCATGGTAGTTGAAGTACCACCATCGCAATTTAATGCCTGCTTGCAACCTAACTCCTGCATCATCTTAGCTAGTTCCTCTAAAGTGACGCCGGATGAGAATGAGTCTTGCTTTTTGTCTGCAACTGCTAGGAGCAAAATATGGTTATCTCTGGTGATACCAATGGCAGTGCGGGCAGCTTTTTTGTGAGATCCAATAGAATCGAACAACTTGCCATCAGTTGACTTACGAACAAAAGCTTCTTCTGCATCAGTGACTTTGGGCAATAATCTTGGGCCGGCTTGCAGAGAGTGGACCAATGTCCAGCCGCTGGGAATCGGATCTGTATGTGACATAATACTAGCTTTTAGCTTGCCATCTTTATCAGCCATAATGCGAAATTCACTGCGATTAAAGATAGTTTCTAAATAAGGCGCAAGTTCAGGGTTGTTAACAAGAGCCTTATTGGTTTTTGGGTCGCATTGATCTTTGCCCTGAATTACTATATAGCTTGTACTTTCACCATTACTGAGATTAAAGAAACCGCCATTAATTCCGGCTAGCGCCTTCTGTTCTTTAACTACTCTAGATACGGTATTTGGGTGATCATTAAAGAACGGTTTGAGCACGTAACTGCGGTCATTTAAGTCTAAAACTAACAATGAAGCTCGGCTACCGTTTTCAGTTTTGATGCGGTAGAATCTGAGCGATTGACTAATAGAATATTCAGCGTCAGAATGCTGTTCTTCCCAGCATTTTTTAAAGTCATTCTCTTCTTCAGCAGTTAAAGCTCTTTGTGCACAGATAAAAAGATTGCTACTTAATAGAGCAATTACTGCTAATGTTCTACAGAATTTTTGTAAGTTATATTTTTGCCAGCACATAGACTTATTCTTCCCAATAATTGCTAGATACGTACACTTTTATAGGTATTTTAATGCAATGTTATACTAGTTAACGAAATTAAGGTGTACTTTAATACAATGTGCTTTTACCGCAGCTTTATCAGACCGCTATTATTCAGATTTGACCCTGAGCAGTCACATTATTTGGCTCATGAAGTGATAGCTAAGTATTTACCGCTTATCGCTTCCTTTGCTAAGAAGTTTATTTACCAAAGAGATGATTTGCAAACCGTTTTTTTTGGTAAGACTTTATCTAATCCAATTGGCCTGGCGGCTGGCTTTGATAAAAATGGTGATTTAGTTCATGCTCTAAAGTATTTGGGTTTTGGTTATGCTGAAATTGGCAGCATTTCGGCTCAATCCCACGAAGGTAACCCAGAACCCCGCCTATGGCGTTTACCAGCTGATAATGCATTGATTAATTGGCTGGGATTGAATAGCGAAGGCGCTATAACGATAGCGGAGAAGTTAGCTACCAGTAAGTTCTCCTTACCGGTTGGTATTAATATCGTCAAATCAAATAAACCTGATATTAAAAGTGATACGGCAGTGGAAGATTTACTTTTTACTTTTAGAACAATTAGGCATCTACCCATTTTGTATGTCGTTGTAAATATTAGTTGTGTGAATACGCCAGATGGTATTTTGCAAGAAACTAATATTTTGGCTTCGTTTCTTGAAAGCATTGATCGTGAGAATCCGAACAAATTGCCTATCTTGATTAAATTATCAGAGGATGGTAATGATGAGTTAATAGAAAAGATAGTTGAAATAGGCAAGCAATTTTCCATTGCTGGTTATATTTGTGGTAATACTTCTCGCCAAAGACCACCTTTAAAAACAGAGAAGCATATAGTGGATGGCATAGAGAATGGTGGCTTAAGTGGTCCGCCCATCAAACAATTAGTTCTGCCACTCTGTCGGAAAGTTTATCAATTGAAGACGCCTGATCAAATTATAATTAGTAATGGTGGCATTGCTAATGGGCAAGACGCCTATGATTACATTCGTGCCGGTTCTTCACTTGTACAGTTATACACAGCACTAGTGTATGAAGGTCCAAGCCTAGTTAGAAATATATGCGAAGAATTATCCTCACTACTTAGAAGAGATAATTTGACACTAAGTCAGGCAGTGGGTGTGGGTTGTTCAAAGAGAGCATCCGTAAGCTAGCTTCTAGATAATATCAAATTTTTTCTAACTGTTGCTAATTTGCTAGTCTGCTACGTTAACCCAAACGCTCTTGATGTTTGTATAGAGATCAATAGAGTGTTTGCCCAATTCACGACCATAGCCGCTCATCTTATAACCACCAAATGGCACAGCTGGATCAAGAACGTTGTAGCAGTTAACCCAAACAGTACCGGCTTTAATTTTTGCGGCTAATTTATGAGCTTTCTTCACATCGCGTGTCCAAACTGCTCCGGAGAGCCCGAAAGTAGTTTTATTAGCTTGCTCAGCTACTTCTTCTACACTTGTAAATGGTATTACAGCTAATACCGGACCAAATACTTCTTCTTGAGCAATGCGCATATTGTTATTGACGCCTTCGAAAATAGTAGGCTTAATGTAATAACCTTTTTCCAGGTCACCTTTAGGGGCATCACCGCCGCAAACGAGTTTAGCTCCTTCTTTCTGAGCAATACCTATGTAACTTAAAATGCGTTCTTGTTGTTCTTTCGATACTTGAGGTCCAATTTGAGTATTTTCGTCAATGCCTGGACCTTGGCGCATTTTATTTACGCGTTCGGTTAATTTAGTCATAAACTGATCATGGACAGATTTTTCTAAAAATAATCTTGATCCGGCACAACACACTTGCCCCTGATTAAAGAAAATACCGGTAATGGCACCACGTACAGCAGCATCAATATCAGCATCGGCGAATACTATATTCGGTGCTTTGCCACCTAGTTCGAGTGATACACGTTTGAGATTTCCTAATGATGCTTTGAGTATTTCACGCCCAGTTTTGTCTTCGCCGGTAAAAGCTATTTTGTCTACATCCATGTGGTTAGCAAGAAATTCACCAGCCGAATTAGGTCCAAGCCCGGTGACAATATTGAGTACGCCTTCTGGAATACCAGCTTCCAAAGCTAATTCACCTATGTATAAAGCAGACAAAGGAGTCTGTTCTGCAGGTTTAAGAATTACTGTATTGCCGCATGATAGAGCTGGTCCTAATTTCCAGGCAGCCATAAGCATAGGAAAATTCCATGGAATGATTTGTCCTACAACGCCTACTGGTTCTCTTAATGTATAAGTGAAAAAATTATTGTTGACATTGATTGTCTCGCCTTCAATTTTTGTTGCCCAACCAGCATAATAACGAAAAGTTTCAATCGCAGAAGGTACGTCCATATAAGTGGATTCTTTGATCGGTTTGCCATTGTCGAGCGTTTCTAGTTGAGCCAGTTCCTTAGCGTGTTTTTCTATTAAATCGGCTAGTTTGTAAAGACAATGAGCCCGCTCGGCGGCAGTCATTTTATTGCGCCAGGGTCCGGTCTCAAAAGCTTTACGGGCAGCTTTTACAGCTTTGTCTATGTCTGCTTTGCCACCTTCTTGAATTTTAGCCAGAACTTCACCAGTAGCAGGGTTCAAAGTATCAAATGTTTTGCCGGATTCTGCATCTGCCCATTTACCGTCAATCAATAATTTTTTTGGCTTGGATAAGAATTGTTTGCAAAGCAGCTCTTGTTCTTTGACTAAAGACATAATCAAAATCCTCCGACTAAACTTGTGCGGCTATTTCACTTGCACCATCAATATATATTATACGGGTAAATGAACTAAAAGCAGAGATTTAAGATAATTCTGCACCTATCATGACATCAGTGGTTTGACTGATGAATTTGATTGTTAGAAGCCGAGCTTATGCAAATTTTGGTTTTAAGCCAGGTTTAGAGTCTGGTGATTCTGGGTTTTTGCTAGTGTTTGGTTGCGATGGACTAGTTTCATCAACCTTGACAGCCGTCGCCGGCGGCGTGCCACCACCGTCGGTGCCGTGAGATTTGTCTTCGGTTATCCAGCCTAATTTGCGGCTTGTTTCCTCAATTATGGCATCGACATCTTTTCGATCTAAAGTTTCTTTTTCTAACAAAACAGAGACGATAGCGTCCATGTGTGGCCGATATTTTTCAATTAAAGCTTTGACGCGCAAATATTGTTCGTCGATAAATCTTTTTACTTCTTCATCGATAATACTGGCTACTTGCTCACCATAATCACGCTCATGTCCAAAATCGCGGCCTAAGAAAACCTGGTCATGGCGCTTGCCAAAAGTCATTGGTCCTAATCTATCACTCATACCAAATTCAGTTACCATGCGTCTTGCTAACTTGGTTGCTTTTTCTAAGTCATCGTGAGCGCCGGTTGTAATTTCGCCATAAACAACTTCTTCGGCCACGCGTCCACCGAGGCTGACACCAATTTGGTCAATTAATTGTGAGCGTGTTTGAGTAAGAATATCCTCTTCTGGGAAGAACATGGTTAGTCCTAAGGCAAATCCACGCGGGATGATACTTACTTTATGCAAGGGATGAGCATGTTCAAGCAAGACACACATTAGAGCATGACCACATTCGTGATATGCAGTCATCGCTTTTTCTTTTGCCGCAATAATGCGTGTTTTCTTTTCTGGACCTGCTACTACTTTGTCTATGGCCAATTCTAAATCAATCATTTCTATCTCGCGCTTATTGGACCTAGCGGCTAGAAGAGCTGCTTCGTTAATTAAGTTAGATAGATCAGCCCCAGTAAAACCCGGTGTGCGTTTAGCTAATATTTTAAGCTCGATATCTTTACCCAAAGGCTTGCCTTTAGCATGCACAGAAAGAATTTGTTCACGTCCTAGAACGTCAGGACGGTCTATAACCACCTGTCTATCAAAGCGGCCTGGCCTTAACAATGCTGAGTCAAGAATGTCTGGTCTGTTTGTAGCAGCGACGACTATAATGCCCGAGACGCCTTCGAAGCCATCCATTTCAACTAATAATTGATTTAAAGTTTGTTCGCGCTCGTCATGTCCACCGCCGAGACCAGCACCACGCTGTCTACCTACAGCATCGATTTCATCTACAAAAACGATACAAGGAGCGTGTTTCTTGGCTTGATCAAATAAGTCTCGCACACGAGAGGCACCGACTCCGACAAACATTTCAACGAAATCAGAACCTGAAATACTAAAGAAGGGCACTCCAGCTTCGCCAGCTACAGCTTTAGCTAGTAAAGTTTTTCCGGTACCAGGGGCGCCAACTAGGAGCACGCCGCGAGGGATTCGGGCTCCCAAAGCTTGGAATTTCTCGGGGTTTTTTAGAAAGTCAACTATTTCTTGTAATTCTTGTTTGGCTTCGTCTATACCTGCAACATCAGAAAAACTTACTTTAACTTTGTTGTCTACCATTAATTTGGCTCTGCTGCGGCCAAAGCTCATTGCTTGATTCCCACCACTCTGGGCGCTGCGAAACATAAACAAAAACCCAACTAATAATAGAATTGGCAAAAAGAATGAGCTAAGCATACTGAACCAGAAGCTTGATTTATCCGGCTCTCTGACATCAAGAGTGATACCAGCCTTATTTAGCTCTGTTATAAGAGATTCTTTCGACTCAATAGGTACAATAACAGAACGTTCACGCTCGCTACCGGTCATTTTAACTTGCACGGTAGAGTCGCCATTAGTGATAATCACTTTGGAAACATTTTCGGCCTTACCGCTTTGAAGTAAAGAAAGTAATTGTGTATAGGTTAATGGTTCTTCTTTCCTGCTAAATGAAGTCAGAGAAAAAACCAAAATAAATAAGATTAATAGTAAAAAGAAAACGGCTCCAGGAGTTCCGTACTTCTTCATCTCTAATGCTCCACTGTTGCCAAAACTTGATTATAACACGCTAAATATATTAATCCAAACTACTAAAAATCAGGTTAGGCTCTGCCTAATTCTAGAAAGCTGGAAGGGTTGGGCGTATTGGGAAACACACCTTAGCTATCAGCTTATATCTTTATACCTTCGCAAGGCGATTGTTTATCAATTTCTTTCTTATTTAGGGGATTATTCAAAGACAAATGGCTCAGTTAAGCTTAAATTCTTAGTAAAATGTTCAATCAGTAAAGTTAAAATCGCCTGTTATAAGACTCTTAAAGCTTGTCTAGCAAGCCTTGCCGCCATCTGAGTATATGTGAAGGGGCGTCAATTACTTTAATTTTTTCACTCATACCAATGCCTGGTAACCAGATTACTTCTTCCTGGTCCGCTAAAAGTACTTGAGGATAAAAAGGATGGTTGCCGTTTTTATGAGTGTGTAAATACTTTTTTAGCTTAACCAATTGAGACATACCTAAAGGCTGAATCCTATCGCCTGCTTGGCGTTGCCGAACTACAAGGGGAGGTTTAATCCTAGATAAATCGGTAAATATTGTTTGTCCGTCTGATCCGATTTGTAAAGGATTTTTGACAGCTGAAATGCGGCAAGAGCTCTTTTGATAAGTTTCTACAAGCAGTTCTGAATTAATCTCCGGCAAAAAGTTTATACCTGGAATATTGACCGATAAAGGTTCAAATTGTTTATCGTTGGCTGATTCGTTTAATTTTTGCCATAAAAATTTGTCAGCCACTCGTTTGATACGCCAGAGCTTGTTCAGATTAAGATAAAGAGGTTGAGCAGCGACTGAAAGCTCTGCAATTGCTAAAGAAATAATCTCATCTATACGCTTAAAAGAGACTTCAATTGATCGATTTTTCAATCCATGGGCCAAAATTCGTCTTTGTAAGGCCAGGGGATGCTGTCGAAAGGCGGTCGCTGACCAAGTATTTGCCGCAACAGATTGAAATTGCTCAAACAATTGATAAGCAATTTGGTCCATATAAGTGTCTTCCGCTTGAGCAATTTCTGTTAAAGAGTCCAGATGCATTGATAAATCTGGGAAACGCTCAACAATGGCTGGCACAATTTTATGGCGGATGTAATTGCGGCTATATATTTCATTCGAATTCGATGAATCATGACAGAATGCAAAGCCTTCTGATTCGAGGAATTTTTGACATTGAGCTTTATTCAGTTTGAGCAAGGGGCGCAAAAGCTTGAGATTATCGTCTAGTATTCGACAATATTCTATGCCTCTTAGTCCAGATAAGGCCGTACCACGGAAAAGACGAAAAAGGACGGTCTCTATTTGGTCGTCAAGAGTGTGGGCGGTAAGCAAAAAGGAAATTTTTCTATCATGGGCAAATTTTGTCAAAAAGGTATATCTCAGTTGTCTGAGAGTGTCCTCGTTAACATGATTCTGCTTAGTTTTTGTCAGATCCATTGCCGATAATTTGATAATTTTGCATTCCACTTTTAACTGCTCACATATATATCTACAGAACTGCGCATCCTTGTCTGATTCTTCGGCGCGCAGACCATGATTTATATGACAAGCTATTGGTTGGAAGCCGAAGGCAGGTGCAAGCTTGCTAAGTGCTAAGAGCAAAGCTGTAGAGTCGCCGCCTCCTGACAAAGCTAACAAGATGGCTGTGTTATTGGCCGGACCTTTAAATGCTTTAAATTGCCGCTGAGGTACATTTTTATTGGCGATTAAACTAGCAGTCGCCGCTAGGCAATCTAGCAATTCTTTGCTGAGCTCTTTGGAAGAAGAATGTTTTTTCATAGATTTGATTATAAGCTAAGCTATTCATAGGCTTTAAAATATACAAGCAGTTGAAGATGCCATTAGTTAAAGTTGCAATTAAGTTGAGTAAGTTTTCGTTTTGTTTGATCTTGTGTTTTGCTCTGCCTATGATTGATGGTTTTGTGTATGCACAAGGCAAAGCCGATAGTTCTGCCGAGAATATAAGTTCGGGCAATGTGAAATTAACGGGTAAGATTGAGCAGGCAGATGGTCTAAGTATTGATAAGGGGACAGATTTTGGCTCTGACAATGGGATTGAGGGAATAAAAAGCAAGCCCGGTTATCTAAAAGGTAGTGCCCAAATGGGAGAACTTGATGCGGCCAGTGAAGATCCTGATGCTGATGACAAAGAACTTATGATTGCCTGGGATCGTTGGCGTAACCGTTTTTTACAAGCCGTATTAGCAAGTACTTCTGAAAGTTTGAATAGCGATCAAGCGCGTAGTTTTCAAATTAATCCAGAGACTCATGTAATGGAAGCAAAATACCCGGTTGGTACAGTTGCATGGTTTGTTTGTGAAGTAACTAGAGATAGAGAAATTAAGCGTTTGCGTATTTTGAATTCTTCTAGTTTTGCTGAGTATGACCAAACTGTTTTAGAGGCGGTGCAGGCGTTGCAGGGATCCAGTTTGCTAAGATTTCCTGCCGGTTCCCGCAGAAAAGCCGTTCTACAAGGTGGTGCAGTAGAAAGAGCTATGCAAGCGCAGAATCAATATTTCCGTTTTGGCGATGTTGAACGATATCGAGTACCCAGCTATTAAAAGTATGAAAAAATTTCCAAGAGTTATAGGCTTAGTAATTAGCGCTCTATTATTTATTGTGGCTGCCCTGCTGTATTTTACTGTTCGTAATCAGTCCTGTCTTATTTATGGCAATATCAATGATGTACCTTGTATGCCTGTAGCCATAGTTTTTGGAGCTGGCATCGGTACGCCAATTCTAGCTGACAGAGTGGCAACAGCAGTTTCATTGTATAAAAATGGAAAAATCGGCAAGATACTGATGACAGGCGATAATGGTCATTTAGATTATGATGAACCGAACGCTATGAAATTTATGGCAGTAGCTGCTGGGGTACCAAAAAAAGATATTGTCTGTGATTATGCTGGTTTTCGCACTTATGATAGCTTGTATAGAGCACGTGATATTTTTGATGTACAGAAAGCAATTTTAGTGACGCAGAGATTTCATTTACCACGGGCCATTTTTATAGCCAAACATTTAGGTATTACGGTAATAGGAATTGATGCGTCGTTGCGTTCTTATGGGCTTGAGCAATGCTGGTACGAATTGCGCGAAATTTTGGCTTCTGAATATGCCTGGCTAGATGTAATCACACAACGCAAACCGAAATTCCTAGGCAAGAAAGAATCACTTTTTGCGGATTGTCCAAATTAATAGAATTTTTTATCCGCATCTAAAACACTATGATTATAAATTCTGACCATAAGCTCCATTTTTATTGGCATAAAAGCATAAATATGCTTAACTGTATTTATGCGTATCACTGCTGATCTATCCGATGAATTGTTCCGTCGAGCAAAGGCGGCAGCAGCTCTACGTGGCCGAAAATTCAAAGATCTAATCGAGGAAGGACTGCTTCTTGTTCTAGAATCTCCGGACGTGCTGTATAAGAAATCACGTGCTGAGAGGAGTTTATTCGATTTGATGAAGGGCGCTTGTGGTGTTGTAAGTTCTGGAGTCAACGATTTGGCTAGTAATCCGAAACACATGAAATCATTTGGCCGTGATTAAACAGGCAACAATCGATACTGGGCCGCTGGTTGCATCTCTGGATGACGATGAAAAGTTTCACAGATGGGCAGTTGAGCAAATTGAGAATCTTGCAGCGCCTCTTCTGGTTTGCGAAGCTGTATTCACAGAAACAATGTTTTTGTTGAAACGCTTACCAGCTGCACAGGTAGCAGTAATCAAACTTTTAGAGAATGGTGCGCTGAAGATCAAATTTAGCCTTGCCGAAAATGCTACGGCAGTAAAAACGCTTCTAAGTAAGCATAGTGATAGCGGCATATCTCTTGCCGATCAGTACAACCTCCGGCATGTAGCTAGGTTAAGCGGCTTTGCCTGTCTTTTTTACTGCGGTTGCGTCTTTTAAAATCGAAAGAGCTTGTTGATAAACAACAAGCTTAATCATGGTTTGATAAGGCACGCCCATTATATTTGCTGCACGTTTTACAGTTTCTAATTGATCTTTACCCCAACGAAAAGTTACACGTGCTGCTTCAATTTCAGCATCAGATTCAGCAGTCATTCTTTCGACTTTTTTTACTAATTTGGCGGGCATTTTAAACTTACCGAGATCTGTATAATTGCGGCGCTTTTTCATTTTGATAGTCCTCTAAGCAATTCTAAAACAAGAAACAAGCATGATTACTTTTTGTTTTTTATTGATCCAAAACCAATGGATTCCGTGAGTTTCTGAATAATTTTCATAGCGCTGAAATTGTTCGTTCCATTCTGGTTCTGTCATAAAGAAGACATCTAGAGCATCATCGATAGTGGTGAGATGTCTTGCATAGATGTGGAGTAAATCCGGGAAATCCTCTTCATACTTAAATACGAATTTTATGCCATTTTCAAATACGTGTTTAAATCTAGGCACTATCTACGTCTCAAGTTAAAGTAACCAATACATTATATCTTATGAGGTGGCATATGTCCATACTAATGCCAAGTGGCACCTAATATTATGTCATCTATTTTTTATGACTTTGCGCTACGGTTTTAAAACTTGGTTGAAAGATGTTTTGTCTGGTTTACGTTTAGGCAAAGCCATGGAAATTAAAACCTTATGTGAATAATCCAAGTGTAGGTAGTTGAATGTTTTAACAGGGGACTAGCAAAAAAATTTAGGTGGGGGTGGAGAGAAGTGCTAATTTTCCTTATGGTTTAGAAGTTCATTGCAAATATCAACACACTCGTTACAGATAGAGACTCCAGTACCGGCTATCAACTTTTCTACGTTAGTATTCGGTTTTTTACAAAACGAACAGTTTAGTTCAGCCAGCTGTGTCCCGATGTCTATGTTTTCATGCTTAACAATATTGTTTTTGTTAGTAAGTGGAGTTTCACCACTAATATTCACGACCAGAAGTTTATTGCAGAGTTCAACGCACTTGTCACAGATGTAAACTCCAGGTCCGCAGACCAATTTCTTAACATCGGTTTGTGGCTTGCCACAATATGAACATTTGAGAAGATTGGTTGTCGCCATATGCTTTTTGTAAGTCTGTTTGGAATGCTGGATTCTCAATATAATATTTACCCCAAACAACCGAATTAACAACAACTGTTCCAAGAAAGTATTTGGATTGCACCATTCAGTTGTTCGTTTCTAAATGCTTTTGCATGAGTAGGTCGAATACCCTCTGCCGTACTTTCTCGATATCCATCTCTTCGACGGGCATATCGCGCACATCCTTTTTCACCAATCGCGTGATGGCGTTAATTGCCAGGTAGACACATCGGTCCTTAGTGCGAAAACCGGCATAATCACAGACAATATCCTTCGGGTTGCCACCAAGGATATGCTGTAGTGTTGGGAGGGCCGTTGCATCGCCAATGATGCCGATCATAGAGATGTATTCCTCGCGCACCCACCAGTAAAACTCTCGGTCCTTGAACTTACTCCAGTCACGCACGAATTTCGCGCTTGCCCAAGTCCGTTCTTCCGGTGTTAGCAAATGCTCCTTGAAATTGAGCCGCCTGACCGCGCCTTGGGCGAGGCGCACAGCGGCTCTCGGCTTAGCATAGTCGACTTCATTCCCACTGTTCTCGTAACCGGCCCAATCGAGATCGATGAGCGTCTTTTTGTTTTTTGTAAGGTAAGCTTGAACCCAAAAGTCATTCGAGGAAAACCTGATGCTGATTGGTCCCTTCCTTTCGACCGGTTTCAGGCGTGCCGTCTCCACAATAGCAAGATCGCGCAGCAATGCGGAATAGGCATCAGCTCCCATTTCGGCGTGCTTGACGACAACTTGCGCGGTGTCTGGGGGCCATTTCGAGCTGTATGGCTTCATTTCCTCTTGAATCTGCAAAGAAAGAACATCCACCACGTCTGTTCTAGGTCGAAACCACATCCAGTTGAGCATACCCGCATGTCCGTAACCATCACCTATCTCTAACTCTGCACCCTCAGGATAGTTGGTTGCCGCCCCCAGGGTAACTGTGTAGGTGTCATCCTTTAACAGCTTCTTGATCTGGCCATTGGCAGCTTTGGCATCAACCAACGAACAAGCGATGATCAACGCTGTGCACACGATTAGCGCTCGCACGAGATTGCCCATATGCAAAGATAAGCCAAAGAGTCCTTTAAGGAGCTGCAAAGTTTTTTCCTCTAAACCAAGATAACCAAGATCATACCTCATAAAACTGGCTAGCCGGATACCATGGGGGGAGTCTAACTAATTTTGCTGTTTAGCAAGTGGGTCAGTAGGGCAAGATATTCCAGAGGTGTGAAAAGTATGGATGTCCACATCGATAGGGACCAAAATGAGGCAACGGAAGATCAGAATCAGGATAAAAAATCCGATTCCTGGATAGAAAATGAATTAGGAGCCCAGTGTGCCCAGTTCAAAGGGGAACAAACAAATCGAGAACAAACCGGACAAACCAAAAAAGGCGACGGCAAAGAACCCTCAGACATAGACACTAAAACAGAAGAGTTCATTAAGCTTTTAATGGAGCAAAACCCAGATCGCTCTGAGTCCGTCCTCAGTCAGATGGCGGCTGAGGGTAATGAGCGCTCTCCTACTCTGATCCGTTTAGCCAAAGAATTTGAGAAACGGTGGACTAGCGAACAGCCGAAACCAGTTAACGAACAAAGCGTTAGCCAATTTTTACTTGGTGACACCCTGCAAAAAATCTCGAATCAGTTTGAGTCCTTAAGCTGGCCTGAGGAAACGAAAGATGCCTCAGTCATATACGCTGAATGGTTGAGGGCACAAAACGATGCCAATAATAACCCGAAATCAAGAATAAGAGCAGCCGAATTGCGCGAAAAACTGAATGTTATAAACACAAAACGTGAGAAATTCCTCAACGAACATATAAAGCCAATATTGGAAGATGCAGGTGTAAAGTTACCGGACTTCCAATTTAAGATTGTCCAATCATTGGAAAATCGAGCGGCCGACAGTGAATACGAAATGGCCAATGGTACTATAAGCATTTTAGAAGTCAGCGCCCTCAGACAAGGCACTCATCCCACTGCAATCTTATGTGCTTCGACCATGCACGAATTAGCTCATCATGATCAAAATGCATTGATTATTAGAGAACTGGCCGATGAGTTACAAATAAATAAAGATCGTCTGAGGCTAAACTATTACGAAAGTATAGGCCATAATTTAGACGAAAAGCTTTTAAAAGGCGTTCTTCAGTGGCGTGATCAAGTTTTAAGTAATAAGCCTCTGACAGAGGGTGAACATAAGAGAGCTATAGCTTTTATCGAATCATTTCATGATTTTTTTAAGCCTCCTGTAGAGACCTCTCTTATGATGCGCCAAAGAGAGCAATTGAAGTCGTATATATCCGCATTTGATTCTGATCGTCCTATTAATGACCTTTTAGAAGTGAAAAATCCTCATCAGCGCGAACGCAAATTAGAATATCTACTTGATAAAATACCTGAAGAAATCGCACAAGATCTTAAAATTCTTGAGCAAGCAGAGCAAGCAGAGCAAGCAGAGCAAGCAGAGCAAGCAAAAAAGGATATGTCTTCTAGAGTCAAAAAACTTGATAAAGAACTGCGCGACAAATTAAAACCGGAGCTCGATTCTAAAGCAGCCGTATTAGGTGCCGAACTAATGGCTAAGTACCTTGCCCGCGCTCATGAAAGAGAAGCACATCCTGTGGGACATCGGACATATTTCTTCGCAAAATTACATGAAAGAAGGCGATAATATTACTGAATTCGCTGTCACCAGGTCTATAACCACAGAATCTAGTGCTGCTGTTTGTTACTCACTTATTGCTAACTTTGAAGAGTGGTTTTGTCTTTAATAAAAGGCAAAAGTGTAACCTATGTCTTCGGAACGATCTGTAAGCTATGTCTTAAGGCCGGACACAATTTAAAGATCTGGCACAGGGGGGACTCGAACCCCCGACCCCGCGGTTATGAGTCGCGTGCTCTAACCACCTGAGCTACCGTGCCGTAAGGCAAATTATCCGTAGTCTTGGCCTTGGCTGTCAACAATATCATTAATAAATCGATCGAGATCTTCTCTCTTGACTTGTTCTTAGTAGAAGAAGTAAAGCTAATAGGTTATTTTAGATAGGGGAGATAAGGACATTTTTGATTGTCAATAATAGAAAACTTACTGCAAGAAGCTGAGCAGGCAAAAAGTGCTGATGATGATGAAAAGGCAGTACAAATTTATCGGCAGGCAGTCGAACTGTGTGGAAACGATGAAAGGCAGGCTCCGCAATTAGCCTATTGTTTACAAGAATTGGCCCAAATATTTTCAGAATACGGTCAATTTTCAGATGCCATCCCGCTTTATAAACAGCTAATTGCTTTGGGAGAGAAAATTCTTGGTGCAGAGCATCCCGATACTATTAATGCCGGGGTTAATTTAGCGCGAGCTTATGAAGCAAACGATCAGTTTGACTTAGCTGATGCAGAATATAAATTAGCAACTAGTAAAGCCGAAAAAGCTTTTGGCATATCTGATTCTGTAGCTCAAGAAATTAGGCAGGAATATTTTGATGCTGTCGCTAATAGACAAGTTGTTCAAGAAGATAAATTGAGACATGGGCTTACTTTAGAGCGTGCGTCTCAGACTAGTCAAAATCCGCCCGTTACAAATCAACCAGCAATAAAAACGGAGAGCTTAAGAACAGGGAAAAAGTATTCGAGTCCTAAGCAGTCCACCAAAATAAAAAAATTACGCTATGTGGCCGAATCAGTAGAGCAAGACTCTGGTAATTTGCTCAAAGCTCATGGCTTGCGCCGTCACGGACGAGATATTTTCTACGCTATTAGCGTGATTCTTTGCATCGGTGCCATATTCATTGCTTTTTCTAAATTGTTTGTGCCCAATGAGTTGCCTGATAGTAATATGATTGCGCAGCGACTAATTGGCGGAGTGTTTAGATCAGTAGATGGCTTCAACGGCATTCAATTTCTCGATAATAAATATGCGGTTTTGTTAAATGATGTGCAACACAGAAAGATTCCGTATATCTTGCTCAAGGGTGGTATGCGTGATCTCAAAGATATGATTTTAGGTATGCTGATGTGTAAAGAAATGTGGTATCAACTCAACCAAGATGAATTAACAACCGAAAACGGTAATGTTTATTACGAGGGCAATGCACCGGAGATTTCTTTGGTAAAAAAAATGGAGAAGTTGGCTGATTTTGCCCAACGTTACTATGCGCTAAATGGTTGCTACCCAGATAAAATAGATAAGTTGAAAGGCGAGCCTGGTTTAGCTTATATAAATCCGTTTGATAATAAGGCCGAAATGCCGACAATAAGAAGGCTTAGTGCTACGTACGCGAGGGACGCAATTTTCCCTGGTTTAAAAACGGACGCAAATCCAAATGATAGTTATTGGTTCTTAAGACATGGTGGTACTTGGCGCGACGACGTAGCAGGCAAAACCGGTAAAATAAGTGCTTTGTCCTTATTCACCAACCAGCGATGTGCCGACGGGTATAAGGTGATCGAGTTTTATATTCATGCTTATGATCGGCATGGCAAATTAATCACAGCCGGTAAACCTGAGACTTACTTTGCTATTGGTTTATACTCCGGGAAAAATCTCAATGACGACAATCACGAACACATAACAGAAACGGACCGGGCTAGTGTACATCCACCAGAAAAAATCTACATTACGCCAGGAGATGCAGTTGATGTGCATTTTTGGCGGCAATTTTTGTCTAGTTTGTTAATTGGTTCTGTTATTTTAAGTTTCTTAGCGTGGCTTGGTTTGGAAGCAAAAAAGCGTAGGCAGGATCCTAACCGCCCTCTGCAACCTATAGAGGTCATTCTTATAGTATGCCTTTGTCTATGGGCTTACGTTGTTGTTATACATGTGATTCCGTAAGATGAGTTAAGTGGAGTAGCTTAATCTTTGGAAGACTTCGAATTGCAATATAGAAAGAAATCTTGGTAAGGATGCTAGTGCTTTCACTAATAGGTTAAGCAGGAATGCGTTTACGTCTGCTTTTTCTTTTAGGCTGGTTACCGTCGATGATTTTGCGTAGAGAAGATAGGGCATTTAAGTTTGGCCAAATGACTTCTTTCATTTCTTCTAACTGGTATAAACCAATTTCGTGACGTTCATAACGACGACAAATATTTTCCCAAAGCAAGAATAGCTTCTTTGGACAGAGTGTTTCTCTGGCTATTTGCTGGAATTCTAATAAGTCAAATGGTTGGTTAAAAGCGTCTATGGCACAGCCCTCCTAGCTTTGACAATAGCATGCGCCTAATTTATTTGTGTGTCAAGTACCTATATTGAGCGCTGCCTCGCCTTCATTACTCAGGTGCGACGCCGCGGGCAAGAATAATTCTTTCTTTTCCATGGCGGGCTTGATCTCTAGCCTTTTTTGCTGCTTGCAATAATTTATCCATTTCTTGACAGTCTTCAGGTATGGTGGCTATACCACAAGCCGACCACAAGCTGCGTGTGTCAATGTCTGAAGTCAAAGGCGCTTCGGATAAAACCTCAATGATCCTGTTGGCAGATGCTCCGGCAGCAGAAGCATTACTATTGGGCAATAGCATAGCGAAGTCTGATTTTTCGAAATGTCCAAGTAAGTCTACGGGACGTTTGACTTGCGAAATCCTTTGCATAGCGCGTCGGATGGCTATGGCTGGCAAATTCTCGATTGGTTTGTGTTCGCCTTTCTTCAAACCCAGGCTGAAAACAATGACAGAAAAGGGAAAATTAAAGTATTGATAGCGCATGTATTCTTGGTCAAGGAAATAAATGAAAGCCGGGTAGGTTAATATGCTGGTCTCTGCCCGTAAAAAACTTTTGCTGACCATTTGTAATTCGTTTTCGTCTACACCAAAAGATTTTAAATTAGCAAAACGATTTTGTTGTGATACTTGATCGCTAATTTGCACTAAGGCTGAGCTTACTAAATTGAAAATTATTGGTACCCATTCGGCTTTTGACAAGGGTCTTTTTGCTAATAACTCAAAAATAGTGCTGTGATTGTCTACTAATTCGTAAAAATCGATTTGTTGTTCGACATTACCTGGAGCCGCTTTGCTCAGACGAATACGTAGTTCCTCTTCGGAAATCATGGAATTTTTTCTAATCAGACAAGATTCCATATGTAAGCCATTTGTCTCTAAATAATTCAATTGTTCGAGCAAAGTCAATCCAGACTTAAGTATGTTTTCCATATCAGTGCTTATCGTTAAAGCAAGAGTCTTTTGACCAGGATAAAAACGATATTCGCCATTGCGCCAAGTTATAAGCTCTTTAATAGCCAATTCACCGGCGGTCTCTTTCAATAAGCAATGGATAGGTAGACCGTCAATGAAATATACTTCGCAAGTTTCTTGCTTATTTTCTATGGCTAATTTGCCAGTCATGCTTTCATGATTAATTGTTTTAAGTAAAGCCGGCACCGGTGTCACCTTTAAATTTCCTGAGGAAATGGCTCTTTCATCGACCAATGCCTCGTCTAATATATGGCTTATGCCTATGCCGGTAGTTAGTCTTTCAGTTGCTACGCGACTTAGGTCACGGTTCGTAGCGGCTAGAGGATCGGCTACTGCTTTGGGAGCACTAAATTTGATGCTGCCGGAAGCTTCCTTAATCAAACTATGTATCAAGCTAGCGTCAGTACTTGCGTGTTGCCAGAGGATTTGTTCGCCGCTGGGATGCAAATGGATTAAAGCCCAGTTAGTTTCACTGTCTACAATTGGTAAGCAAGCACGTAATACGAAGTCATGCTCTTTATCTTGGGCGTCCTGAGCTAGAGAAAAAGGTAACTCTATCAAGCGTCCTATAACTTTTGCGGACTGTTCGCGAACAAAATCCAAGTCTCCCTGGCCTGGCAAAGCCATCTGCTTGGGCAGACGTAAGACTTTAGGGGCGGACGGTTTGCTTGTTTGGAACATCTAAGAGCTACGCTAAAATATTTCTCCAACAGTAATATAACCCTTTTATTCCTGTTCCCGCTTTGATGATTAAATTGCGGTTTTGAGGAATATAAAAAGAATTATTATCTATGGATAGAGTCCGCGCAAGCGCTTGGCTTCAGCTAAGCGACTAATTCCTATCCTTAAAGCTGCCATACGGAGCCTTAAACCGGACTTTTTACTCAAATCAAAAATTTGTTGGCAGGCTCGTCCCATAATCTGTTCAAGTCTCTGGTTGACTTCCTCTTCCGTCCAAAATAAATGCATCAACCCTTGCACCCATTCGAAATAGCTTACGGTAACGCCACCGGCATTGGCTAAAATATCGGGTACAACCATGACATTCTTTTCTTGTAAGTATTGGTCGGCTTCAGGATTAACAGGAGCATTTGCAGCCTCAACAATAATTTTGCATTTAATGTTAGCAACGTTGTCTATGCGTATCTGATTACCCAGAGCAGCTGGAATCAATATATCGCATGGCAGGACCAGTAATTCGTCATTGCTTATGGCTTGGCCACCGGAGAATTGGGCAACTTTACGCATTTCTGAAACATGAGCTAATAAACGTGGTATATCCAGACCCTCCGGATTATAGATTCCGCCGTAAACATCTGATACAGCAACGATTTTATAGCCTGATTCATGTAGCAGCTTGGCTGTGATGGAGCCTACATTACCGAAACCTTGGATAACGACTGCAGGATTTTTTGTTTTCAGTTCAGCATGAGCAACTGCTTGGCGAGTGCAATATGCCACACCACGACCTGTAGCTTCTTGTCTGCCTAAGGAGCCACCAATTGAAATTGGTTTGCCAGTAACAACGCTCGGTACTGTATATCCAACATTCACACTGTATGTATCCATAATCCATGCCATAGTTTGCTCATTGGTATACATATCTGGAGCTGGGATATCTTTGTCGGGACCAATTAAATTAATAATTTCTGCTGTATAACGTCTGGTCAGACGTTCTAACTCGCCATTTGACATATTCCAAGGTTCGCAGCGGATACCGCCTTTCGCTCCACCAAAGGGTAAGCCCATTAAGGAGCATTTCCAAGTCATCAACATAGCTAAACCGGCTACTTCGCCTAAATTAACTTCGGGGTGATAGCGGATGCCGCCCTTAGCCGGTCCAAGTGAAACGTCATGATGGACGCGATAACCAGTAAAAGTGTGTACTTTGCCATTGTCTAAACGAACGGGAATGCTAACGATTAAAGATCTTTTTGGATAACGCAGGCGCTCATGTAATTCAGCATCAAGTCCCATTTCTAAGGCAATTTCATCCAATTGCTTTTGAGCCATCAAAAAATGCTCGGTTTCGCACTCCACAGCCTCTTTTTTTACAGACTTCATGATTACCATGCAATGCCTCCAGTGTTACCTTGTTTGCGAACCTTTGATTGTTCTTAATCGTACAGTTTCTGTTAGAGTATGTTATTGCTTATGGTCCGTAAATGTTGAAAACACGTAATAAACCCAGGATTTAATTATAATCGAGACGATTTAATCCTGAGCAGATGAAGTGAGCTTTTTTGCATATAATACTGTCGCATGTCTATAAATGTCGCGTTAAAATGGCACTTGTAGGCAATATTAGAAGCGAGTATGTCAATTCTCCATTTTTAGGCAGATGAAAATAACCAATATCCTTAATTTCTGCCTTGTTTTTGTGCCTTTGCCTATTATTGGTAAATTGCTGCACTTATCTCCGGTATTTATTTTTACTACTGCTTGCCTAGGAATTATACCGTTGGCAGCCATTATGGGTAGAGCTACTGAAGCTTTGGCCGAAAAAGCTGGAGTCGGTTTAAGTGGCTTAATCAACGCTACTTTTGGCAATGCCTGTGAATTGATTCTGGCATTTGTGGCTTTACAAGCTGGTTTTGTAGACGTTGTGAAGGCTTCGCTTACCGGCTCTATTATTGGCAATGTTTTGCTAGTCTTGGGTGGTAGCATGTTGGCTGGTGGCTGGCGCTATAAAAGACAAAAATTCGACAGACGGGCAGCTACAAGTGCGGCCACTTTGTTAGCACTGGCTGCGATTAGTTTAACTGTGCCTGCCGTTTTTCATTATTCACAGTTTTGGCAATTCCAAAATATGCCTGAAATTTTGATGCAAGAGCAACAAAAATTGCAAGGGAAAGAAATCGAACTTGCTCTGGCCATCGCCGCTGTGCAATTGCTTACCTATGTGTTAAGTGTTTATTTCAGTCTGCAGTCGCCAAGTAAATTCAAACATCCACATAAGGCAATAGAAGCAAGCTCTATTGAGCATATAGCAAAGCAAGAGAAAACGGCGAAAGATTATGCTGTTCTCTGGCGGCACATAAGATGGCCAGTATTTGTTTTGTTCGTGTCAGCAATAATGGTGGCAGTGTTAAGTGAATATTTGGTGAAAACGCTAGCTGCTGGAGCGGAAATGCTGCACTTGAATAAAATATTTATTGGTGTAATTTTAGTAGCTATAATTGGTAATGCCGCTGAACATAGCACGGCAGTGCTCATGGCTTGGAAGAATAATATGAATTTGGCTATTAGTATCGCACTTAGTTCCGGGGCGCAAATTGCTTTATTTGTAGCACCGGTAATTGTTTTTGCTGGCTTTATCATTGGCAAGCCAATTGATTTGCGTTTTAACGAACTCGAGCTGCTTTCGATTATTGTCTCGGTAATTATTCTTGCTTTTGTGGCCACTGATGGAGAATGTAATTGGTTGGAAGGCGTGCAATTATTGGCTGTTTATGCCATTCTTGGCGCCGGATTTTATTTTTGTGGTTAAGGCTAGGATGCTAAATATAAATGCCTGAATTACCAGAAGTTGAAATAGTAAGACGCGGATTAAAGGCAAAACTTCCGGGAGAAACTATTCGAAATGTAGAAATTTTCCGCGAGCAATCGATTGGTTATCCCAAACCAAAGAGCTTCTCTGATTTGTTAGTAGGACGAACGTTTACTGATATTAGTCGTCGTGGTAAATATCTAATTTTGCACTTGCAGGGTAAGAACGCTGCCCAGCAGGCTTCTTTGATAATTCATTTGCGTATGTCTGGACGCCTATTGCTATTAGAAAATGATCGTGCGGCAAAAAAGAAGTTTCGATTTTTGCGTGTGCAAATATTGTTAAAGACTGGACGCTTACTCTGTTTTGAGGATATGCGTGTTTTTGGTCGCCTATATCATGTGACGTCTGAGAAAGATTTGGCTCGGGCTATTCCTTCATTTAGTAAACTAGGTATAGAGCCTTTGGAAGATTTGGCAGCCAGACAATTGCTTACGCTCTTTAAGAATCGTCGTCAAGCAATTAAGTCAGCCTTATTGGATCAAACTTTAATAGCAGGCATAGGCAATATTTATGCAGACGAAATTCTCTTCCAAGCCGGCATACATCCACTTACACCGGCATTAAAAATCACATCTAAACAGGCGAAACTGTTGACACAAATTATTCCAGACACACTAAAACGAGCAATCGAGCGTGGAGGTTCTAGTATTAAAGATTTTGTGGATAGCGATGGAGTGAATGGCAATTATCAGCACGAATCTTTGGTTTATGGCCGCACTGGTAAGCCATGCCGAAAGTGTAAGTTACCAATAGTGCGCGTGAAGATAAATGGACGCTACGCGCATTTTTGTCCGGTATGCCAAAGACAAAAATAAATTTGGCGTACTATAAAAATTGAGCAAATTATCTGAGCATTATTGTAAATCTTCAACTGATTTTTGTTCGGCGGGCAGAGTTAATTTATTTGCTTTGCGTTCCAGAAATTGTTGACAAAGAAAACAGCAAAAGGCAGCTGTACAAATTGTAATGACAAAAGCAAAAGCGTGTAAAACTGTAGCAAAGGCTAAAGCAAGATCTTGATTAATGCCAAAGATTAGCACTAGACACTTACTAACAAGTAAATGAAAACCGCCTACACAGCCGGGTGTGGGAACCAAACTACCCAATGAACTGACAGTAAAAAGCATGAGCCCTTTGCTGAGCGTAAGTGTTTTATCCAAAGAAAAAGCCAGTAAAACAAAATAAAAATTTAGCCAATAGCATAGCCAAATGGCGATGCTAGATAAAGCAATAATTGGGTAGGTTAGAGGGTTGGTTAAACATTTAGTGCCTTCGGCAAATTGAGCCAATAAGTCATTTATTTTTTTGCTTACAGCGGTTGGAATAAGGCGTTTAATGTTGGGGACGGAAAGAATAATTGAAAGCAAGGGGGATAATTTAGGCAATATGAGCAATAAAGCTAGGCTGCTGACAGTGATTGTGATACCGGACGGATAAAGCCAGGGCATGCTTTTGAACATGCTGGCTGGTAAGGCGATAAGCGTAAAGCCGATTAAAATGGCAATGGTTACCAAATCAAGTAAGCGATCGATTAATAAAGTCGGCAAAACGCCGGCCCATGGCAAAGATTCCATTTTAGAAATTGTAATTAACCTTACTATCTCTCCTCCTCGAGGGACGACTATATTGACAGCATATCCATACATAACAGCACAAAACGAATGCCAAAGGCTAATATTTGCTTTTAAGGGACGCATAAGAATCAACCAACGCCATGACCTAATTAAATGGCTTAACAATGCAGACAAACACATTAATCCGAGAAAGACAGGATTAGCTTGCGCGGCATATTTTAATACTTCAGATAGATGTGCTCCTCTAAAGGACAGCCATACGAGAAAGCAAGCGGCTAAAAGAGCAATAATCTGTTTAATTGCTTTATTTTTGCCCTGTAAAACAGAAAGATTGGAAGGGGAATGGTCAGTGTTTTTGGGCACGATAATAATAAGAAAATGTGAAAGGTTTGTTTTTTTTTGCACTCAATGCTATTTAAAGAGAAGCTGAGTGTTAGTAAGTTAGCATAAAATGGCACAAAAATTTAATTTAAGCTGTAAGATAAAAGCGGAATCTGCTCTTGGTGGACAAGATGGCTAAAGAAAAAGCAAATGTGCTTTTGATCGAGAATAATTCGTCCGACCCCTTGGCTTTAAGTAAATTAATGGAATTTGGAGCCAACTCCCACTTTTCTATTGAAACGACTAATTTATTAAATATAGGTTTGTCAAGACTTAAGGCGAATAACTTTGACATGATTTTGCTCGACTTGCCTCTAGAAACCCATAAAGGGTTGGATGCCATTCGCTTTATTAAAGAGCAAGCAATGGCGGTACCAATTTTTGTAGTCGATAAGGCAGAGGACGATATACTAAAAGAACAAATAAAAAATGCTGGTGTTCACGAATATATAAAACGGAGTGAACTAGACACTCAGCAATTTTTTAAATCTATGCGACATACTTTAGAAATCCAGCGTCTAGAGATTAAATTAAAAGATGCTGTGCAAGAATTAGAAACGGCCCATAAGAAACTACAATCGCTTACTGATATTGATAATTTGACTGCTGTACTCAATCGTACTGGTTTGGAGCGAGCTTTAGAAGAGGAGCATAAAAGAGCAAAGCGCTCCGGTGATTATTTAAGCGCTGTTCTCCTAGATTGTGATAATTTTGACCGTATTAACCAATCTTTTGGTCACGGTGTTGGCGATGTGGTGCTGAAAGAAGTCGTGGGTCGCCTGAAGGAAACATTGCGCCCAACTGATTATATAGCGCGCACCGGCGGGGACGAATTTTTACTTCTTTTGCCAGAGACACGTTTTCCCGAAGGTATGTTGGTAGCAGAGAAAGTTAGATTGGCGGTGGCAGAGTCTCCTCTGCGGCTAGCATCAGAAACAGTGCGACTTACAGCTAGTTTAGGTGTTTTGGCAGTATCACAAGAATGTTATTCAATTGAAGAAATACTTTCTTTGGTGAGGTTGGCCGTGCAAGAGAGTAAGACACTAGGTAAGAACCGCGTTTCTTCCGGTGAGAAACATAGAGTATTGTCTGGCAACAGCTCAGATGCTTTAGGCGAATTGATGGATAAGCTTCGGCAAGGTGATTGTTTTCGAGCTGTGTCCATGCCTATTTATGACTTGAGTAACGAAATTGTTGTAGGCTATGAAATGCTTAGTCGTGGGCCAAGTGGGCCGTTCGAAATGCCTGACGATCTTTTTCGTGTCAGTGTCGAGCATAATTTACTAACAGCGGTGGATTTGCGTTGTCTAAAGACATGCTTGCAAGCATTAAATGAAGCTAAATATAGGGATAGAACAAAAAAATTGCGCTATCACGTTAATCTTTTCCCTTCCACAATTATTGACACACCGATAGAGCGCCTGATGCAGTTATTTCCGGCTGATATTGAGCCTGAACGCTTTTGTATAGAAATAAGCGAGCAACAATTTATTGGTGATCCGGCCTATTTAAGAGACTATGTAATGGCTTTGCGTAAACGAGGATTGTTAGTCGCAATTGATGATGTTGGTTTCGGTCGCAGCTCTTTAGAAAGTCTAATTATTCTTGAGCCGGACATTGTCAAAATTGATCGAAAATATGTCTCTGGAGTAGCAACAGATGAGGCTAAATCATATTCTTTAAAGCGGCTAATTAAAGTGGTAAATGCCTTAGGTTCGGAACTAATCGCTGAAGGAATTGAAATGAAAGAAGAAGCTCAAATCTTATTAGATCTGGGCGTTAACTTCGGACAGGGATGGCTCTGGGGTAAGCCCAGTTAATGAAAATTACAAACCTTCTAACCACCCAGAGCTGTTAATAATTTTTTCGCGTAAAGCATTAACGTCTGCATGTTTTAGCACCACGTCACGGTATATAGCCAAAACTTGCATGCTGGTCATCATACAAATATTTTTCTTGACAGCATGTTTGGCTAGTTCACTTTCATAATCAGCTTTTGTCAGGGCGGGAATTTCGCCGTTGTTGTTCCCTAAACGACTGATTATAAGAATGCCTTTTGGTTCGTGCCCCTGGTCACACCATTGTTGTGTTTGTGAGATAGAGAGCTGACCCAAATGTGATCTTTCTGGCTCGACTACTGTCCAAATTATTCTGGCAATGGACAAATGTTCACCCGCTTTGAGTTGTAATTCCTGAGAATCGTTTGAATTAAGACTGATTTGCCAACCTAATTTTGAAAACACCTTGTAACAAGACTCTATTAATTGTTGATCCCTGCCACCAATTAAGCCGGTTGCGAGTGCTTGAATAATATTGAGTTGATCGGCAATTTCTTGTTTATCTTTTTCGGCTCGCTCAATTTGTTCTTTTAGTTCATTGTATTTTTTGACTAATTCGGCTAGATCTGCTCTCATCAGT
This sequence comes from Candidatus Melainabacteria bacterium, assembly GCA_013288645.1. Classification (GTDB taxonomy): domain Bacteria; phylum Cyanobacteriota; class Vampirovibrionia; order Obscuribacterales; family Obscuribacteraceae; genus JABDBL01. The sequence goes on from JABDBL010000007.1 coordinate 82,356, forward strand.
TGGTCACAAGCAGTCGAACCGTTGATTAAGTCTTGCGGTGACATATTTAACTCTTGAGATGGACGAGAGTCTGCTTTGTCTAGAGATGGATCAACCTTTGCTTGGTGTGAGCTAGTCAAGCTTGTGGTCTGATGACTGTGCTCACTTGCGAGTGGTTCAAGGCTCATAGCCGGGATCGAGGATTGCGTGTCGTCGACATTCTTCCCAGAAACAGATGCTATTTGTGGCGATATGGTGGCCATTTGTGCCTGCGGGTTAGCAAATAAGCCTGCTTGGTCAAAACTATGAGTCTTAAGGCGGAGACGTTCTAAAAGCGTCTGGTCAGTAGGCATGATTGGAATTTCGTTCATTGTGGAGGATGCTGAGTCAGACGGTTCTGTTTGCAGATCTGACCCTACTTTCAGGTGAACAGGCTCTCCGGCGTTTAATGTAGAGATATCGGTAAGTTGAGAACCTGATTCGGGGTTTAAAGCAGGTCCGTTTTCGCCACTATTGGCTGATTCTACAACGAACCAAAAGAGTGAAACACCAATTTTAACTACGTCTCCATCATTAATTGGTTCACGCGACTTGATCTGAGAGCCGTTAAGGAAGGTACCGTGCCGACTATTATTGTCTTCTAGATAGTATTGATTCTCCTCAAAGACTAAATTAACATGATGGCGGGAAATCGATTGATCGCCACTGACTACAATATCGTTAGTTTCATCTCTACCTATCTGACAATTTGGGACAGGAATTCTTATCTTATGATTGGATACTAAATCTACGAGAAAGGCAGTGCCAATTAACTGATCATTGCCTTCGCTATTGTCGTTATCGTTTTCGGGGCAGAGGTCTCCTTCATGAGCCTTTTTACAAATAGAGCATAGTCCGTCAGGTGACTTGGATACCATTTGTCTTAGTGAATCCAAGAAATGCTTTTGTTTAGTTACCATAATATCCCATCCATGCCAAGTCCTGGAACATATGTTCCCAGTCAAGGCGAATATAAACACTATATGTCAAGCATATTTAATATTGGCAAATGAAATAATTAACCGTTTAGATCATTTGGACAAGTAACATATTGGTATGGGGTATAGGCTTATAGAACACAATCTATTTCGAGGTTAAAATCGGCATGTATTATCAAAGCGAGCCAGTTAGTTGTGAGCAATTTTTAGATTATTTAGACAAATTACCTTGGTGCCAGCAAGCAGAAAGTGTACTGGTGGCGGTCCACCACTGCTCACCAGAGACCATAGACGTGTTTAAGCATCATGACGTTAAGGTTTATCCGGGTGGTTTAAAGATCAAATTAGATAAATCCACAACGCATATGCTTGAAAGTAAATTTAAGGAAGGTGAACCGGTACCTTTGTTACTGGTTTGGAAAAATGAAGGGATTGAGCTTTCATTCCGTACTCACAAAAGTAATGAATATCCTTACGATACTTGGGATAATCCCGCTGCGGCAGCCTATGAAAGGGAAGCTATCTTTATTGAAGCGGACGAATTAGGCGAAAAAATGTTGGATTGTTTCAAGAAACATTTGACTGGTGCCAAAGCTTGCCCATCTAGAATACCCAAGCTGTAAGATCTCCTTTATTATCGGCGAATAACTAAAGGTGGCTAGTTTATCACTTTAGACACGGCGTATTTTTTAGTTTGTCTCTTATTTTAAGGGCTCTTTCTTTTGCTTCTTGCGCACTCTCGGCATGACTGATAAGATGCCCCATTTTTCTACCCGGTAATGCTTGCTCTTTACCGTACAGTATTATTTCGAAAGGGTATGGGCAATCTGCTAAATTGATGAGGTTAATTTTGTCACCGTTTGTAGTGCCCTGCTCTATCCAGATATCACCCAATAAATTAGCCATGCAAAAATAACCAGCTTTTGCCAAAAATGGTTGAGAAAGCGGTACATCAAGCAATATTCTAGCTAAAGCATCAAACTGGTTTAAGCTGCAGCTAGAGATAGTAATGTGTCCAGAGTTGTGAGGACGGGGGGCGAATTCATTTATATAAAGATCAAATACGTCAAAGCTAAAGGCAGACTTTGCACCACCCGTTTTCTTGTGACTGATAAAAAATTCGGTACAAAGTATACCGATAACGCCCAATTTATCAGTAGCCTGGCGAGCTAAGTTTTGTACGGTATTCGTTAAGTTGGCTGGTATATCAGCTGGTACAACAGTTGTGTCTAATATGTGATTGCTATGAATGTTTTGAAAAACCGGAAAAACTATTTTTTCTCCTTTAGCAGAATGAGCGGTGATACAACTTACTTCCATATATAGGTCTATAGCCTGTTCGGCTATGACAGGAAAATTTGGTAATGCCTTTTCAGCTCTGCTGATAGTTTTTTGAAAATCTTCTTTATTCTGCAAGAAGACTTGTCCTTTGCCATCGTAACCGCCAGTTGTGCTTTTAATGATTACAGGAAAAGATAATTGATCAATTTGTTTTTCGAGAGAAGAAACATTATCGGCAACAAAATAAGGTACGTAAGGCAGTTCATTTGATCGCAAAAACTCTTTTTCGGCAGCACGGTTTTGGGTTATTCGTAAGACATCAAGAGAGGGAATAATAGGTGTGCTGTGGCTTAGTTTCGCTAGTGATTCGTATGGTATGTTTTCAAATTCATAAGTAGCTTTATCACATTTGGATAAGAATTTATCTAATGACTCCCTATCCTGCCAACTAGCATGTACTGATGTTCTAACGGTGCGGCTAGCTGGTGCTTCTGGTTCAGGATCGTATATTAGAGCTTCCGCTCCTAATCGGACTATACTTTGTGCCAACAGCATGCCTAATTGTCCGCCACCAAGGATGCCTATTTGTTTCATTTTTGCTTTTCTCGCAAGCGAGTTTGTACGACTTTGTTGCCATCTTGAGCTTTTTTACTATTTTGGAAACGATAGGCTTCTATTCTTTTTGCTAGAAGCTTGTCTTGCAAAGAAAGAATTTCCAAAGCAAATAGACCAGCGTTGATTGCGCCTGCTTTGCCAATGGCAAAGGTGGCCGTGGGAATTCCAGCAGGCATTTGCACTATTGATAGCAGACTATCAAGACCTTTTAGCCCTTTGCTTTCCACAGGGACACCCAAGACAGGAATAGTAGTAAGACTAGAGATCATGCCTGGTAAGTGGGCTGATCCGCCGGCACCGGCGATTATGACTTTCAGCCCGCGCTTCATCGCCTCTTGGGCAAATTTATACATTAAAGTCGGTGTCCTATGTGCACTCACAACTTGAATTTCATAAGAGATGGAAAAGTCAATCATTATCTGTTCGCTATGCTTTAGAGTTTCATAATCCGACTGACTACCCATAACTATGCTCACCAATGCTTTCTTTCGCTTATTCGTGTTTTTGGCATTTTTTGGGTTGGTCATCATCTTATCTATTTTCATTTGGTTTTAGTGTTTGAAGCAGCGTTGGCCTGTAAATAACATTTTAATATTGGATTGCTCACAAGCTTTTATTACATCTTTGTCCTTTAAGCTACCACCCGGTTGAATGATTACGGCAATGCCTGCTTGCGCCGCTTTTTCTATACTGTCTGTAGCTGGAAAGAAAGCATCACTCGCCATGACAGCACCAACCGCATGTTTACCTGCTTGTTCAAGGGCAATTTCCACACTTGCTACGCGGCTTGTTTGGCCAATGCCAAAGCCCAGAGACACACCATTCTTAACAATAAAAATCGCGTTTGAAGTTAGATGTTTTACTACGGACCAAGCGAAAGCTAAGTCTTCAATATGTTCAGTTGGTGATGAACCGCCAGTTACATTTTGAAATTTAGTTGGATCTACTGGAGCTTCCATTTCTTTTTCTAAAATCCAGCCGAAGTCTTGTAAGTCTCGGGCTCTCCATTGTCCAGAGGTCGGATCTTCGTGCAATGATCTAGTTAATTTAAGTACGCGCATATTTTTCTTGGTATTGAAAATGGTTAGGGCTTCAGATTCGAAGTCAGGTGCAGCAACGATTTCTACAAAGCCTTCACAAATTTTGGTAGCTAGTTCGGCTGTCACTTTTTTATTGAAACCATAAACACCACCAAAGGCTGATAGCGAATCGGTGTTATAAGCCTTTGAAAAAGCGTCCTCAATTGTACTTCCTAGAGCTACGCCACAAGGATTATTGTGCTTAATAATGCAAGCTGCTGGTTTATCTATAACTTGTCCAATTTCTCTCAATATTTTGACCAAGCAATAAGTGTCAATAATATTGTTGGACGATAAGTCTTTACCTTGTAATTGTCCAAAGGGTGGGAAGACCTCGCCGTGATTGCCATTTGCGTACCAGGTAGCCGCTTGGTGAGGATTTTCGCCGTAGCGTAAAGGCTGATATCTAGCTAAATTGATTATTGTTGAGACTGGTAGAGGTTGTTTCTCTATATGTTCATCTTCGTTACTCTGCCCTACGAGATAAGATGAAATTGCTTGATCGTAAGCTGCAGTGCGTTCGAACGCGGCAAGAGCTAATCTGCGGCGTAATGATTCATCAATTGGCCCTTTTTTTACTAGAGCAGTTGCTACCTGATTGTATTGCTCACTTTTACTTAAAACAGTGACACGAGGGAAATTTTTAGCTGCTGCGCGTAATAAGCTTACCCCGCCGATATCAATATATTCGAGCATTTCTTTTTGTGAGAGTTTTTCTTTTGTTTTGCTTTCAAATGGATATAGATTGACAATAACCATATCAATTGTAGGAATTTTTAAATCGGTCAAGCACTTTTTATCTTCTTCGATTGGTCGAGCAAGAATGCCGGCAAAAACATGAGGGTGCAGAGTTTTTACTCTTCCACCCAAAATTTCAGGAAAGCCGGTAAGATCTTCTACTCTTACACATTCAAAGCCATTTTCTTGTAAAAATTTTGCGGTACTGCTGGTGGCAATCAATTTCAACTCGATAACATTTTTAACCTGTTTGATAAAGTCTAAGAGTCCTGTTTTATCATAAACACTAATGAGAGCGGTGATCATGTTTTATTTTCCTATTGGTTATTTACTAGTTGAGGGCGTTGAAAGCGTTTTGAAAGAAGACTAGACCATCTGGCATCGTACAAGGAAGAGATTTGCCGTTTTGTAAATTTGATTGCCATTCAGTCCAAGCAGGATGTTGTGACAAAGTAACAAATGCTTCTGGGTGAGGCATAAGTCCAAAGACGTTGCCAGTTTTATTGGTGAGAGCGGCAATGCCATTCAAGCTACCGCTGTGCAAATAGGCGATCCGTTTACTCAAAAAAGACTATTGGATTTCATCCTAGCCGCTAGAGATAAAGGACTAATAACTGGAATTACAGATAATGGAGCGGGTGGACTTTCATCATCTGTAGGTGAAATGGCTAACATTACTGGCGGTGCTATGCTTAACCTAGACAATGTTCCTGCCAAATATCCCGGATTAGCGGCTTGGGAAATGATTATCTCGGAATCGCAAGAACGCATGACCGTATCGACCAATGATTTTTCTGCTCTGCAAAAATTAGCAAAAAAATTCAATGTTGAAATTAGTGCCATAGGTGAGTTTAATACTTCAGGTAAATTTGAAATTACGCATCAAGGACAAACTATAGTTTCTCTCAATCTGGATTTCTTGCACGATGGTCATCCTGAGCTTAATTTAGAAGCTCAGTGGCAACAAAATCTGCCCATTGAGACAAAAATAACCAAGCAGACCGAAACAATAGATCTAGATGTTTTATTACTTAAAGTACTTGCTCATCCAAACATATGTAGCCGGGAAGTCGTAATTCGCCAATATGATCATGAAGTATTAGGAAATAGCATTGTTAAGCCTCTGATGGGACAAAATCAGAATGCCCCTTGTGATGCAGCTGTCATAGTTCCCATTTTAGGAGAAAATACCGGCTTAGTTATATCAAATGGAATTTGCCCACAATTGAGCGACCTAGACCCTTTTCTTATGGCTCAATGTGCGCTCGACGAAGCAATACGCAATGCCGTTTGTGTAGGAGCCGACCCAGCTACCATCTCTATTTTGGATAACTTCTGTTGGCCAGATCCAGTAGTTTCCAAAAATAATCCAGACGGCAACAAGTATTTAGGAATGCTGGTTAAAACCTGCCAAGGACTGTACGAAGCGGCTATCTTTATGGAAACTCCTCTGATATCTGGCAAAGACAGTATGAAGAACGATTTTGATGATGGAGTCATTCGTTTATCTATTCCTCCGACTTTGCTAATTTCAGCTGTGGGTAAGGTCCACGATATAACTCACTGTCTTACTTCGCAATTTAAAAATACTGGCGATCAAATTTTCTTGCTTTCGGCAGGCTCTCTGGGATTAGCTGGCTCAACTATATCTCGGTTGTTCTCTTGTGGAGGCACCCTTCCCTCCCTCGATCTAAGAAAGGCCAAATCTCTCTATGAAAAATTGCACCAAGCCATTGTTAAAGGCTTAGTCAATTCTGCTCACGATATTAGTGATGGTGGCCTATTGACCACCCTTTCTGAATCCAGCATCGGGAGTGGATTAGGAGCTATTATAAATTTGGACTGGAAGGCATTATCTACACTTAGCAGTTTCTCTGCAAACATTCCTTTAGCTTTAGATATTGAATCTGCGTCCGTTTTATTGTTTGCAGAAGGACCAGGACAAATAGTAGTAACTGTGCCGAAGGAATATAATGACAATTTCATAAAGCATATGAGAGGACAAAGTGTCTTATCACTGGGGCAAGTAACAGATGAAGCCACGCTAGAAATTAATTTGAAAATGCAAGAAAATAAAAAGCAATACAGATGGCAATTAAAAAAATTGCTTAGTGCTTGGACTACCCCTTTACCCTTTGCCTAAGGAAAAATATGCTACCAAAAGCTGTGGTTCTATATGGAGACGGATTTAATACCGAAGAAGAGACCATCTTCGTTCTTTCTCAAGTTGGTTTTGCTGCCTCCACATTGCACATTACTGACTTTTTAAACACCAACAATAGCTTGAATAATATTGACCTGCTTGTCATACCAGGTGGCTTTTCTTTTGGCGACGAGATAAGAAGTGGAAAAGTCTTAGCATTAAAACTCAAAAACAAATTGTTAGCTGAATTAAATAATTTTGTTGATAAAGGAAAATTTCTTCTTGGTATTTGTAATGGTTTCCAAGTTTTGACTTCACTTGGACTTTTACCTGACCACAATTTGTTTGGACAGCATGCAGCTGCTCTGGTTCGCAATCAATCGGGTAAATTTTCTAACCATTGGGTCAAAATGACAGTCAATCAAAAAATAAAGAGTCCTTT
>JABDBL010000008.1 GCA_013288645.1 Candidatus Melainabacteria bacterium
AGACAAGGTTTAAACCTAGAATTTGTTGGGGCAGAGCGTGTCGTAAATAATTGAGTACCTCTGCACTAGCGCCGATGAGCGCAACTGAAATATTGTTTTCAGCGGCCAGTTGCAGGGATTTATAAGATAATTCAATTCCTGGTAGCCTAGATGTTTTATAACCCTGCAATTTTAAAGCAAGTACAACACCAGCTCCATCAGGAATGACCAAATTAGCATGGTGAATAATATGGTTCAGTTTTTTATCCCGTTGGGCAGCCATGATCATTTCAGCATTTAGAGTTATGACATGCAGGTCTTTGTTGCGTTGCCAACAGTCTTTTATGACAGCCAAGACTTGTGCCTGATCATATAGGTCGACTGGATAACCCAAAACGTATTGGCGATGGTTCGTTGTCTGCGCCATTATAGATAGTGCCAGCCCCTCAACATATTAGCTAATTGTATTGCATTTTGGCGGGCTAATTGCTCGACAACAAACAGTTTATCTTTTAACGTTTGGTTGAATTTTATGTTTTTTGCTTCTCTTATTGTCTCTAGCCATGCATTCCTTATGCTGTCCTTATCTTTATCTTCAAGTGACAATAGAGGCTGACCGAATTCCTTCAAAAGAATGTTCACTTTTGCATCGTAAGCAATACCTATTACTGGTTTTGATGATCTAAGAGCCATCAATAGCGCATGCAGACGCATACCAATTACTAAATCTAGCTTTTCCATCAAAGCCAGCCAGTAACTAGGCTTGCTCAGTAAAGACGAATCCAGAATGTGAGTCTTAACCCCTAATTCTCTCAAATAGTTATCTTCTTGTTTTAAAAGGGACAAGTCTTGGTTTTGTTGAAGAGGCAGAAGTAAAACAGAACTCTGCGGGTATGTTGCTGCAATGGCTTCTGCTAAATATTTCAGATGATAATCTTTGAGTGCAGGATCTTCCCTTAAAGAAAGCCCTATAACTTTATCTTTTTGTTCTCTCAAACTATCAACTATTGCATTTACTGAATCCGGTAGTGGCGAAGATGATAGGGCCCACACGGGGTCTGCTGTTAACTTTCCTTCTAGTCCCCAGGACTTAAGCATGGCAATGGAGCTATTATCGCGCAATGTAATTACATCGGCTAAGCGAAACGCTAACTGTGTTAATATCCGACCGAGAGTAGTTCTCAATGGTCCTAAACCTTGAGCATAAATAAATACTTTTGCTCCTAGTAACTTAGCCATAAAAATTTGAGCAGCGTAAAAAATAACCGAGCGCGGTCCAGTGCGATCTTGAAATAAACCGCCCCCACCACTTATAAGAAGAGAGGCATTACTAAACAGTTTCATATATTCAGCCCATCGCCAACGATTGATACTTTTGACTCCGTATAAAGCTGTTGTTTTTTCTGGATGATTAGAAAGAACAATAATATTATCCTTACTGCTTATAGAGCTGACTTCATGCAATAATTCTTCCAAAATTGCTTCGTCTCCCAGATTGTCAAATCCATAATAGCCAGTGATAATTACCAAGCAGCGATGCTCTTTTTGATTTAGTTCGACAGAATTGTGATTCTTGGAAATCGGCATTTAAATAGATTGTATTGGGAAATAAAACGAAGAATATTATCGAGTATTATCTAATGTCAAGCAACAATAGTCATAGCCTAAGAACAAATATCTCGCAAAGTACGTTGGTAGACGAGATTAACTCTCTAATGAAATCAGATAAAACAATTATTCCTTTTAACAAGGAACAGTTCTTATGTCATTCACTTTCTGTTGCAGAAAATATAGTTTATTTAGATTTAGCCAATTATAGTGCAGTTGAAGAATATTCTTCACAAGACCAAATAATTACCGTTCAAACTGGCACAAAAATCAAAGCTTTGCAGAATTTTCTTCGTCATGAGGAAAAGTGGTTCCCCGTTGCTTATTACGATGATGAGACAAGTTTGTTAGATTTGATTTTAAGCGCTGAGATTGGTCCTTTAGAACAATTACTTGGTGGCTTGAGTCGGCACATCCTGGGATTGGACAGTATTCTAGGCACTGGACAGCTAATAAAGTCCGGCGGCAAAGTAGTTAAAAATGTATCTGGATATGATCTGACACGGTTTTTTATTGGCAGTTATGGCTATTTTGCTTTACCAATTAGAGCTCATTTAAGACTCTACTCTATTCCTTCGCATAATTTGACGTTTTTAATTCAGAGTGATGATTGGAAGCAATTGCTTCAGGTGGCTAAACAAATATCTAGTTCCAACACGGCTTTAGCTTATATCGAATTGCTGAATCAAAGACTAGTGAAATTATCAACTTTAGAAGAAAGATATAAGCTAGAGAAACAATTTGCGTTAGCACTGCGAACGTATGGGGGAGATGCGACCGTTAGTGATGCAAGGGAGATAATAAAAAATAGTCTGCCCAAAAACAAGTTATTTTATTCAATCGTCGATAATCCCCATGATCAAGACTATATATTGCAAGAACTAAGCCAAATTAGTTGGTTTACTAATAAGGCCACCTTTCCGAAAGAAAAGCAATCCAAAATAATAGATTTGTCTATTAAAATTTCTGATTTGAGCGAGTTGCTGTGCGAAGAAAAAATTTCATCTTTTCCCTTTGTCTACAAAATAGCTTCTAATAGAATGCGTTTTTGTTTGGACTCCATTACAGAACAAAGCATACTTTTAAATCATTTAGCAGATTTTGCTCGAGTAAATAAAATGATTTTGCCTGTGGCATATGGCAATGATACTTACATACGCAAAGTAAATAATTTAGGTTATGATACTAATAATGGTGACCAATTGGTAACAATTAAAAAGCAATTGAAAGCACAATTTGATCCTCATAATTCATTCAATCCTTATGTGGAGTTGTAGTTATAACTGGTTATGGACGACAAATCGCCAAGCACTATCCAACAGCCATTGATTGATCAAAATCTGCTCAATGCCTGTATACATTGTGGTCTTTGTTTGCCAGCTTGTCCAACTTATTTAGCTACTGGCCGTGAGCTAGAATCCCCGCGCGGACGCATTTATCTTTTAAATTTATGGCAACAGGGCAAAGAGCCATTTTCGGACAGAATGGCAGAGCATTTAGATTCTTGTTTGGGTTGCTTTGGTTGCCAAACAGCGTGCCCTTCAGGGGTTAATTATGAAGCCATTTTTAATCAAGCTAAAGCGCAAGTTAATACAGTAACCCCTTTTTGGCTAAAATTTCCTAGATATTTAGCTTTTAAATGGCTGCTCCCCAATGACGCATTGCTAAAATTAGCCGGCAATTTCTTGAGGTTTTGGCAGCAATCTAGGGCAGATAAAGCTTTGAATTTAGCGCTTGCCCCCTTTGCTAAAGTGTGGGCTATAAAAGAGATTTTGCGTTGGCAGTCCTTAATGCCTGCTATACCTACGCATAAGGACTTGCCGTCGTCGAATATTGGCACTAATGAAAAGGCTGAAGCAGTGTACTTATTCAAAGGTTGTATCATGGACATATTCTATAATCAGGTAAACCGAGAAAGTATTGGACTTTTGGCTTTGTCAGCATCTTCGGTGCTAGTGCCAAAACAAACCTGTTGCGGAGCCCTTGCTCTTCATTCTGGTGAAAGACAATTGGCTCGTCGGCTGGCTCAAGACAATATAGATAAATTTGCCCACAGTTCAGGTTCGATAGTTGTCACTGCCTCTGGATGCGCAGCCATGCTCAAAAGTTATCCAGAACTCTTTGATAAAGACGATGAATGGCATGATAAAGCAAAAGTTTTTTCTAGCCGCATACAGGATCTGCCAGAATTTCTTGCTAAACGTGACTTCTCTATTCTTAATAAGAATGTGAACAATTTAACTAAGCCTATATCCATAGGCTATCATGCCGCCTGTCACTTATCTCATGCTCAAGGTATTAGGCTGGCTCCGAAATCTTTATTGGAAAACTTTGCCCAAGCTATAAATGCAATTGCTGGTAAGCAAGTAATAAAACTAATTCCTTTAATGGAGGAAGAGCACTGTTGCGGTAGTGCTGGTATATATAACCTTGGCCATCCTGTTTTGAGTGAAAAAATCTTGAATAGGAAGATGGAAATGATAAAAAATAGCGGTGTTAGCACAATTGTTACGACTAATCCGGGTTGCATGTTGCAATTAGAAGCCGGTATAAAGCAGCAAGGTCTTGATATACAAGTGCTCCATTTAGCTACCATGCTGTCTAAAGCTTATTTAAACAGTTTTTGAATTCGTAAGTCTCCACCACGTCTTCTACTTGACGTAAACTAACAATTACTAACGTTAGTAATTGTTGGGTCTAGTTGGATTCAACTTGTTATGGAAGAGGAAAAGTATTGGGTATCGAAATTACAACCACATCTACAAAAATTAAAGTTTTTAATGACGATCTTGATCAAGAGCTTTTGCAGCATTTCTTGAAACAGGAGTTTGTCACTGTTGATACAGAAACACGCGGTTTGATAATTCCTAGAGATAGACTTTGTCTTGTACAAATTGCTGCTCCAGATGGAACAATTGCTTTAGTACGTTTTACTAAGGATTCTAAGATACCCACTACAGTTAAGAGCAACTTAAAGTTATTGTTGGAAGATGCGAATTTGCTTAAAGTTTTTCACTATGCTCGTTTTGATGTAGCTGTGCTTAAGCATTATCTTTCAGCTACTGTGCACCCTATTTGGTGCACAAAAATTGCCTCCAAACTAGTAAGAACATATGCAGACAGGCATAGCTTGCGCGACTTGGCCTTCGAATTGTTAGGGGTTGAGATGGACAAGAGTAATCAGATGAGTGATTGGGCGAGGGAAGATCTTTCACACTCTCAGCTGGAATATGCTGCCAATGACGTAAAGTTATTAGTGCCTATATATAAGAAAATGAAAACGCTGCTTGAACGGGAAAATCTGAGTCCACTTGCAGATAAGCTATTTGCATTTGTCAGTACTATGAGCGAACTTGATTTAAAAGGGTGGAAAGGTGTATTTGAGCACTAACTGGTTGAAAACTAACCCAATCTAATAAATGGAAATACAGGAAAACATGCAAGAACTAATTTATCAAAAATCAAAATCTGGGCGACAAGCAATTACTGTACCTAAGCTTGATGTCACTCAAAAAGACGACTTGATACCGAATGAATATGTGCGGTCTATACCAGCAGCGTTGGCAGAAGTAAGTGAGCTTGAGTTAATGCGCCACTTTGTGAACTTATCACAACTGAATCACTGTATCGACAAAGGATTCTACCCTTTGGGTTCTTGCACAATGAAATATAATCCGAAAGTAAATGACAGCTTAGCTGCGCTGGAGGGTTTTAGAGAATTGCATCCTTTGCAACCAAGCGAACAAGTGCAAGGGGCGCTTGAATTGATGTGGAATTTGCAGCAAAGTATCTCGGCTATTACAGGACTGCCAGCAGTTACGTTACAGCCTGCAGCTGGTGCACATGGTGAGTTGACCGGCTTACTTTTAATCAAAGCTTATTTTAAAGACAAAGGTGAAACCAAGCGAAGCAAAATTATTGTTCCTGATACTGCCCATGGTACTAATCCCGCTACTGCTACTATGGCCGGTTTTGAAGTTGTTGAAATTAAGTCAAATGAAAAGGGATTAGTTGATTTAACCGCTCTTAAAGCAGTTCTGGGTCCTGACACAGCAGCAATTATGCTTACTAATCCCAACACATTGGGTTTATTTGAAGAAGAAATTCAATCCATCCAAAAGCTGGTGCATGAGGCAGGCGGCTTACTCTATTATGACGGAGCCAATTTAAATGCTATAGTGGGTTTCATTAGACCTGGCGATATGGGATTTGATGTTTGTCAGCTAAATCTGCATAAAACCTTTTCCACACCTCATGGCGGTGGTGGTCCGGGTGGTTGTGCTGTCGTCGCAAAGGCTACTTTGGAACCATATCTACCAAAACCAATTGTCACTAAAAAAGATGGAAAATATATTTTAGATATCGACCGTCCTAAATCTATTGGCAAAGTGAAAGGCTTTTACGGCAATTTTGGCATTTTAGTTCGCGCTTATGCTTATATTTTGGCTTTGGGCAGCGATGGTTTGGCGCAAGTATCAAAAGACGCTATTCTTTCTGCTAACTATTTAAGATCTAAATTAGCTTCCCGTTATCTAGTAACCCATAAACAGCCATGCATGCATGAATTTGTGATATCAGGTTCACGCCAAAAAGCAAGAGGAGTGAGTGCTGGACAAATAGTTAAACGCTTATTGGATTTTGGAGTGCATGCTCCTACGGTATATTTCCCCATGATCGTGCCTGAAGCAATGATGATTGAACCAACCGAAACTGAAACAAAGCAAACACTAGATGATTTTGCTTCTGTGATGAACGCCATCGATGATGAAACAAAAACAAATCCGGAAATAGTGCGTAGTGCGCCAAACACGACTGTAGTTCGCAAGCTAGATGAAGCGCTTGCTGCCCGTAAACCTAACGTACGTTGGCGGCCCTAATAGATTCCTTTTGTGAAAGAAATGCCACTACAAAACTCCAAAGAAAAACAGATCGATCCGAACGTACTATGGGTAGGTTTACTCGGTGCTATCGCTGCAATTAAAGCTGGGCGCATGATATGTAACGATCCGTACTAAGATGTCATTCTGGCAAATTATTATCTGCGTAACAGGTTCTATTTTCGGGGCGATTTAAAACCCGCGTAAGGCTCACCGCCTGCCTTGCTTCCCTTTCGCTGCTCTTAAGCAAGATTGACGTATTCGATCTGGTAATGCAAATAAGTAAGTCGTTCTTTCATACGAGATACTTCTCTTTTAGTGCCTTTAATTGGCACGAGACAAGCAAACGCTACTGTGTTGATACATATTAATGGAATGAAGGCAACCACTGCTCTGGTCATTTCATCAGCATTTAAATCATTATAAGCCTTGAAAGCACACCATAACCCAAAGAGACTGGCAATCAAAAAAACCGAATAATGCATAATTAAAAAAGCCCTTTCCCTGGCAAGCAGACAAGACACTTTGCAATATTCTTGTTTTAGGTGAGGTGGAATCGACCTTTTCATTTGCGGACTTACCCGAGCAAATTTTGGTGTACTCACTACTTGTGCTCGCTGCTCGTTCAAATAATTTGAGCCTAGGTTTGGATTTATGGATACATTGTTCTGTTTCCCATTTGTTGACAGGCCACATTCACCGCAGAATTTTGCCGTAGGTAAGAGTTCTTCATTACAGGTGAAACAATGGACTGCAGCTTTGTCTAGTCCAGACTTATCATTGTAAAACGAACCAATAAGGCCACCTTTAGTGGCAATTTGTTCTTTAAGTTGTATAGATGAGCTAGGCACTAATGATTTACACCGTTAAGTAAACCAATCCTTAACATTCTGTATAGAGTAAGACCGAAAGCCAGCAAAGACAAGCGTAATTTGCCCATTATTGCATATAACTTCATAATTTATTTATATAAAGTGGCTAATTTACTCATATACAGCTGGATTGGGCTCTATATAAGTGAGTAAATATTCAGACTAAATGGACTGCGTGAGCTTTGCTGCCGCTTTGATTAGATTTACAGCAGCTTGGCTATTGAATCTTCCATCGCTAAAAACTTCTTTGAATATAGCTTGTCCAAAGCCACCGTTGTTCTTAAATATAAGACGTTGAGCATAGGGCAAAGCTGTTTCTACAAAATTAAATTGTGGATTGATAATGAGTGCCACCCCCTCAAGAGTGAGCAATGCCCTCATTACATAAGTGAATTCAGTGGGTAAACGGAATGGATAACGCCAACAAACTTCTGAAAAATCAAAGAGAATTTGACGGAATCGCAGACGACTCATGCCTTCCGCAAAGCGTTGGTCAACTATTGGAGCCAAGTCTTGATAAAGAGCTTCACGGTTCACGGAATGGTCTAAAAAGCCCATGCCTACAAAGTCATCAATTAGAGCCCTGTAGTCTCTTTGTATAACATGCAAAAATGCATTAATTGTATGTTGCTTTAAAGATGGTGACAATTGACCCACCATACCAAAGTCGAATATTCCCACCCGGCCATCAGCCATGATGCGCAAATTACCCGGGTGTGGATCGGCATGAAAAAAGCCATCTTCCAGCAATTGCTTCAGATAAAAATAAGCTCCAATAGCCGTTATATCGTCTCGCAATATGCCCATGTTGCGCCATGCTGGTATATCATCGACTCTTACTCCCTCTACATATTCAAGAGTTAATACCCGACGCCCCGTAAGTCTCCAGATAATATGTGGGATAAAAATTGAGGGGAAATTGCGAAAGTTTTGCCGAAAGCGGTCTGCATTCTTACCTTCTAATATATAATCTATCTCTTCAAAAATAGTACGGTTAAATTCTTGCACTACTCCTGGCCAATCGGTGTGACGACAAAGGCTCGGATAGTGCATCAATTCTCGCGCAACAGCTTTTATAACTTGTATATCGGCAGCTATAATTTTTGATAAGTCGGGTCTTTGTACTTTAACTACAACTACCTTTCCGTCCGACAGAGTCGCCTTATAAGCTTGGGCCAGGCTAGCAGCTGCAATGGGTGTGTAGTCAAACTCTTGAAAGAACTGGGCAATTGAGCCGCCTAAATCTGCTTCGATAGTTCTAACTGCTTCTTCAGTAGGGAAAGGCTGGACTGATTCTTGTAATTTGGCTAATTCAAGCATAGCTGCCAATGGAAGTAAATCGGCTCTGGTCGATAAAGTCTGTCCGATCTTTATAAAAGTCGGACCTAAATTATGCAGGCGGTCACAAAGCCAGCGCCCTAAGCGTCTGTATTCTTCTTGTTCGTTAACATCAACAATTACTTCTTCAACATCAATATCCTGTTGTCTGGAGATTTTAATGCGCTCGAATTCTTTCTTATGGAATTTATAAAAACCATTTACAGAATAAATAATGGTCCAAATAATTGGAAATACTCTTAAAGCTCCCTTAAATCCTTGCAGTTTATAAATATGCCAGAATATGCGTGCGCTTGAAAGCACTAACTTCCATGCCGATACATCAGCAAAGGCGGCCCTCACCGGATTAATCTTATTGGCAGATGTTTTGACGGATAAAGTGGCAACCATATTAATTAAGTAAACTTGCGTACAAATTAGTGTAATGCTAAATCAGTGTTGTCAGTGGGTCCTGTATATAAATTTAAGTAATTAGTTGACAGAACTTCGCAAAAACAATTGCTTGTTTCTCATTTTTGCTTAAGTGCCTCATATTGTAATTTGATCACTTCATTTATGCCCTTCTCAGCTAGATTGACCAAATCTTGCAGTTTAGCCATATCGTATGACTTGTCCTCAGCCGTTATTTGTAGTTCAAGAATACGTCCAGATTCAGTAAAGACTATATTACTGTCCATTTCAGCCTGGTTATCTTCATTATAATTGGGATCCAACAAAAGCTGCCCGTTTGTTTGGCAGACACTGACTGCTCCCATATGCTCTCGCAAAGGTAAATCATCAAAAACACCTGATTTGCGCAACTTAAGTAAGGCATCATACAATGCCAAAAAACCACCGTTAATGCTAGCCACTCGTGTTCCACCGTCAGCCTGAAGTACATCACAATCAATCGTAATCGTTCGCTCGCCTAATGCCCGTCGATCAACCACTGCTCTTAAACAGCGTCCAATTAGACGCTGAATTTCGCTTGTTCTGCCGGAAGGCTGCCCTCTAGTTACTTCTCTTTGGGATCTAACCATCGTAGAACCCGGCAAAAGTGAATACTCACTGGTAATCCAGCCTTCGCCCTTGCCAATTAAAAACGCAGGCACACGTTCTTCGATCTTTGCTGTAGTAAATACTCTCGTATCACCAAATTCGACCAATACCGAACCATCAGCGTTCTTAGTGAAGTGTCTGGTAAATTTTACGGGTCTTAATTGGTCCCATTGTCTGCTATCTCTGCGGCGATACATGCTACCTTTCCTATCATTCGCCATGATAGTTATTTTTCTTACTAGCTACCCTTTTGCATTACCAAAACGCAGTCTGCTTACATACGCAATACCGCGTAATTGTATTTGTTTACCGGCTGAGACTTTCAGTTCAGTAAAATTAAAGCGAATATCTTCTGATTGTTGAGAAAGAGCTGGAATCAGGTTTATTTTTTTCAGAAGAATATTGGAGAGTTCTGGCGGAATGTCCTGACCAGCGGTGACTAAATGCGGATTAGAAATAGTGAGAGCTCCGTCTTCCAACGTTAATTCACCTTGAACCTGCCCATTAATGTCTAGAGCTAATTCACCAACTCCTAATTTGCTCATAATATCTAATTTGAATTGGTTGTGCCGCGCAAGTTTTATATCGGCAGATTGTATGTTCAAGCCTATTTGATTTATTTTGATACCAACCAAATTTGCTAGACCAATTACCGCGCCTGCCCTGCGCGTAGCTGAGGTCGAGAAGCGTTCTAATGTTCGGGGCGAATTTAAATATTGATTCAAACTTGCTTGAGAAATTACAACAGATACATTTGCTTTAGCCGGCTGCTCAAACTGCAATAAACGATGATTTAGTAATACCCCTGAATCAAATTTTAAATCACCAGCTGTTTCCATGGTTAACTTGTCAAAAATAAAATCACGGACGTGTCCACCTTTTATATCGACATCTAGAGATTTCAATGTGCCTGCTTGGACATCAAAATTATGCGCTAACAAGTGTAATTTATCGACTGCTGTATCGAGGAATTGTGCATCCTCCAGTTCGATTTCTAATTTACCAAAACGGCCCGAATTAACATCAACGAAAGAAATGGGCGGTACTACTATCGGTTGCGAAGCATCTCTAGCACTGCTAAAAAAAGAATCAGCTCCCGCAATTTTGATGCCTTCTTTTCTGTTAGATGTTGTTTGAGCATAGCTGCTCGGATGTAGGTACAGAAAACCAAACGCTATTACAAGACAAAGGGCAAAGCTACTCCTAACTTTTGTAAAGTTGCGCACAGGACCATTACAGTCACCATTTTCGAGTTTTATATGCATAATTATATAAGCCCTTCAGCTTTTGTTATCAATAACCACTCTTAGGAATAAATCCAAAGAGTGGCTATTCTATACTACGTATAAGGACAAATCTGCCTTCAGTACAGGCAACGGTTCACTATTTGGACTCGGTTTTTGTTGTTTCTGTTGTACCAGTTGTGGTTACGGTCTCAGGAGCAGTACTGCCTGCGGTGGCAGCTGTCTCACTGGGAGCAGTATCTGTACCGGCAGATGTTGCTGGTGTGGCGGTTGAGGTGGTAGTAGTAGTAGTTTCTGTAGTACCAGGCGTAACAGGGGTGGTTACAGTGCTGGTTGTACTAGTGGTGGTTGTAGTTGATTCTGGACCACCGCAGGCAGCTAATGACATAGCAATAGCAGTAGTAGTAGCAGCCAAAGACAAATCTTTTAAATTCAAAGTCATAACTGAGAGTATCTCCTTATTTATTACTTGGTGGTGAGACAGTTTACTAACAATCTGGGTGTGAATACCCGGACGGGGGAATAATAGCACAATTTTTAATGAGCTTTTTTAGAACCGCCTGCTTCGCGCTGCATGTATATATCTATTTCAATAACGACTGACCGGACATAGATTCCGGTTGCTTAATCTTGAGAATTTGTAAAATTGTTGGAGCCACATCAGCTAATGAGCCCTTGTGAAGTGTGACCTCTCTTTTCAATACAGAACCATTAGTTTGAAAATCGGCCAAAATAAAGGGTACCGGATTAGTGGTATGGGCAGTATGAGGCTCACCTGTGCTGTAATCGATCATTTGTTCGCAATTACCATGATCGGCCGTAATCACCAAAGTTCCCTTAATCTCACTTATAGTCTGCAATAATTTTCCAAATGCTCTATCAACCGATTCTACGGCTTCTACTGCTGGTTCAAGCATGCCTGTATGGCCGACCATATCAGGATTAGCAAAGTTTAAAACAATAAAGGGATATTTGCCTGATTTAATCGCTTGACAGGCAAGTCTGCACACCTCGGCTGTTTTCATAGCCGGAGCGAGATCATAGGTAGCTACTTTCAGTGAAGGTACCAATTGTCTGTCTTCTCCCGGCTCTGGGTCTTCACGACCGCCGTTAAAAAAATATGTGACATGAGCATATTTTTCAGTTTCGGCTGTGTGATATTGATTGAGCTTCTGGCAAGAAAGAATATCTGGCAATGTATCCACAATGTCAGGAGTGTGCATAGTATTGGCATCGAATGCTATGGGCAACTTTAAGCTGCTATCGTACTCTGTCAGACAAGCAAAGTAGATTTTAGGTACGGACGGGCGATTGAAGCCGTCGAAATCGGGCTGGGTTAGTGTTCGAGTGATTTGTCTTACTCGATCTGGGCGGAAATTGAAGCAGAGAACACTGTCTCCATCTCTGATACCACGATTGGTGACAATAAAAGGTTCGATAAATTCATCTGATATATCTTTTGCATAAGATTCTTCAATCGCCTTTACGGCAGAGTCTACTTTAGGAGCTTGTTGCAATACCAAGGCGCGCCAATATTTCTCAGTTCTCTCCCAGCGTTTATCCCTATCCATGGCGTAATAACGACCACTGACTATGCCTATTTTTTCGTTGCTCTGTAACTTATTGATAAGCACTTGGGCGAACTTCAATCCGGAGCGAGGCGGAGTATCTCGGCCGTCTAATATGGGATGAATAATGACTTCAGAAACTTTATGTAAGCGCGCTAATTCAAGTAAACCGTCTAGATGATCAAGGCTAGAGTGTACACAGCCGTTACTTAGCAAACCCATCAGATGTAGGGCTCCCGATTTGGCTTTCGAGACTGCTTCCAAAAGAACAGGATTTTCAAAGAAAGAACCATCAGCTATTTTTTCGCTTATGATAGTCAACTTTTGTTTTATGACGCGCCCCGCACCAATTGTCAGGTGTCCAACCTCAGAATTTCCCATTAATCCAAGTGGTAAACCAACAGTTATTCCAGAAGCACTTAATTGAGTGTTGGGATATTTTTCCAAGAGCATGTTGTAATTAGGTGTTTTGGCTGAAAGGATGGCATTGCCGCGCTTTTCAGTACTTATACCCCAACCATCCAAAATAGCTAAAACTAGAGGTCCCAAAAGTTATTCCTCACTTTGTATGTAAAATCGGCAGTTAAATTATCCATTGGCTGATGATGATTGGCTTTTTATCGGAGCAACATTGATAGCCAATTTAACCAAATTCATGCTATAGCTAAACTATATCGTAGCTGAAAAAAATAAATTGATGCTTGGCTGGACTTATTGCAGGATAGATTCTTTACGCTTATGAGTAACAATGACCCTAGCAAAAGTTCTGATCATATGACAAGTACTGACTGGATTGCTGAAGTTTCTCATGAATTACGGCTGCCTATAGCTAATATAAGACTCCTTATAGAAACTCTTTTAGACGGTGCGCTTGAAGATGATGAGATAGCGCGCAAGATGTTAGTGAGAGCGCAGGCAGAAATAAAACGTTTGCAAAGTTTAGTAACAGGCTTATTGTCAGTAGAGCAAGTATCCAGTAGTAGATACGAATTGTTGTCCAAAGAGTGGCTAGATTTGGAAACAAGAGCAAAATATGCTGTAGAGACTACAACTACTATGGCTAAAGAATCTGGGGTGAATATACGTCTGGCTATTAAGCCAGGTTTTAAAGTATTTGCTAATTCTGCTCAATTTGATCAGGTTTTATTGAATTTATTAGAAAATGCCATAAAATTTACTCCCGTTGGAGGTACAGTCAAGATATCGTCCAAAGATAAGGAAGGGTGTTTCAGTATTAATGACACTGGCATAGGTATGCCTGAATCTGAGATTCCTAAAATATTTCAACGTTTTTACCGGATTGATCGGGCCAGAAGTAAAGGAAGTACTGGTTTGGGTTTATCTATAGTCAAACATATTCTTGATTCTCATGGTGCTAAAATTACGGTTACATCTAAAGAAAACGAGGGATCCAGCTTCTTGCTTGAATTCCCAGGCTCCTAGTGTGCTTACAGTGATGATGCTATATAAACTAAATTTGTTATGAGTAGTAACTCGCCTTTAAAAATAATGTTGGTGGATGATGATGAAACAATCATCGAAACACTTGCTTACAATCTCAAACGGCAGGGTTATTCTATCTTTCCTTTCAATAAAGGTTCTGAGGCAATAGCTCAATTTGATCAAATTGCTCCTGGACTTCTTATTCTCGACTGGATGTTGCCCGATATTACTGGTCCTGAAATTTGTAAAGTAATTCGCGCTAAACCTTCCGATGTTCCTATTTTGATGCTCACTGGTCGCGCAGGTCCTAATGAAGTAGCCAAGGGACTGTCGAGTGGTGCAGATGATTATTTAGCCAAGCCTTTTAGTGTTGTAGAAATGATGGCTCGCGTCCAAGCTTTGGTCCGCCGCTCAGGCAAAGTGATGCTAAGTTCAGCAAGCGGAAAATTAGTTGTAGATGATTTAGTCATGGATCTGGATAGCAAGGAACTAATACAAGCTGGTAAGAAGGTTGACTTATCACCCAAAGAATTTGCCTTACTTAAAGTATTAATGCAAAATGCGGGAAAAACTCTTAGCACCGAAACGTTGCTCAATCGTATTTGGGGACCAGATTTTTCTGGCGATGCTAAAACAGTAGCCGTTCACATCCGTTGGCTTAGGCAAAAACTTGAGCAGGACCCAAAAAATCCTGAGCTTTTAGAAACGATCCAACGTTCAGGCTATCGTTTAAATAAAGTAAAAAGTTTATCTAGTACTGAGCAGAAGAATTTATTGCAACACGGAGACTAAATTGAAAACAGAAGCCCTCACATTTTTAAAAGAAGATGTTTTAGCACTTGGTCGTATGGTCGATAAAACTGTAGAAGACGTCGAGCGACTTTTGCGCCATGAGACAAGTGTAAATGTAGAACTCATTGAAGAGCGTGAAGAACAAATTAACGATGCCTGTCAGGCTATCGAAGAGAAGTGTCTCGATCTACTTTTAGAAAAGCAAGCTCTTGAAGCCAGAGAAATTCGCACTTTGGTTGGAAGTACTGCGGTTGCAGCAAAATTTGAACGCATAGCTGATCACGCTCACCGTGTTGGACGTATGGCGTTTTGGGCTACACAAGATGAAATAGAAATACCGGCTCAATTAGCTGAAATGGCTGGAATCGTCCATCGTATGATGCAAGACGTATTGCTTAGTTTTGTTACTGATGATGCTCAAAAGGCTCAGGAAGTTGTCGCTAAAGACAGTCAGGTTAATTATTTACATGACGTTTTATCAAAGCAACTTTTGTCAGATTTAGGTGCTCAAAACCAAGAACAAGCACAAATGAGAGCGCAATTTCTTTTTTGTGCACGTTTCTTAGAACGAATGGGAGACGCTTGTGTTTCGGTAGGTAAAAAAATCTACTTCATTGTTACTGGCAATCGCTTGAAGAAAGATACAATCGAAACGCCTTAAACTTTAGTAGTGGAAGATTTTAAGATGCCTAATTGTTCTTGCCGGTTTGTAGTGGGAGAGGTTAAGTAATGCCTGTGATTGTGCTGGCTGGTGAAGAAGAATATAGTTTGAGCAAGCGCCTAATAGAGCTTAAAAGCACTTTGCTGGCGCCAGCATGGCAAACTGTTAACTTGGTTAAACTTAATAAGCCGAATCTTAAATTGTTAGGTGAAGCTACAAGTACTGTTGCTTTTGGACTGGGAAACCGCATTGTATTGGTGGACAATTGTGAACTGTTTACAAAAAAAAGAGCAAAAACGGGTGGCGATGAAGAAGGCAAAGAGAAACCTGGCAAATCAGGCAAGACTAATAAGACAGATGATCTAGATGACTTAGAATCGGTATTATCTTCTGTCCCTGCCGGCACTTATCTCATTTTTGCTTGTCCCTATAATTTTGACTCCACTCTCAAGACAGCCAAGCAAGTAATTAAATATGCCAAAGTAGAAGAGTTTCCAAAAGAAAAATATTTTCCTGGATCAAGAAATCTTAAATTAGAATCTTTTTCTCGCCAGGAAGCGAAAAAATACAATGCCACCATAGATGATGATGCTATAGAGTATTTGTTAAATAGCACTGAAGGAAACATGAGACAATTATCTAGCGAAATCGAAAAGACAACACTGTCCATACTTCCTCAGACAAAGATTACTCATAAAATAGTTTCTGGTTTGTGCGCTCCACAGGGGCACATCTTTCAGTTTATTGATTTATGGTTGAGCGGTCGCAATAGCGAAGCCCTCGATAATCTTAGGTATCTTTTAGCTCAGCAAAATGCTATGCCCATATTGGCCGCTCTACAAACAATGCTCAGCAAATGGATTAAACTAAAGGCACTTTATGAACAATATAATGCTTCTCCTGATGAAAAGAAAGTTACTAGTAAAGCACCATCACACTCTGACATTATCAAACAAATAGCTGCTGATTTGAAACTCATGTCTTTTAGTATAGAAAAAGATTTGCGACGATTGCAAAAATTTACCGCCGCTCAGTTGGTAGACAAGCGATTGCAATTAACTCGACTGGAATACGCCATCAAGGTAGGACAAATTCCAGCTGATCATGCATTGATCATGTTTGTATCATCTAAATAAATATGGCAAACTATTTTTTGGGGGGAACATGAAAATAGCTGTATGTATTAAGGCGGTACCAGATACAGAAACAAAAATTGCTATTGCCTCTGATAAAAAACATATTGAAACAGCTGGCGTTAAATATGTAACGAATCCTTATGATGAATTTGCTGTTGAAGAAGCCCTGAAAATAAAAGAGAAACATGGCGGCGAAGTAACAGGTTTTTCGTTGGGCGGTGCTGAAGTAAACGATGTTTTGAAAAATTGTTTGGCGCGCGGTCTAGACACCGCAATACACTTAAAAGATGATCTGTTTTTAGATCTAGATCCTTTAAGTACTGCCATTTGTCTTGCTGCTGCTATTCGCGATCAAAACTTTGACATAGTGTTATGCGGACAGCAGGGTGTCGGTGGCGATAATAATCAAGTCCCATCGATATTGGCTGAGATTCTTAATCTGCCCCAAGTAAATCTAATTGTCAAATTAGAGATCGAAGGTAACAAATTCAAAGCAGAAAGAGAAATTGAAGGTGCTCGCGAAGTTATCCAGGGCGAGTTGCCGGTAGTATTCAGTGCCCAAAAAGATTTAAATACACCTCGTTATCCTTCAATAAAGGAAATTATGGCTGCCAAACGAAAAGAAATTGCCACTAAGAACGTTCAAGATTTAGGAGTAGCAAAAGACATGGCGCAGACTAAAAATCAGCTTGTTCTTCAAGAGCTAAGTTTGCCTCCAGCCCGTCCTGCAGGTAGAAAACTAGAGGGTACTGCTGACGAACAAGTAAAGCAATTGGTACAAGCTTTGCGCAATGAAGCAAAAGTAATTTAATTGAAATATATTCAAGGAGCATGACTAATGGCAGACAGCCCATCTGAAAATCTTTTGGTTTTTATTGAGCAGCGTAAAGGGGTTATAAAGAAGGCAAGTCTAGAAGCTCTATCAGAGGCAGTTAGACAAAGCAAAAAGCTTAGCTGCGAAGTTGTGGCAGTATTAATTGCTGATCAAACTGCCTCTCTCTTACCCGACATATCTAGCTTGCAAGCAAATAAAATACTTATTGTCGAAGGACTTGAATATTCTGACTATGCAACCGAGTCTTATGCTAACGCTTTAGAAGCAGCTATTAAACACGTTAATCCTAAATATGTCTTTGCTGCTAATACTTCTATGGGCAAAGATTTAATTCCCCGTGTAGCTGCTCATTTTAAATCTCCATGTGTCAGTGATGCAATTGAAATAATTGCCGAGGGAAATAATTTATTGGTTATTAAACCAATGTATTCAGCTAAAGCTTATGGCAAATTTTCATTTAATAGTAACTTGGCTTTTATTACTTTGCGTCCCAATGTTTTTCCTAGAGCAGACAAAAATGAATCAGCAAACTTTCCTATCGAAAAATTAGCTTGTTCTCCTGTAGAAGTGAGAGCCAAAGTAGTGGAAGTCAAAGCTTCTGAAAAACAAAAACTTGAATTAACTGAAGCACCAATTATAGTATCAGGAGGCCGCGGCATAAAAGGCCCAGAAAATTGGGCTATGCTGCAAGCTCTATGTGATGTTTTAGGTGCCGCCTTAGGTGCATCCAGAGCAGTAGTAGATGCTGGCTGGATAGAACACCAACATCAAGTTGGTCAAACCGGCAAGACCGTTAGCCCGAAATTATATATTGCCTGCGGCATATCAGGGGCCATTCAACACTTAGCTGGTATGTCTTCTTCTAAAGTAATCGTCGCTATTAATAATAATCCCGATGCACCAATTTTTAAATTAGCTACCTATGGATTGGTTGGTGATGTCTTTGAAATTGTGCCTAAGCTGACCGAAGAAATAAAAAGACTAAAAGAGCAATCTTGAGGGGCTATTTGCCGGATTTTGGTTCGTTCTCTGAAGGTGCTATCATGAGTATAGGTATCGCTTCTGCCAATAGCATTCTTGTTGTAAGCTTTGCGCGTGAGCGACTTGCTGAAGGTATGGCTCCTCTGCAGGCCGAAGCTGGCACTACGCGCTTCCGCCCAGTTCTAATGACAGCGGCTAGGCATGATACCGATGGCCATCGGCAGCGGCTCTGGTGGCGCCAAAAACGCACCCCTGGGAAGAGCTGTTATTGGCGGGTTAGTGGTGGCAACTTTCTTTACCTTAATTTGGGTACCACTTGTCTTTAGCTTCATTCATCGGCACAAAAATACAAATCAATAACTGTTTCGTTAAATTGCGACTGGCTTTTACCGTACTCACAAGACTTAGGATCTAGTGGAGCAATCCATGGGAGTTCAAATCTCCCCCCGCCCAAATCTTGTATTCATCAGTGTTTCAATAAAATATTAGCATTGCCTAATAATTGAACTGTTCGCAAAAATGGGAAAAGGTCACCTATAGGTTACCAATTTTAAAAGAACGATCCAGTCGTAATTTCATTCGCACAACCATTAGCCTACTGCGCGCCTTCTCAATACGGGACGGTCTTCTATTCGAACTGTCAGTCTTTTGCCTAGGCAGCTAGCAATGCGTTGCAGCATTTTCAATGAATGACCTTCATAATCCGCATCTTCCAAGCGTGATATTACAGAATGGGTAGTGCCAACCATGTCAGCCAACTCAGCTTGTGTCAGTCCAGCCTTTTGACGCAAGTCATAAATTTGTTGTCCAATTTCCAGCTGCTTCATATATTTTTCAACCCGTTTTTTGCGGGCAGGATCGTTTTTTAAAACTACATGCTCAATTATCTTTATTCCGTCAGAAGTAAGATTTGATTTAGTCTTCTTCATATATTTGTTTCTCCTTGGTCAAATCAGCATAATAACTGTGTATTGCCGGATTCTTTTGATATACCTGTTTCATAGCGATAGCTTTATCGATATCTGCTACCGGCACAATGTCTTCTTTGGTTAATCCATGGGTAAGAACAACAACATTTCTGTCATGGAAGAAATACAAAATACGATAATTGACACTTCCTAATCTTGTTCTTAGTTCACGAATACCATCACGTAAACTATCTGTATAAGGTCTGCGCAATTCATAACCTAATTTAGCCAGTTCTTTTATAACAGCGGTACATTTATCCGCTGCCTTTGCCGGTCTAAGCTTTTTCAACCAAATCAAAACAGGAACTGTCCCATCGTGCTCCTTGTACAAAATAATCCGCGTGTTTGGCATTAAATATATTATTTCGCAAACTTGCTAAATAGTCAAGGCAGATGTAATCCTAATAAGTATAGATACAGAAATTAATATTTACCACTATAGCTAGAAGTATTTACGGTTCAAGCTGGGTATAAAGTATTAAGCTTAGGAGATATGTAAGTATGCACGCAGCCTTGCTTGATGGCGATACCTTAGTAAACATCTTTGCAAATGGCGCTGAGATTTTTGGGAAAGCCACTGGTATTGGATTTGCAGTAGGTGCAGTGTCTACATTTATTTTAGGAAAACGTTCAGTAGCAGCTAAGCTAATCGTGATTGCGATCCCTGCTTTTATCATTGGAATCATAACTCCCGGATTTATCAATTGGATGATAGCTTCCTTGCGCGATGCTAATACGCCAGAAAACATTGTGATACCGCTATGTTGGGTGATCGGAATAGTTGGGACAATAGCTGTATCAGTCTTTGCTATTGTTACAGGGTTTTTGCCTACCATTGTCGCATTTAAGCGAAATAAGCAAAATCGCAAGCTTATTTTTCTGTTGAACATTCTGCTAAGTATAATTCCTGTCCTGGGCTGGAACATAGCATTGTTTATGGCTTTTATGGATGACAAAGACAAAACTGCCACGAAAGTAAAACTTTAGCGACTATAGCCTAGTTCTATCTGCTCAACCATGGATAAGAAAATATAGTCCGCCAACAAGTAATCCACTGACGGTACCATTATATCTGCTTATAAAATGGTCTGGTTTTACTAATAACATTACAATGCCTATGATTAGCATGGCTAGGCCCATCAATCGCAACTGAAAAGAAGAAATTTTTTTGCCCGATTCAGTCGATGAAATGCATTGTTTGCATAATTTGTGATCACCCAAACCAATCATTATTCGTCCACAAATAGGACAGAATTTTGTTATCCATAATGTGATAAATGTGATCAATACAGTCGCAGCAAAAGCCGGAGCAATAGCTTGTTGTTGTAACACGTTCGAAAAGAAATAAAAGAATACCGCCTGCAAAATGAGATTGGCCGATACAAAACCTAATCTTCGTCTATGTGGTGACTTATACAAAAATGGAAGCTTGGTGGCAAATAAAGCAATCAGCCAGTTTATGATATTAAAAACACAAGTAACTATAAATGTAATTGCAAGCATTTTTTGAATAAAGACGGGTTATGGCAAAACTGCATATTTGTGAGTTAGCTATTAACTGGTAAGCATTCACTTTATTGTGCCACGATAGCACAACAACATAAACATGGCAAAGATAGATCATAAAATCGCTGCTACAAGAACCCTAACGGGCTTGCTACGGCTTCCATGCCTTGCTAATGAATGTCCACGCACGCGCTCATCCGTTTTTACGATTTCACCACCCACCGCCGGCATAATTGCCTTAAAATAGATGTATGATTCGCTATCATTCAGGATCGTTACAATATACATTCAAATGGCGCGGCAAGAAACATGTCGCCAGTTTTGGTGGTTCTAAAAATAGCCTTAGCCTAGCTGCGGCCAATCGTTATGCGGAACAGATCAAAAATATCAGGGAACAGTGCAAACTAGGCAATATTTCCTTACCAATCGATCCGCCGAAACCGGTCAAACCACTGAGACTTAAGCAGTTAATAGCCAGGTATGAAGTACTTGCAGCAGAAACGTCCACTATCAATCATTTCAGCGGTGCATAAGCTAATAATAAGCGTGGCGACTTTATTATGCAGCCACTAAATATTTGCTATAGCGTTTGACAATTGCATTAACGGTCGTCTTGCTAATTTGTAAATCATGTGCGATCCAGCGAACGCTGCGACCTTCACTTAAGTACGACAGCACTTTGTCTTTATACTTATCGCTGGGATTATGTCCTTTTTGCCTGCCAAGCTTTTTGCCATTAGTTTTGGCAGCGTCCATGCCACTCATAATACGCTGCCTGAGTAAACTTCTTTCGAATTCTGCCAAACTAGACATAAAGCCGGCTATCAGTTTTCCTTCAGCAGTTGATAAATTGAACTGCAATCCGGTTTGCGCAATGATAGATACATTATAATCGGCAAGTTTTTCTAATGTGTGTAATAAATCCAAAGTGTTTCTTCCCCAGCGTGTCAGTTCCGATACCAGCACAACATCAATTTTCCTAGCTTGAGCTAGTTCCAAAACCTTATTTCTTTGTTGCCGGTCGTTCTTAGCTCCTGAAGCCGTTTCCGTAAATTGGCCAATAATGTCATAACCGGCCTGCTGTGCAAATTGTTGTAAGTCGCTAAGTTGCCGTTCGCAATTTTGATCTGCTGTACTTACGCGACAATAAATTACGGCCCTTTTCCTTTGTACCATTTGAAGTTTCCCCGATGTGCTAAGTCGAAACGCTGATCTACTGTCGCTAATCATTGATAGATATATTGTACCAAATAAAGTGTAGACTATCTGGTACAAACAAAGCTAGTATCGAAAGGGAATATCGCGACAAAAACCCAGCATTTCATTTGCTAGTTTACTTGCAATGACACCATCTTTGGTTTACAGACAATCCATCTAAAAAAACCGGGGGCATACTTATATAGAACAAAATGCAAATTGGAGATGGGGTTCCCTAAACATCAAACGGATGGGACTCCTACCCTCATCGGGATCGTTTTTGAAAAGGTGGTCTTAACCGATTTTGTTTTCGGTTTTGGGCGCCCATATCCGCCGGGATCAATTCTGGCATCATGACAGTCTAAAGGTGCATCAATGGCGTGACCGTTATCAGCCATCTGTAACGGGCAGAACGGGACACATATTTTTTACTATACAAATAGCGCTGATTGTAGACTACTGATGACATAATTTATCCGTTTAGTTTTATAAAGAATCTGTCCCGTGTGTCCCAAAGCTAGGTACCATCAGGATTGTCAATGTTTTACCATAAAAAATTGCATCTCAAAATTGTCCCGCTGAAATGATGGCAACAACATTCTGAAAAAGTGCGGTTGTTCTAGGATCTTTTTCAGCCGCAAACGATATTAGTACTTGGGGCAGACATTATCTATATCATCTAATTTTTACTTTATAAATTTCGTTAACCTGTATCCCGCGATAACCACGGATAATGTCGTTTTTATATGACTTGAATCCTAGTCGCTTTAATTGATCACAAAATCGCTTGTTGGATAACAAATCATATCCGTTATCACCACACCATAGACTAAACGCTAGATATAAATTTTTTGTAGAATCTTGATAAGCGTTGCCTGTGGAGCAGCCATCTTCTATAAATTGCTGAACTATGTCATTGGCCTGTAAATATTGATGTGATTCTAGTGATACATAATTAGGTGTTTCAATTTTACGCGCTAGCAATACTTTCTGCCCATATCTCATCATACGGTTTAATATAAAAGGCGCTTCAACGCGCAAGATAGTTTTATCGAAATCCACAATACGCATAGTTGGCGTGATCTGATTAATAAAACTGATCAACTTCAGGCGTCGCGTGATGCCGCCATCTCCTGGATCGATAGCTGGTTGATGGTTACTTGTGAATAATAGCTTACTGGTAGGAATAAAATTCACGGTTTTGCCATGCATCTCCCTAGCAGCAATAGGATTTCCTGACATTACAGATTTTAGCTTTGATTCGTCCCAACGATTTCCCTTTAATTCTTCAATTAACACAAGGCGTTTTCCGGCAAGTCTAAGTAACTGTTCTGGATGTGGATCATAGTAGTTGTAAGCAAATTGTCCCTGCGGTGCTATGTGTGCATAATCGCCCAATATGAAGAACCATATTCCAGCTAAAGATGACTTGCCATTGTTTTGTGTACCATAGAACCAATAAAATTCTTGCAAGAAGGTATGCCCAGTTAAAATATAGCCGGAAATTAATTCTAAGTATTCTTGTAGCAGTTTGTCGCCATTAGTCATGAATTCAAGATGCCTAATATAATTCGGGCAATTTTTCCCATCGTCATCATCTTCAGGTGCAACGTTGGTGATTTGTTTGCATAAATCATCTGCACAATTAGGTCGCTTTTCCAAAGTCAACAAATTGTAGATCCCATCGGGGGTATTTAGTAGATCGGGATCAGCGTCAAAAGCTTGAAGGTCTGCATGCATTGCAGATTCCTTCTGTAAAATTTCAATCACGTTCGGTTTAAGTCGGTCGTTGTGTATTTTGTTTAAACCTACAACTGCCGTCATCTTATCATCAGAAAATTGACACTTTGATTTTATATGATCCAAGTTGTCGCTGATTACAGTGAAAAGTCTATGTGTTTTTACCCAGCGTGTGCCGTCAAATTCAAACCAAACTTTGTTATCTGGATCGTATCTAAAGATGGGCTTGATTAGCGACATCAATAATTTAGCTGCCATATTAGCTGAAAAAACATATTGCTTGTTTGTGTTTTTATAAACAGCGAATGGTTCAGTAAAAATGTAATCGGAAAACCAGTTTTTACCTTCAGGTAATAACGGCGTAAATTCATAATGATAACCCATTGGCTTTAACCTCCGAAGTGCTGTGATGTTTTTTCGTCAGAAAGTATTTTTCCAATTCAACAACGGGATATCTAACCGCCGCGCCAATTTTTAAAAAAGGTGGGCCGCCACCACACCAGCGCATCCGTTGAAACCACGCGCGTGACATTGCAAATCGTTCGGCTGCAACTTTTTCATCTATTAGAACAACTTCTACCATTACATAACCCTCCATATAGGAATTGAAGTATTACGCTGGCATCTTAAATTACTTGTGTGTGAACTTTTCGGCAAAAAACTGCAACTTGTAGCTGCAAACAGCCATACATTGGCATGTTTACGAAAATTTTATAGCGCCATACATCACACCATAAATGGTAATAAATTGATCCGGATAGGACACTTATACACGTCGATTGCAGGTGAAAATATGTTTTTCTATCTGTATTAATGGTTCACGCAGCTTTTCTACTTCCAGGACAACATAACCTTGTGTGGTATCACTTTTATCAATATGATTAGTTAGTCTACGGACAATGTAATCCGGCAACATTCTTGCAGCTATAGTTGTAAATGTTCTCCTTAAGGTGTGGATCTTAAAATCAAAGCCCGCTTGCTGTTTAACTAAAGTCAGATGGTGCCTTATATCTTTAAGATGTCCATCTTTACCGCGTCCGGGAAAAATATATTCATTTTCTTTCTGATCTTCGCGTCGTTTTAATAGCTGTAAGGCCGCACCAGTTAATGGCAAAGTATGATCCCGCCTATTCTTTGTATCTTTAACCGTAAACATTTTCGCTGAAAAATCAACGTTATCCCATAGCAAGCCAGCTGCTTCTTCCTTCCGCAATCCAGTTAGTAAGGTAAATAGCAGATAATCAGAAACAATCGGATTTTCTAATTTTTTTACCGCAGCCAGCCAATCTTTAAGCTGATGATCATAGATAATATCTTGTCTAGGCAACAGGACATTCCACCGTTTAGTTTTTGAAAGACGTTTGACTGGGTTATTTAAAATCAGTGGCCTTCCATGATCTTCAAGATGGTTATCGTTAACATAGTTCAGAACCGCACGCAATATTCGCATCACGTGATTTGTCTGCCCAGGATGATGCTTACTAATTTCTTTATGGCAGTCATTTACCATAGTCGGTGTTATTTCAGTTATCGGCATACTTAGCCAATCAACTAAACATTTTTCAAAATCACAACGATATGAATACATTGTCGAAGGCTTTAGCTTCTTATTCTTTACATAATCATCAAAAGCAATTTGCAGTGTTATTGATTGTCGCTTCTGTTCGGCTAAGCGCTGTTTTTTTGTTAGCTCATTTTTTGCCTGTTCTTCACGTTGCCTGTCATTTGGATTAATACCTTGTCGTATCTCAAGTAAATATTTGTGCGCAGCTTCCCTAGCTTGATTTACTGTCCAAGGATCGCCGTGCCTGCCAATAATTACTTTTACTACTTTATTGCTGGCACCTTTTAGCTTAGCCCGCACCCGATATATTTTGCTAGCGTTAGTAACTACCAGCTGAAAGCCCGTAAGCAAACCGTCGTGATATACTCCGGGTTGCTTTCTGGTTTCTACAAAAGTCTTTGATAATTTGGTTGGAATTGATGATTTACGCAAAATAAGACATAAGCGTCTGCACAATCTTTAAATAGCTCTAAAGCTTTGCGAGCTAATTGTAATCGTCTCTTTCCTGAAGCATCCCAAGCTTCATAAACTAAATCTTCTGCTTCTTCTTTAACCGACTTGCTTCTTGCAGCCAGGATTGTATTTCCTCCTCTAGACATGAAGGTATCCTGTAAGAATTGGTTGGCTTCTTCAATTGACTCGAATTGTTTATCGCTCATAGCTCTATGTATATCGGCAAATATTTTATCTATCCCTTGTGCGCTTGCTGGATTATTGTCTACAGAACTTGTGCGTTTAGATAATCTTTTTAATTTACCTGTTTTAGACTTTGGCATTTGATATTCCTTTTAAATGAATCAGGATTGTTTAGGAAATAAAGAATAACTCTTCATTCTGTCACGCCGGCTTTGCAATTTATACACCCTTGGGCCATTTGCGAGTTACTTCTAGAGCCTCACCCGTTTCCATAAGACTTTTGAGACTGGCAAGAATTTTTGGCCAGCCATATGATACCCCGGCTATAAGTTTTGAGTCTTTACAATCAATTTCATGTGTAATAGCAAGTTTGACAGTATCGCCAATAGGCTCTAAATCAATAGCGCATGTCGAATACCCCTCTGCCATAAATTCTGGCTTGAATTCATTACGCCATGTAAGAGCCAAGTGTTTCGGTTTTTCGATTTCTAAAATTTCGCCACTGTCACCCATGCGCCCGTCCGGAATCATCAGTTTCCACGACGAGCCAACTTTCCAGTCGCAATCTTGCCAGGTCTCGCACCAATAAAGTTTGGTAAATTCCGGCTTTGTCAGTGCCTTCCATAATTTTTCTTGCGTTGTGCGTATGTAAGTAACATAAACAAATCTTGAATTGTTTATTGAGCCTTTATTTTTAACAGATTCTCTTACGGTTGTAGCTTCAGGCATTATGATTCTCCTCTTTCAGATGTTTGTTTGGGTCTCCGGATAGCCAAAATAATTATCTAAACTAATGCAGCTGACTTCACCCCAAAACGTTCTTCGACATAATTATCAACTAAATTAATGAAATCTTGCGCCAGCGTAGGACCGGCAAGTGTATTGAAATACTGACCATTGATAAATACGGGAGCTTTTGGTTCTTCGCCAACACCGGGTAAAGAAATACCTATATCAGCGTGCTTAGATTCACCAGGTCCATTTACTATGCAGCCCATAACCGCTACTTTCAGTTCTTCAAATCCTGGATAACGCTCTTGCCAAAGTTTTCGTCTTTCTTGTAAATGCTCTTCGATTTGTTTAGCTAATTCTTGAAAGACAGTACTTGTGGTGCGTCCACAACCCGGACAAGCAGTTACAGTGGCAGAAAATGATCGAAGATCTAGTGCTTGTAGAACTTGTTGACACACGGTAACCTCTTGTGTGCGTGCACCACCGGGCTCAGGTGTAAGACTGGCACGAATAGTATCACCGATGCCTTCGGTTAATAATAGAGATAAAGCAGCTGTTGATGAAACAATGCCTTTAGAAGACATACCTGCTTCAGTTAATCCAAGATGTAATGCATAGTCACAGCTTTTAGCAAGCTCACGATAGATATCCACTAGCTGGTTTACTTGCGATACTTTAGCGCTTAGAACAATTTTGTTGTGAGCTAAGCCATATTCTTCTGCTAACTTGGCCGACCGCAACGCGCTTTCTACTACGGCCTGGTTTAATACAGTATCAGAGTCAGCAGGTTCTTTAGATTTTGCATTTTCATCCATCATTTCAGCCAGTAATTCTTGGTCTAGTGATCCCCAATTGACCCCTATACGCACTGGCTTTTGCCATTTGATGGCTGCTTCAATCATTGTTTTGAAATTGATATCGTGCTTTTCGCCTTTGCCGACATTTCCTGGATTAATGCGGTATTTGGCTAAAGCAGAAGCACATTCGGGATATTCAGTAAGCAATAAATGTCCGTTATAGTGAAAGTCTCCCACTAGTGGCACATTGATTGATTTTTTCTCTAGTTGTTCAACAATTTTTGCTACACAAGCAGCTGCTTCTTTTGTATTGACTGTTATGCGAACAATTTCTGAACCAGCATTAACTAATTCTTCAATCTGTTTAACTGTACCTGCTACATCTTCGGTTGAAGTATTGGTCATTGATTGCACAACAATGGGGGCTTGCCCGCCAACGGGGACATTACCAATGTTTACGCAAGTGGATAGACGTCTTTTATTAACTGGCATAAATATTTGCTAGTTGAGGATTGAAACTAGCTCATTTTACCAGAAATTAGATATATTCCCTATATTTAGAAGCTTTGTTTTAGTCGACTTCTAAGTTTGTTTTTTCTAACCATAAATCAGGGTGTCTTTCGCGAAAGCTATATATTTTATCTGTCGAGAGATCACAGCCCAAAATCAAATGATCGATCAACAATACACCAAGCAATTTACTAGCCTTTATTAGCTGTCTGGTTGTTATATAGTCTTCTTGACTGGGAGAAATAATCGAGCCTGAGGGATGGTTGTGACAAACAATGACCGCGAAACTATTAGCTAATAGAGCGCCTTTAAACACTTCTCTTGGGTGTATCAAACTTTCAGTTAGCGTACCGTGTGCAATTTCATTGACGCCTATTACTTCGTGTTTAACGTTCAAATGCAAAGCAATAAAGTACTCTTCTGCAGCTAAAGATAGAGGAGTCAATAGCTGTATAGCGTCATTTGGTTTGGATATCTTGACTGGTTTAAAACGATTGTTTCGTTCTTTAACCATACAAAGTGTGAAAGTTGGTATAGGATAGCTCAGCTTGCGGAGCAAGGTTTTTGGTTTCATCATATATTGTCCTAGGGTTTGTCCATTTATGGGATTTACTATTAATTACGGTAGCTGTGCAAATAAGTTCATTTTTTGCACCAAAAACTGCTCTTTTATCGGTTTATAAGCCATTCTGAGAATGTTAGAATAAGCGCGTGGTTAGTAAATTACCTTTTAGCTTGAAAAGCAGAGTATTAGACAATTTATGGTCTTTTTATCAGAGGTTTCTTGTTTTTGAAGAGCCTGCTCGAAAGTGGTTGCATATTATTAGAGCCGCTAATCAAGGCGGCTATGCTGACTTTTTGACTCAATCAGGAAGTTTTGATACAGTCCAAGATAAGTCTAAAAATAGCATTTCGAGTCGTTTAGTAAATGTCTTATTGGCTTACGAAGAAGCTAGGCGTTTTCAAACAAGTATATTGCAGCAGCTAAAGGACTTGAATTTAGAAAAATACTTGCCTGCCAGGCGAATTGACTATTGGCAAAAGGTGTCACAAGTTGATCGATATTTAGCGCAGTGGTTAACATTGGCAGAAATATATTGGCCTGATAAGGCTGCGATCATAGCTTTGAGCGATCAAGACAGCCGTTTAGAATTCTTGAGATATTCGTGGCAAACCTTTGAAAATGTCAAAAATCAAAATGTAAGAAAAGATTGGCATCAGTCAATCAAATTATTTCAGAAGTGCTTGTCTTTATACAGAAGCAAACTACCGGCAGATTTTTTGCCAAGAGCAATAGTCTTGGTAGAAGGTCTTACTGAGCAAGTCTTATTGCCCTGTTTTGCTGCCAGTTGTGGTCTCGATTTACTAGGCAAAGGGGTTATGATTGTCCCTGCCGGTGGTGCCAATAAAATAGTACGTAAATATATTTATTGGAAAGAAAGGGTAAATTTATCTATTTTTTGCCTGTTTGATGCAGATGCAATAAATTTGGCAAATTCGATTTTACCGGGTCTTAGAGAATCTGATAATATTTATATACTCTCTGATGGCGAGATAGAAGATCTGATGCGATTAGATTTTTTAGTTGATAGAGTGAATAGCTACCTTGCTGAGGATCCTTTATTTGATAAAAGCAAGTCAGTTTCTGTCGACGATTTTGTCACTGCTGAAAAGCGCACCCTTATACTAGATAAAATTTGGCGACAAAGAGAATTAGGCAAATTTGAAAAAGTTAAGTTTGCCCAATTTATTGCTAATCAATCCTCTAAAATGGACTGTAAATTTCTATCTGATGGTGGAAAGAATATGTTAAGCGAATTAGCCAAATCCATTGGTGTTACAAGCAAATAAATGAGAAAACCTAGCAAAAGATCGACCATTTTAGCGGCAGTTATTTGGATTATAAGTCTTATTCTTGCTTTTAGAATTCCCCCTTCAAGTAGTTTTATCTGGCTGCCGGATGCCTTGCTTTTACTGGGC
Source organism: Candidatus Melainabacteria bacterium (assembly GCA_013288645.1). Lineage (GTDB taxonomy): Bacteria > Cyanobacteriota > Vampirovibrionia > Obscuribacterales > Obscuribacteraceae > JABDBL01. The sequence goes on from JABDBL010000008.1 coordinate 30,003, forward strand.
TTCTACCCGCTATTTATAAGTACCAAGAGCCCTTGGTTGTGGTTTATTTTTGGTCTCATAGACACTTTCGTTGGATTTATGTTGTTGATAGTTCGCAGTGCGCCTAAAGAAGAACTAGTTCGCCTTCATGTGCTTGAAATAAATGCTCATATGCAAAGCTATCACCCTTATTATGTATGGACAATTATTGGTATTTTGTCCACAATAATCGGTCTAGCGCAATTGCAATTTAGATTATTTGTTTGGCTATATGGTTGTTTAATGAGACGAAAACAAAATCGATAGCGAAGACTAGTAATAAGGAGATAATAGATTTAATACGGCTGTTGCTTGCTTTGCGTTAATTCAGTGTCAAGATCCATATCGTCGTTATCTTTCTTCTTAAAATGCTTAGCAGGCTTTATGTCCTTGTCCTTAACAGTTACCTTTGACTTGTTATTTTCGTCTCGCATTACTCGAGCCAGAAATTTTTTGTTGTTTTCCCAGTGCCTGGGTTTAGTTTTAGTAAGATTAACTATGCTATCCAGTCCTAACATCTTTTGATCATAATACTCTGACTTGTTATAAACAAATAGCCACTGTTTTACGAGAAAGTTAAATAGCTTGGGATCTTTTTTATCTTTTTGCATTGCTAATTTCTTTTCTAATGTTTGCGCATATAAAATTCGAACATCCATGTCGAGAGGAGCTAGCTCAACTGAACGCTGCAAAACAGTGAGTGCACGGTTAAGACTACCCTGTCTTAATGACTGCTCGCCCTCGATAGATAAAGCACCTGGTGTTAACGAGCCCAATTCGAGCAATTGCTCTGAACGAAGAACACCATTATCACTATTGCCTATGTCAGTAGTGTCCATAATATAGTCTGGAGTTTTTTGTTCTTCAGCACTTTTTTGATCTTCAGCGAAAATCGGCACATTATTACTACCGACGCCGCCAATTGTCAGTAAAAGGCTAGTGATTATTATTGCGGTTTTATTCATATTGCTCCTTAATATGTTGTGCTTATTGTTGCGCGGCCTTTCGGAGATTGCTTATTGCCTCCTTTACATTAGCAGAGCCATAAATACTGCTACCGGCTACTAACACGTCAGCACCAGCGGCGGTGACTAGTTTAGCGGTTTCGCTATTGATACCACCATCTACCGAAATATGGATATCCTTTTTTCCTGCTTTTTCAAACATTTGTCGCAATTTAGAGATTTTTGGCAAAATAGCCGGAATAAATTTTTGTCCACCAAAACCCGGATTAACTGACATTATCAAAACCAAATCTAAATCATCCAACACATATTGTAATGCTTCAGGAGGCGTGGCTGGGTTTAATGATACCCCCGCTTTCTTGCCCAATTTTCTAATGTGAGCCAAAGTTCTTTGCAAATGAACACATGCTTCAGTATGGACTGTTATATATGATGCGCCCGCTTCAGCGAAGTCTTCTAGATATCGATCTGGATTAGTTATCATTAAATGTACATCCAAAGGTACAGTAGCAATTTTATTTAAGCAGCGAATTACAGGAAGTCCAATAGATATATTGGGTACAAAATGGCCATCCATTACATCCACGTGAATCCAGTCACAACCAGCCTTTTCTACCTTTTCAATCTCTTGTGTGAGATTGGCAAAATCCGCTGAAAGAATTGATGGTGCAATAATTAATGACATAAGTCTTAGTTACAATTAGAAAGACAATAATAAAATAGAATTCTAGAGGCCAGCCCACTGTCCAATTATAGAAGAAAGCTTAGTGTTAAAAGTTCTTTTTGATATCCTCTTTAAAAATATTATGTTGCCTATATATGCATTAACGGCCGAACAAATAGAGATTCAAAGCTTAGCGCGCGATTTTGCAAGCAAAGAAATTTTGCCCAGTATTCAACGTTATGAACAGGAATATATAGAGCACAGCAATCTTTTAGATAAGATTTGTCAATCAGGATTGGTAAATACTCGCATTCCGGAAGAATTTGGCGGACTTGGCTTATCTTTGTTGGAAACATGTTTAATCGCTGAGGAATTTGCTTTTACTTGCAGTGGGATAAGCTCGACAGCAGAAGCTTCAGAGTTAGCAATAACACTTTTATTAGCAGCTGGCTCACAAGAACAGAAAAGTAAATATCTAACCGTGCTGACAAAGGAAAACGGTTTAGCCGGGATTGCTCTCACCAATAGTTGTGAAATCTCAAAGGGGGATCTTTCGGCTGAGGAAAAGGGAGGTGCAATAGTTCTAAACGGCTATTGTCCTCTCGTATTAAATGCGGCGTTTGCTCAGTGGTTGGTAGTGACTTGTCCTTTTACAGAGAAATCCAATGAACAAATAAATAAAAATGATTTATCAGTAAAGCTATCACATTTCATTGTCTCAAGAAATATTAAGGGGTTAAAGATATTAGAGCCAATTGTACAACTGGGGCGTAGGGCAGCTAATATCTGCCCGGTGCATTTTGATAAAGTAGAGTTGGAGCCAATGGCAAGAATTGATATGCCTGACTTGCAATGCTCCGATGATATTGCGCCTTTAAATATTATCAGTATAAGTCTTTCAATAAACGCTCCTATCATTAGCTCTGGCTGTTTAGGACTTGGAAATGCAGCATTCGTACACGCAAAAAAATATGCGCAAGAGCGTGAGACATTTGGCATTCCCTTAGCTAAGCACCAGGCAATAGCATTTATGATGGCAGACATGAGAACTGATATAGAGGCAGCGCGTATGATGACATATACAGCTATTGAAAGTGTGAGTGCGGGAAGCAATAATCGTAAACTCGCGCTTAGCACTTTAATATTTGCTTTGGAAATGGCTGCTCGCGTTTCAAATGATGCGGTTCAAATTTTTGGTGCTTATGGATATACCAAGGATTATCCGGTTGAAAAACTTATGCGTGACGCAAAGACTTATCAAATGTTTTATGGCTCAGGTAGAAAAGAATTTTTAGCAGAAGCCTTAATTTAAAGCCCTTAGACTAGTATTATCGATTCTTCTATTTGCCTTTCACTTTGTTACTCTTATTCCTTTGTTGTCTTTTCTTATGTTGGTCAGGTTTATGCACTACATCTGCTTGCTGTTGAGTTTGCAATGGCCACTTATGAGGAAATTCAAAATGACGGTTTTTTATCCATGGAGTCACAACATTATTTATGTTGTCTGAGCCATAGAAGTCCAGGGCTTGTTTCGCTGCACAAAAGATGAGGGTGCCTGCAATTATACCGCCAATAGTAGCTTCAACAACTGGTTTTACACTTCTGTGAAATCGTAAGGATTTCTGTGGATCAATTTCATCCTCATAAAAAGGATCTTCTAGTCGCTGCGTCGCGTCAGTATTACGTGCAGTGGTACGGAGGTGTCCCATTTTATTGAGCTTACTATGACGTCCACAAACAACACAAAACTTTAGTTTGAGAACAGCACCGCAATAGGGACAAGAAGAACTCATTTCAATTTCTGAGCCTATTTATTCTTACTTTTTATCTTCTTCAACATAACGCTGGAACATCTCACTTATAGATGTTCGGTCATGCGTTAATGTCTCTTGCTTTCCTCTTAGCTCAATTATTTTTTCACGCAATTCATTTATCTGTTCATCCACCAGCTTGATTTCCTCAGTAGTTTCAGCTTCACTAAGATCAAGAGCATCAGTTAGAGTTTGAAATGCTTTTTCGAGCTCGTTTCCCGCCATCTTCGTTCCTTTCTATCTTCCAATTTAGCTAGATCGTAAACCCAGAATTTTTCTTATTCTACATGCTTATTTGCTATTTAAGTGCTTGGTCAAAATTTGTATTTGATCCTCCAATTTGGTTAATTTAATAAACTATTATGACTGAGCCAAAGTATTTGCGATATTTTCGCTTTTCGATTGTTTAGAGATTATTTTGCTGCTTGGGCCAATTACTAACGAACCAGGTGGGATGTTTTCCAGAACTATTGCCCCTGAGCCAATGCGGCAACCATCACCAATCTCAATATTACCTAAAATTTTTGCTCCAGCTCCGATTATGACGTTATTACCTATAGTAGGGTGGCGTTTTTTATTTCGTGTAGCAGCACCCATATGTCCAGCTGCGGCAGCTCCGATAGTAGCACCCTGATAGATTAATACGTCGTTACCGATGATAGATGTCTCGCCAACCACCACGCCCATGCCGTGATCAATAAATATACGACGCCCAATTTTTGCTCCTGGGTGGATCTCAATACCGCTTATCATGCGGCTATAAAAAGCGACCATAGAAGCCAGTAGCCTCAAGTTTTTATTAAAAAACCAATGGGCTATGTCATGAAGCACCATGGCATGAAAACCTGGATAAAAAAGCACTATCTCCAAACGACTTTGAGCAGCGGGGTCAAGTTCCCAGATTTTATCGATTAATTCTTTCCATTGAGACAACATAGAAAATAACGGTCCTACGTATTTTAGATATTGGACTTTAGGGTGCTGCTGTTACCAAGAGAACTATAAATAGCCTAATATATACCTTGACAGCGGGTATATTGCTAGCCTTTTACGCAAATTTTTTCATTACTAAAACTGTATTATGCCCACCAAAACCCAGTGCTTCGACCATTGCATAGTTTATCTTGGCTTCCCGATAAACGTTGGGAACGTAATCAAGATCGCACTTTGGGTCTGGCCTGTCGTAATTAATGGTTGGATGGACTTTTTGATGCTTAATACTCAAAGCAGTTACCGCTGCTCCAAGAGCACCAGCTCCGCCTAATAAGTGTCCGACCATTGACTTTGTGCTGGAGACCGCAAGCTTATATGCGTGATCTTTGAATACTTTTTTAATAGCTAATGTTTCTCTTTCGTCGTTAAGAGGAGTAGATGTGCCGTGTGCATTTATATAATCGATCTCGGAGGGGGAGATTTGTGCTTCTCTTAGTGCCTCCTCCATGGCTCTAGCTGCCCCGGCCCCAGTTTCTTCTGGAGCTACTATATGAGAAGCGTCACAGCTAGCACCGCCCCCAATAATTTCAGCATAAATATTAGCATTGCGACGCAAAGCATGTTGTAATTCTTCCAGAATAAGAATTATTGCTCCCTCGCCGATCACAAACCCATCGCGATTAGCACTAAAAGGTTTGCTTACTTTTTCAGGTGGTTCACTGGATTTAGAAAGGGCCATCATATTAGTGAACGAAGCAATGCTGAATGGGTTTATACAAGCTTCAGTGCCACCGGCAATCATAGCGTCCGCTCTATCGGCCTTAATATACATAAAAGCGTCAAATAGACAATCCAAGCCACTTGCACACGCTGTGGCATCGCTCTTGGCTCTACCTTTAGCACCATATTCAATGGCAACTTGTCCCGAAGCAGCATTAGGCATTAAACGAATGATAGAGCGTAGACCGATTTTTCGTGGTCCTCCTTCCATAAGTTTTAAGTGGTCAGTAGTAGTTGTAATCAAACCACCCACACCAGTGCCAATAAAAGTACCCACGCGTTCTGGGACAGTAGATCTAACTTCTAAATCCGCATCTTCAAGAGCAAGTTTAGATGCGGCCATGGCAAATAAAGTCACTCTATCCATTTCTTTCAGCATAGACCCGACTTTACGCTTGTCTGAGTAGAAGTTATTGATATCAAAACCCTTAATTTCAGCTGCAATCTTCACTTCTAATCCACACGCATCTGGATCAAAGTGACTAATAGGAGCCACCCCACTTTGTCCTGTTAAAAGTGCATTCCATGCATCCTGATGTCCAATCCCAACTGGACTGATAACGCCTAAGCCTGTTACGACGACTCGTCTTTCATTATTCATTTAAATTCCCACAGAATCACTCAATATTGTACCTGAAGCAAATACTTAAGGCAGGATTAATTATGGAAAGATAACTTATTCGACCGTCCAATCAAGGAAATTTTCCAATTCACAGTCATAGGATGGCACACCAGGCTCATCTTCCTTGTACTGAGCAATGACGCCTGATAAGTCCTCATCATAATCGCTGCTGCGAATCATATGGTCTTCAGATATACTGTGTTTAGATAGTAGAGATAAACTCGGTGTTTGCACATAAAAAAGACTACTTTTTTCTTCTTCTTTAACATTTTGTTTAAAAGCACTTTCCAAATTTTTGCCGATGTTACGGTAATCAGGTTCATATTTTTCTACTAATTGCCAAAACTGTTTAGTATGATTCACTTCCTTAACATGCGCCAACTCATGCAAAACGAGATATCGCCTACCCCTTTCTGGCACGTTTTCAATAGCATAGCGAGAAAAGGTAATCACGCGGCTTTTCAAGTTTATTTGGGCCAGACGCGAGTATTTTGCTAGCCCTATTCTCACACCACCAATAGGAACATTGAAAGTGGCTTCATTAATGCGTTTCACATAACCGGTCATGAAAGCGCGATACATTTCTAGTTTTTCAGTCATTTTTTCTGACTGATAAACGGGTTGACTAGCTTTTAGAGTCCTGATCTTATTTTTCAAATCCTGTTTCCTTCATCCAATAGCATAGCGAAATCTCTTTTATTTGCAAAGGCAATATTTTCATCACATATGGTGCTTGCATGGGGCATATTTTTGCAATGATTTATCTATTTATAAACTGCTCAGTTTGTATAAATACTCTCATTTGAGCGCCCTATTATGGGGTGTCTTGTTTGTTTTAAACTTGAATTCCAGTCCAGAAAATGGTAAGTTCAAAGAAAGAAGCAATTTGAGGCCTAGGCGGCCCTTGTATCTAATGAGGTTTTCACAATATGGCTAAACTTCAGCTTAAATATTATCCTGCTGATGTACTCAAGCAAAAGGCAAAAAAGATTTCCAGATTTGACGCATCCGTCCGCAAACTAGCGGCTGATATGTTAGACACTATGTATCAATCTAATGGTTGTGGACTGGCTGCTCCACAAGTGGGCGTCTCAAAACGCATAATGGTTATAGACGTTAGTAGAAAAGATGATGAAGAGAGCGAATTGACTGAAAAGCAAGAGCAAAAACCAAGCAAACCTTTTATATTTGTCAACCCAGAAATAATACAAAAAGAGGGTGAATTGACCGGTTTAGAAGGATGTTTAAGTTTTCCTGGAGTATTTTTTGAAGTGAAAAGAGCTAATAGGGTGCTTGTTCGCTATCAGAATTTAGCTGGTAAGGAGCAAAAGATGGAAGCAGAGGGTGATCTCCTCTGCCGAGCTATCCAACATGAAATCGATCATCTTAATGGTGAGCTTTTCATAGATAAGGCTGTGTCTCCTTTAGCAGCGCAATTGGAATTAAGTAAACATGGCTTTGGTGCTGAAAATATTAATCCATCTGCTTTTGAGGGGGAAATACCAATCTCTCTCGAAGAAGAAACAGCTCCCTCTGTTCTCCTAGGCTAATGGGTTGGTTGATTCCTTGCTTGCGCTTTACCTACGAGGACATAGCATGGCTTTTACAATTCCATTAACATTTGACTGGCTAGGACATCGCCTCCTTGCCGCTCGAAGAATTTTATTCCGACAGAGCCCCCTTTATTTTATTGATAAAAATCCAGTTTTAGCCCAAATCAAAAATCAAGATAATACATATATACTTTGTCCAATATGTGGTTTTTCTATGGCCGAATTAGCCCTAAAAGAAGGTTGGTCAGTGAGAGCCTGTTCTGCCATTGGCTTTAATCAAATCATTGGCAGTGCCGGTGTTGATCAGTGGCTGACCGAGGTTAATAATAAAGAGCCCGGCAAGACTGCGATTAGCAATCATTTGTCAATAAAGTTAAAATGAAACTATACTTTACAAAGTAAAAAGTGAGTCTAATGCTTAAGCAAAAATTTTCTTAAATGCCAGCCATCGACAAAAACATACCATCTAGCGGTACAAATAACCGGAAATTAAAGATACAAGTAATATCTTTTGCCTATAAATCGAATTCGCCACCCAAAGCCAATTTACTCTTTGATGTGCGCTTTATAGACAATCCTTTCTGGGTGGAAGATTTAAGACCCCTCAATGGACTGGACAAAAAAGTGCAGGACTTTGTGCTGAAGCAAGACGTAAGCCAGCAATTCCTCAGTGCTTTTAAGCAGATGGTAAAAATGATTATTCCTCTGCAAGCCGCAAGTATAGTTGCTAAGATTGGTACGCCATCAGAAGTGGAAACAGTTTTTACTATCGCCTTTGGTTGTACTGGTGGTTGGCATCGTTCTGTAGCTGTTTCAGGCGAAGCCGCTAGACTAATAAATGAACTCTTTCCTGAATATGAAATCGAGGTGGTACATAAAGAAATTCCATCTGCAGATACTTCGCCAGCTACTACCAAGCAAGTGGCCAGGGAGGAAACAAGACCATGAACGGTGGGTTTAAGTACCGCCTGCTAAGTTTTATGCTTCCTGGGCTTAAGCGCTGGATTCTATTTATCCTTATTGGCATTGCTTTCATCGTTTTTGGCGTATTCTTATTGCTCGGCTATCACCCCATTATGGTAAGTGGTTTGTTCTTGCACGATTTAATTCAGGATGCCACCCATGTTTTACCGCACCGCATAAGTGGCATTATTGTCATTACAGGTGGTGCGCTTGTAGTTATTATTGCTATCGCTAGAATGACAATCTCGGTTTTGGGAGCTTACTTACCTGATGATCGTGAATCCATACCAGATGTGCTTTTTCGCCGACAGCTATTAGGGCGCGGTCCTAAGGTGGTTGTAATTGGCGGCGGCACTGGACTTTCTACTTTATTGAAAGGTATAAAAAATTACACCAATAACATTACAGCTATTGTCACAGTTGGCGATGATGGTGGTAGTTCGGGTAGACTGCGTCAAGAATTAGGTGTATTGCCTCCTGGCGATATTAGAAACTGTATTACTGCTCTAGCCGATGAAGAAAAGCTTGTCACCGAATTATTTCGCTATCGTTTTCATTCTGGGCAAGGACTGGAGGGTCACAGTTTTGGCAATCTTTTTCTCACTGCAATCTATGAAATAACTCATGGTGATATGGTCCAGGCAGTGAAAGTGGCTGGTCGTATTTTAAATAGTCGCGGACAAGTGGTGCCCTCTACTTTAACCAGCATTGCCCTAGTGGCACAAATGAAAGACGGACGTCTCATCAAAGGTGAATCGCAAATTTCTGCTTCAGGCGGCCAAATTGAAAAACTGAGTATAGAACCATTAGCTGATTCTACCCCTGAAGCCATTATTGCTATAGCAGAAGCTGATTTAATTATCATTGGTCCGGGCAGCCTCTACACTTCTGTTATTCCTAATCTACTAATTAGCAAAATAGTCAAAGCAATTCAAAACGCCCACGCTAGAAAAATATATGTCTGCAATGTTATGACCCAACCAGGCGAAACCATGGATTACACTGCCGCCGATCATATCGAGGCGATTTTGTCTCATGCCGGTGTTGAAAAATCTGAAGCAAATAAGCTTATTCAAACAGTGGTAGTAAATAGCGAATTGCCTACGGTTGACGATAGTTCTCTATGCAAACCTGTCTCTCTAGATGAAGAAAAGATTCATGCCATGGGTATCGCAGTAGTAAGCAAGCCTCTATTAAATAGGCAGCCAGTGAGTGAACAAAATTATCAACATGACAGTAATAAGTTGGCTCAATATATTATGCTTGAAATTTATAAAGACAAAAAACCACGCTCTCTCACTAACATCGATTATCTAGCAGCAGAGCCTGAGACAGTTATATCTATGAAAAATTAAATATCTTATATTAGTTAAAAACTATCTTGTGCTATGACTGCTTGTTCGGCTGCACTAAGGATTCAACATTTAACCTGCCAAGAATGTATAGAAATCCGTCGTTATCTATCTTTCCTAAATCTCCCGTGTGAAGCCATCCTTCTCTATCTATAACAGTAGCTGTTAGATCATCCCTTTTATAATATCCTTTCATAATATGCGGACCGCGTGTGCAGATTTCGCCCACCGCATTATCATTTTCTCCATCAACAGGTTCAATCTTAATCTCAACGCCTGCAACAGCTCTGCCAACAGACCCTAATCTATTGGCTACTAATGTGTTGCAAGCGATAACGGGACTGGCTTCTGATAGTCCATAGCCTGATAATACCGGCATCCCTATTAATTGGAAGAACTGAGCAACAGCAATATCTATAGGAGCACCGCCAGAAAGTAGGATTTTGAGTTTACCTCCCAGAATCTTTCGCAATGGGCTAAAAATAAAATAACGTATTCTTCTGCTCGACTCCCTGTCAGAAGGCAATATTTTGGACCATAAAATTGCTGTTTTCCAATAGTATTTACGGACAATATTTTTATCTAAAAAAAATTTTTCGATTGAATGCTTGAAGGACTCATAAAACGCAGGACCAGCAATTATGCCAGTTAATTTACGCTCCTTCATTAAGGTTATTATCTCAGATGCGGAATAATTACGACTGCAACATATGGTACCACCGGCATGTAATACCGCCAGAAATCCTTGAGCTAACCAAAGCAGTTGATTGAGAGGAGGTATTGCAATAAATCTTTCCCCCTGCTTTAGATCAGCAATCAATTCAAATAACTTAGCTTGAAAAATTAGATTTTGAAAAGTAGTCATTACCCCTTTTGGCATACCGCCAATGTCGGAGGTGTAAGTGATAACTGCCACTTCTTCAAGATTGCGATTGACTGAAGCCAATTTGTTCTTTGGTATCAGTGTATCTATGTATTCAAATTGACTATTGCCTGTTAATTGCTCATTGATTAAAAAGCAGTTCTGAAGACTGTCAATAGAAGTCTTGATTGATTCAATTCTTGCAGCCATCCTTCCAGATACAAATACTATTTTAGGATGACACTCTTGTAATATCTTCTTTAATACCGAGTTTTCTGTGTTTGTATCAAGAGATACAATGGTAGCGCCGGCGCGCCAGGCTGCAAAAAAGCATATGGCAAATTCTGGACGCCATTCAGATAAAATGGCAATATGATCGCCAGGTCTAACACTGTTTTCAATTAAGTAAGATGAAAGTTTAGTTGCTCGACGGGATAATTCCGCATAGCTTATTTCATTCCATTTTCCATCTCGTTCTTTCAAACTTACTGCTGGACGAGCAGAGAATGTATCAGATTTATATTGAATCAAGTCTAATAGGCTTGCCTCATATCCAGAGACATTGTCTATAGAATGTCTGCGATAAAGAGAATCTTTCATATTTGTGACTATATCTTGCAATTCACGCCTTGTTTCGGTTGCATCAGAATCAATACGGTTCAAGGGCACACCAAAATGAATTGCTATTTTGCACAGCCGGGGCAATCGACGATTATAGGGCCATGCTTCAAAACTACCATAAATAGCAAACGGTACAACAGAACAGTTGCTAGCTCTATGTAACCTAGCAACTCCGCTGCGAAACTCAGCAATTTTACCATCAGTTGAAAGAACACCTTCCGGAAAAATACAAATGTTTTCCCCGCGCGCAAGACATTTGATGGCTTTCTCTATAGCATAACCACCCTTATGCGGACGAACAGAAATGCCACCAAATGCAGAAATTATCGCTCCTAAAACAGGCAACTTTAAAACCCATTCAGCTACCAAAAAGCGAACGCGGTGGTTACAAGCAACACACACAATAAGAGCATCAAGCCAACCTGTATGGTTGCCGGCCAGAATAACGGCTCCCGGCTGCTCCTCTATGTAGTGTAAACCATCACATTCCAAAGAGAAAAGCAAGCGCATGAATAAACGTACAATGATTCTTAGCTGGAAATATATAAATGTCATCATGGAAGGAGTAATTATGTTCTATTTCATTTTTATCATTTTATACATTTGCTTATTCAGTTATTAGCTTATTACAATGCTCAAACCAGTCACTCCAAAAAAGTCCCTTGGGATCATAGTTAGTCTTATGTTTGATAAACTCAGGCATTTCTGGATAACAGGTTAGCAGTTGATCTCGCCCAGCAAATCTATGATAAGTAAGAAAATAAGAACCACCAAAACTGATAGCTAATGAGATTAAATCACAAAATGCTTTGCTTGCCCAAGCAATTTGATGTGGAGTGTGTTCTACATGCAAATTGATTACAGTACAAGCATATCTCTGCTTCGCCCATGGCATAAAGGTCTCATTATCTTTTTCGATAATACGCACAGTACCATAGATGACGTCTGCGCATCCTTGCCGCAACAACTTACCAGCATCGCGCATAAAGTCACCAAGTTTATTTCTTGGTACATACAACTCACTTATCATTTCTGTTCCCTGACAACAACCAGGAAGCTTTTCATCTAGAGCCTTGTGATAATCTTCAAGATATGTTGCTAGTTGAAATGTGTCAGACCAGTATAATTGACCGTTGGTAGCTAAATAGTGATTGACATATTTATCAAAGGCAACAGATTTATTAGTGTGGGCAAGATAAAGCAATTGGCGCCAGTTTTCAAGCGACAGCAATTTATTGTTAGGAGATGGTTCTTGCATTTCATCTGCTGGAGTATAGACGCTTAATATGCCTTTGCTTAAGAAGTCCTTTGATTTATGATCAATACTAAATTGAAAGTCACCATAAGCAGCACCAGTACTTTTATAGAACTCAAGTTTTTCAATTGCTTCGTCAGCGCTTACTAATTCTACTGTACGTCGCAATTTTCTTCGTGGTATTAAGCGGAGGGTAACAGATGCTATGACGCCAAACATTCCGTAGCCGCCTATTGCTAGACTAAATAATTCTATATTCTCGTCACGGCTGCATTCAACAATCTCTCCATCTTGCAAAATCAATTCAAAGCTTTCCACATCTGCTACTAGAGGTGGCATCGAAAGCCCACGACCGTGTCCGTTAGCTGATATAGAACCAGCAATACTTAAATTATCCCCACCAGTTTGTTTTTGAGCAATCGTCCACTGATGATCTTTGCCCTGTTGTTCTTTCTGCAAGTAAGAAATTAAATCGGTCCAGAATATGCCACCTTCGAGTTTGATCAATCCGTGCTCATAATCAAAGTCAATAATATTCTTCATTGCATTAGTATCTATAAGCAATCCAGATGTTAGAAATTGCTGTCCTCCCATAGCGTGCCGCCCTCCGGCAATGCAAATGCGATCGCCATCAGAATGTGCAATCTGAATTAGATCAATTATTTCTTGGCAAGATTTTACTGCTACTCTCTTCTTAACAATGGTTGGATTCAAACGTGAATGCACATCATTAACCAGCTCTCCAGGAAACTGCCTACTATTTTGTTCAAATTGTTCTGTGACTCCAGACATTATTTGTTTTCTAATCCTCTGACAATGGGCAAGATCAGTCTTGATGGATAACGTAAGTCATGATGGACGTTTTGATGGGCAACAATTACGGTAATCTCTTGAGCTATAGGATTACCAGTATTTGGATTACGATCATATCTTGGGAAATTACTACTGGATACTTCTAACCGAATACGGTGCCCTTTGAAGAATACTGTACTTGTTGGCCAAAGTTGAATCTCTAGCTTCTTAATGGGAGAGTTTTTTGTTGCTTGATTTGGTAATTTATATTGGCGCCGGATAATTCCATCAGATATATTATATGTGCATCCATTGGGATAAACATCTACAAGTTTACCGGTGAAATCAGTATTAACTGCTGAAGTAGAAACATAAAGAATGAGAGTAATAGGTCCTGTGACTTCAATATCTTCTTTTAATATGGGTGTTGTAAAGACTAATACATCTGAACGAGATTCAATCTCGTTTTGCTTGGCAACACCGGCAGCTTTACCGAGCATTGCTCCCCCAGCGGTCGGCACAGGATTGCGTGGATCATAGGTATATGTATCCTTCGAATCCTCCTTTGTGGAAGGAGACACGTCAAGACTGCCATCACCAGCGACACTATTAGCCTTCACATTACTGGATAAATAAAAAGGCACATAGCGAGCCCTGGCTAATGGCCATTCTTTTTCCAAGCGCCATTTATTTATACCCATGACAAAGATTTTTACGGGAAAATTGTCTTGTTGTCCGCTTGGTGGTGGGCATAAATTAGCGTCGAACCATGGCAAACTAATGGCTAGGCTTTGCAGTCTAAAGTTTTCTGCCTCTTTGCCATTCGGGAAAATAACCTGACCAGCATGCGTCCACGGTCCAATGATCAATCTACTTCTAGATGCTATCTCTAACGGGGCAGACTTTTTAATTTGTACGAAGTCATTTAATTGTGTGGGAAGAAAGGGATCATACCAACCACATAACAATAGAGCTGGAGCTTTGAGAGTTTTATTTCTGTCATTGCCATCAATATCTATCCAATAGGAATCGCGCTGAGGATGATTAGCCCAGTCACGAAAAAATGAGATTTCTGCGTCAACAGCACGTTTGTCCGCATCTACCATAGGAAAACCAGTAGCTGCTTTTAGAATTTCTTCCGTACTTGGCCATTCTGTCCTGTCTTCATGCCCATTACTTGTTAGGGCCCAACTAAGAGCACTGTAGAGAGAAAAGGCGCTGCCCGGATAAAACATTCCATAAAAGTCAGTACTAGCGAGATAAATAGTTAATGCCGATGGTCCTGGATTTGTTTGATCGGCTATTATCCATTGAGTATAACCGGAAGCAGAGCCGCCCCACGTGACAATCTTGCCGTTGAACCACCGTTGTTTGGAAAGCCACGCCAAAGTGTCAATTCCATCCTGTCGCTCATTTCGTAATGGATAGAAAATGCCCTGCGATCCAAAACGTCCTCGTGTTCCTTGAATTACAACGGTGTAGCCGTGCTCAGCCCACATTCTGCCAATGACATCAGCGAACATAGAGTGTTCAAGTGTTCGTGATAAAGGAATACGAATCAATATAGTAGCCGTGTGCTCAAGATGTTGTGGATGATAAATATCGGCTACTAGCTTGATACCATTCCCGGTGACCATGGAGACACACTTTTCTGTACGAACCGCATATTGCGCGCTTGGAAAACCAAGGTTATAAGCAACCAACGATGGAACAATTTGATAAATCATCCATAACACTATTGCTATGGCTATACAAATTATTGTTAACCATCGAATAATTCGTTTGATTAACGAAGGTTCAACACGACTATAATTTGTTTCAAGTTTTCGACTAGAAGACCAATGATAATATCCAAGTATTAATAAGAACGAAGCTAAATCCCAGTGAAAAAATATGGGAATTGAACCGCCTATCCACCTTTCATGAGGATACAACAACATGCGCAGTGCGTAGCGAAGAACCATCACGCCTAAATAAATTGCTCCGAAATTTAATAAACCGACTCCCAGCCGTAGCTTGGGCATTACAAAATACCCAGTTCCAGTGGCAAAATCAAAACACACTTTGCCGTAAAGAATAACAATCAATATTTGACTAGCAAGAAGAAGTGGATAAGATAGTACACCGGAGAACCATTCTTCCATCGGTGGCAGAAATGGTACGTGAAAAAATGCCACTAATAACTGACCTAATACACGCAGGCAAAAGAGCACTAATAAAAGGGATAGAACTAGGGCGTATTTTTGTTTCAACATAATAAATGATCTAATTTCGTCTAATATTCGGATTATCCCCAAGTAATATCCAGAATAACCAGATAAAGGCACAAGAATTAGAGGACTGAGAACACTTTATCAACTGTTTGCTAGAAAACAGACCTTCCATAGCTGACTTATTCTCTAACGAACATTGATTATCTAGCAGTAGAGCCTGAGATCGCTATATCTGTAAGAAATTAAATATCTTATATGGCAAAAATATTCCCCATTCCATTTTTTACCTAGCAGAATTTTTGACATAGAGGATATTCTTTGCACTTCTCAATATTTGATTTTGGGGACTGGTAAATTATACTTGCGGAAGTACGGAAGCACTGGCGTCATATCCATTTCATCGCCTCGTCCGATTATTTTGCAATTAGGCAATGCTTTTCTCAAAGAAGCCAACTCAGAAGAGCTTATTTCTGTAGCAGTAACCCATAGCTCTTGTAATCGTTTCAATTGCCCCAGCTCTGGCAAGGCTGCCACAGTGATTTTTGTACCTCCTAAGTGTAAACTCTTAAGTTGAGGGAACTTCTTTAAAAAGCCAATACTTTCGTCACCAATTTTGGTGCCGCCAAGATTTAAATTTTCTAGATGTTTAAGTCTGAACAGATTTTTTAATCCCTTGTCGGTTATTTTATTGCCAGACAGATCAAGTGATTTCAGTTGAGTGAGCTGTGCAAGATAGATAGTACCAGAGTCATCAATTGAACAAGGCTTTCCCCAATATGTACAACCGAGGTTGAGTTCGCGCAGAGCGGGAATCGTTGCAAGTGACTCAAGTCCTGGTCCTCTAATGTTAGGATCCGAATTTAGATTAATCTTCCTTAGGTTACGAAGGTTTCCCAGATACTTCAGACCATGGCCGTAAATGTATGTATGTGATAAATCCAACTCTTGCAGCTCCTGCAACCCTTGCAAGTTAGACAAACTATTATCGTTAATGTAAGTAAGATGAAGATTTAAAGTTTTTAAGTGCGGCATTGTTCTCAAAACACCTAATCCACTTCCTCTAATATTGTCATTTGCAGATAGATCCAGAACCCTTAGATTGTGCATCCCTTGTAAATTTTGAAGAGTGCAGTCACTAATTCCTGTTCTCATCAATGTCAATTGCTGGAGCTGCGTCAAGCCCCTGAGACACTTGAGATGTTGATAAGCGGCAGAATGTGAATCATCAGTGCGGCGAAACATGCTTTCCCAAAAACCAAGCAAACCTATATAATCCCCTATAAAATTCAGGTTTGTTCTTACTATAAGGTGGTCAAAAGCATTCGCAGGAAGCTTTTCAAGGAAAGACAGGTCAGATAACGCAGCCGGCAACAATACAGCTTCTGTAGTTGTTGAAGGTGGCACTATAATTTTGCCCATCGGTGGATCTACCGACTTTTTCTCCCCAGTTGCATTCACCAAATACAGTTTCAGCACAACCCGATCAGTCGGCAAATCTAGAATACGAGTGCCAGATTCGGCATAGGCAGTATTTCCCAGTTCATTTCCCATTATCGATACCGCTAATGCTATTAGTAATGTTATTAGTCTGAACTGTCTTGAGTTGCATATCATGCCTTTCTCCATCGCGTGCTTAAAATGATCTTAGAGCAAAAATGCAAATCCAAACTGATGCGCCGAACAGTTTATCAACTGTTTGCTAAAAGTAATCCTGTGTCATTTGTTAAAATTATCCTTGATCCGCTGAATTATTGTAGGAAACCAGCGATTTAATATATGAACAGGCTCATACAGTCTAATCAGTCTTGCACAAACATGTTTTTTTAAGCGGTATATTGATTATGTACCTTGTTTAAGAAGCGAGTAATGCTTGCTTGAAACAATAATTCTACATGTCCAGTAGGACCATTACGTTGTTTGGCAATAATGATTTCCGCTTCGCCGCGTCTTTCGCTTTCTGGATTATAGTATTCGTCGCGATATATAAACATAACCAAGTCCGCATCTTGCTCGATTGAACCAGATTCGCGTAAATCGGATAGCATGGGTCTTTTGTTTTGTCTGGTTTCTACTGCGCGTGATAACTGTGAAAGAGCAATTACTGGTACATTGATTTCACGGGCGAGAGTTTTTAAACTGCGCGAAATTTCAGAAACTTCTTGCACGCGATTATCTGTTTGTTTGCGTCCTTGTAAAAGCTGAATATAGTCAACCACAATTAAACCTAGTCCCTTATTTTCTGCTTTTAGTCTTCTGGCTTTGGCTCTAATTTCCAACACATTCAATAAAGCTGAATCATCAATATATATGGGAGCCTCACCTAATTTTCCCATTGCCATGGCCAAATGAGTCCAATCATTTGTGTGCAGATGTCCTGTACGTAAACGATTAGCATCAATAGATGCCTCTGAGCAAAGCATACGCTGTACTAATTGTTCTTTGGACATTTCTAAACTGAATATAGCCACCGGTATTTTTTTCTCGATAGCCGCATACTGTGCTAGCCCGAGACAGAGAGCCGTATTGTGGACACAAATATCGTTGGCGATAAAATTATGTGTTTCGGGTATTGTTAAGTCATAGACTTGCTTCACACCTATTGCTTCAATAGATACTATTTCATCCCAATAAATGTCACTGGTAGCGAGGTTGTTAAGATCACTATCGTTCAAACTTCGAGCCAGACTGCCCAATCTATTTCTGGATAGTGCTCTTTTATTTACATGAATATTACTGTCGTCAATAAAGTTAGAACGACGTGCTAAGGAAGCCCAGGATTCATTGCCTTTCTTTTCAATTAATTGCTGCCAAACTTGTATTGGAATCAGATCACAATTGGTTTGTTTCCTTTTTTGTAAAACAGCTCTTTTTACTTTTGCTACTGCTAATTCTTTTCCATATATACCAATTTCATCGACAAATGTTTTTATTGACTGACTATCAGTGATGTCCAGTTGAAAACATTCTCTATGACCTAGTTTGTATTTGACCTTGCGCAGGCGCAATTTGGCTATAATACCGAACCTTAGCAATAAATGTTGTAATTGAGTTGCTAATTTCTTACTTACCGTTGCATAACCTAATTGAGCTTGTCCTGACGCCAGAACAGTTGCCCAGCCGTCAGTGGCAAATAGTCTATTAATGAATAAAGCAAGTTGTGCTTTTTCAAGTTTAAATATCTCCGCAGGTATATTTTTATTATGGGCAGTTTTTCCCCACAATCCTAATTTATCTAACCAAAGCACAATTGGGTTTTTACTACTACGGCTTATAGTGGTGATGGGGAAAGGAATTAATTCATTTGGTTCTATTTGCAGTGCAGCACAAATCTTGCCAAATCTTTCTGTTGATGGTACGCATTTGCCCATTTGCCAATAATATATGCTTGCTTCGCTGAGTTCTGATACATTAGCAAATTGAGTAGCAGTATTATATTTAGAGCGTATTGCTAATCGCAACCTGTTCCCGAACTCAATACGATTTGACCTAATAAATTCTGCATTACTCCTAACATTGAAAGATGTCGCTCGATTATCTGAACCAAGCCGAATATTAACCCCACCAAAAGCTTCTATAGCTTCTAAAAAGTCCTTTTGTATACTTGGATTAGTATTTGTGAAACTAGCTTTGTTATTACTTAGGCAACCATCACCTATAAAATAAGCAAGAAGTTTTACTTCACATTCGCGTATAACTTTTGTGCCAAAAACAGGAATTATTCTTGGAACAGCTATTTTTGTACCTACCGTGATTTCGCTTAATTTTTTCCAACCAGTAAAAGTGAGAAAAGGATGAGAAAGTGTAGTTTCTATACTTCTGCCTAATCTAGTTGTCACTTTATAAACTGGCTTAAGCCCGTCGTCTATATATGCGCTTGCTTGTGTCTGTGATAGTTTGAAGTTGTCTTTTAATGTTAACAAAGTGCCCGAACGCGCTTTGTATATTGATTCAATAGTAGAAAGCGAGCCATCATCTAAGACAATTTCTGAATCAAAAGATAGGCATTTCCCCATTGACGGTCTAGCAGCGACAATTATCAGATCAGATGGTTGGAATCCAGATGTAAGAGCATCTAGATCATAAAATCCGCTTGGTATGCCAGATAAGCTATCTCTATTTTCATAACGTTCTTCAATGCGTTGAAAAGATTGCTCCACAACATGCTTGATATGCACAAGTTGTTGCATGCCACGTCTTTGTGCCAAATTAAAAATCATATGTTCAGCTTTATCTAAGGCGCTATCAGCATCTACTTGGTCGTAGCAATTGCCAACGATTTCAGTACCGGCCTTAATTAAATTGCGCAATAAAGCTTTTTCTTGCACAATTTTTGCATAATATTCAAGGTTAGCTGTAGTGGCTACAGATAGAGACAAATCAGTAACGTACTGCCTGCCCCCTACCGAATCTAGCTTTCCGTCGTCTTGCAAATATTGAGAAATAGTCAATATATCAATTGGTTCATTATTATCAAATAAGCTAACCATAGCAGCATATATTTCTTGATGCGCTTTGCGATAAAAATATTCTGGCTCAAGAAGGTCTAAGATGCGTGTTATGCCATCGCCACTAACCAAAAGTGAGCCCAAAACCGCTTGTTCCGACTCAATTGACTGAGGCGGCAAACGTTCTATATTTGTTTCTGTGAGCATTTGTTCAGTTTTCATAATCAAGTGGATGACAGATATGGATTAGCTAAAATTAGTTAGAGATTTTGCTGTATATGTATATACGTAAGTAGTCTGGGAAAGTTCATTAAAAGCAGAGACTATTCATCTTCTAAGGCAGAGATGTCTCCTGTGGGCAAACCGAGCTCCCAAGCTTTTAATAGGCGGCGCATTATTTTACCCGATCTTGTCTTTGGAAGACTTGTTTTTATTTCAATCTCTTTAGGATAAGCATGCGCTGCCAATTGATTTTTTGTGTGATTTTGTAATTCTGCGATAAGTTTATCTGAAGCAGCTACATTATTTTTTAAAACAACAAATGCTTTAATTATTTCTCCTCGTTCCTTATCCGGTTTGCCGATTACACCAACTTCTGCTATGGCAGGATGTTCGAGTAAAGCAGACTCTACTTCAAAGGGTCCGACACGATGTCCAGATGTATTTATTACGTCGTCTGCTCGTCCAACGAACCAAAAATATCCATCTTCATCTTTCCAAGCGTTATCGCCACTTGTATACCAGCCAGCTATTTTAAAATACTCTTGAAATTTTTCTTCGTTACGCCATATACCTTTAAGCATGGCAGGCCAACCTGGCTTAATGACTAATTTTCCTAGTTTGTGTGCTGGTAATTCAAGACCTTTATCATCAACAATGCTTGCATATATGCCAGGGAGTGGTTTGCCCATGGAGCCGAGCTTGATTGGTAAGCACGGCAGATTAGCAATTAGTTGCATACCGGTTTCTGTTTGCCACCAATTGTCATGGATAGGTAAATCAAATGCCTCCATCCCCCAGCGTATTACTTCTGGATTTAAAGGTTCTCCTACACTGGCAATATGACGCAAACTATTTAACTCGAAATCATTAATTGCTTCCACCCCTGCTTTCATAAGCATTCTTAAAGCAGTGGGAGCCGTATACCAAACTGTAATTTGTAACTTATCAATTAATGAGTACCACTCGTGAGCATTAAATCGTCCCTCATAACAGACTACCGATATACCATTGGACCAAGGAGCAAAGATACCGTATACAGTACCAGTCACCCACCCTGGATCAGCCGTACACCAATAGATATCATCTTCTTTTAAATCAAGCACCCATTGTGCGGTCATATGATGACCAATGATATCTCCATGGGCATGCAATACACCTTTTGGTTTACCAGTCGTGCCTGAGGTATATAGCAGGTACAAAGGATGGTCCAGAGGCAAAGCTTCACAGATAGGATCATTTGGTGCTTGCGATATCAGCTTGTCATAAGTGATTTCAGATTCTTTTAAATCTTCGTCTTTATCACCAACAACAATTACATGCTCTAGATCTTTTAATCCATGCTGTATCTCTTGTAATTTCGCTTTTAAAATCTTATTAGTGATAATAACCTTTGCTTCACTATCTATCAGTCTGTCCCGCAAAGCATCTGGACCAAAAGCAGAAAACAAAGGACCAACAATGGCTCCTAATTTTGCGATGGCTAACGTACTTACATACAGTTCTGGAATACGCGGCAGGAACACAAAGACACGATCGCCACTTTTTACACCCAAAGACCGCAAGGCATGGGCCAATTTATTCGACTGGTTAGCAATTTCTTGAAAAGTAAATTTTTCTAAGTGCCCTGTTTCGTCTATTGCATATAAGGCAATTTTATTAGCCCTGCCTTTTTGTAAATGCCGGTCGACCGCATTGAAAGCAGCATTTATCTTGCTGTTGGTGAAATAATCAATCTCTCCCTGGCAATTATTCCAATCAAATGTGGCACAACTGAGCTCATAGTTTTCTAAGTTTGCTCCCCTGCCTGATTTTCTAATTATTTGCACAAGCTAATGTCCCGCTCAGTTAAATTGGTACCTGTGAAAACTATATAGTGAAATAATCAAGGCAACAAGCCCAATGCACGGTACATGCAAATGGCATAAGTTCTATAATTACTGTGCGCGCGACATGATTCCTAATAGTAAATTTATCAAATTTACTCACCTATTTAGTGCTTCATACAAAGCCTGATAGCAAAATCGTCAAATAAAGTGCAGAGATGAAAACCTATTGTCCTTATCTAGATTGTATAGCAGTCTATGAAACCGAAGCACGAGATACGTCTTCCCTATTTAATGCTATCTGTCCTAAATGTGACCGTTTAGGCAGAGTAAAGGCGCTTGAGATCGTTGATAAACTGAAGAGCAAAGAAGCAAAAATGAACCAAAGGGCAAATCAAGATTTTGAGCCAAGCCTTAAAGGACAATTTCACGTATTGCTAGAAGATATTCGTAGTTTATGGAATGTTGGTTCCATATTTCGAACAGCTGATGCTATTGGTATTTCAAAGCTATATCTATGCGGTATTACAGGCTGTCCACCAAGACCTGAAATTAGTAAAACAGCATTAGGCGCAGAAGAAGACATACCTTGGACATATTCGTCTCAGCCACTGGCGGCCATAAATATGCTCAAGAAAACTGGAGTAATTATTCTTGGCTTGGAACGTACCCATGAGTCCGTTAATTTGGTTAAACTCCTAAAGGAGCAAAAAATTAAAACACCTTTTTGTTTGGCAGTAGGGAATGAAGTGGCAGGACTTTCTCCTGAACTTATGCACAGTTGTGATTATCTTTGCGATTTGCCAATGAAGGGCAAAAAAGAATCGTTGAATGTAGCTTCAGCCTTTGCTGTAGCTGCATATTTTATTGACGAATTTATCTGATACTGCCCTTGGTGCAACTGAAGATTATTTAATGCAATGACGGAGCGCAGCAAAAGCGCCGTTGGCGATCAGCGGAGCGATTTAATGACATGCTCGTATGCGGCTGCGAAACAAAGACACATAAAGCTTACGATTTAAGCCGTTGCGCACTTGAAGCTTCAAAGGAAGCGCTTTAAGAGAAATGCTTATCATCTGTTAGGAAGCCAAGTATAAATCCTGATATACCGCCAACAACGATTCCCCACCATGCTCCTCCAACAAAACCAAAAGCTGGAGCAACACTTGCTGGTTGTGGCCAGAACTTGATAACCACAAAACTAAAGCCCACGACCAGTGCCGAGATAGCCGCCATGACGATGGCGCCCACTAGCGGCATAGGCAGACTGTCAGTTAACGATTTATCTGTACTTTGGGTTTGCTCAACCATAATGTTCTGAATTCTAACACTTTGCTACAATTGATTTCAAACTAACATTGCTATTCCTGCAATAGTCTTGGCATCGCGAATTTGTCCATTCCTTACCCGCTGCCAAGCGTCTTTAACTGGAATGACGATTACTTCCGTCTCCTCGTCATGATCAGGTGTTTTATCACCTAAAGTCACGTTTTGTGCTCGATAAACATGTAAAAGTTCGTCACAAAAGCCTGGGGCCGAATACATTTTGCATAAATCTAACCATTCAGAAGCTAAATAGCCAGTTTCTTCTTTGAGTTCTCTTTTAGCCGCTTCTAAGGGTAATTCACCTTTTTCAAGTCTTCCAGCTGGAAGTTCGATTAGTTCACCATTAATAGGGTAACGATATTGTTTTACCAGTACAACCAAACCGGGCTCTGGTTGGCAAGCTATTACTACGCCACCATTGTGTTCCACAACTTCCCTAATTACCGTATGATCGCCCTTTTCGACTTCATCAACACGTAAATTGCAAATCTTACCCTGATAAACTAATCTGCTTGCTATCCTGTGTTCTTGGGTGAATACAGCCATAATATTTTCCTTTTCTTCTTCTCTTCTGTTAGGACTTTTCATTATGGACTATCAACAAGCAATTCTATATATTGAACAACTTGTTCTCATAGAGCAAAAACGCCCGAGTTTGCCCAGTTCAGAACGGATACAAGCTTTTTTATCTTATTACAGTTCTCCTCAAGATTCCTTTACGTCTTTCCATGTAGCTGGCACTAATGGCAAAGGTTCTACAGTAGCCATACTAGATTCTATTTTACGGCAGGGACAATTCAAGGTAGGCAGATTTACTGGTCCTCATATCTTGCGTTTTAATGAACGATTTCATGTAAGTGGCCAACCAATTGCCGATGAAGAATTAGCAAGGCTTGTATTAGACCTAAAACAAAAATCAGAAGAATTTGCTTCCTTGCCTACAGAACCCGGTGCTTTATCCTGGTTTGAATTTTTGACTGCTCTGGCTTTTTTTTATTTCGCTCAATCTGGTGTAGATGTGGCAGTAATCGAAGTTGGGTTAGGCGGACGTTTTGATGCAACGAATAGCTTAAGAAAACTCTATGCTACAGGTATTACTAATATTGAATTGGATCATCAAAAAGTACTTGGATCTACGTTGGAAGAAATTGCTATGGAAAAAGCAGGCATTATCAAAACTAATGTGCCTATTGTCACAGCCGCTAATGGTACAGCTTTAAGCGTTATTGCTAAACGCGCAATTGAAATGAATGCCAACTTGACCGATAGTAATGAACAAAGTATGGAGAGATCTAATAAATATGCAAGAATTTTAACTGCTCTAAGCAAAATCAAAAACGATCTAAATTGTCATGGCTTATACCAATATAAAAATGCTCTCACAGCTCTGTGCATGTTAACAGAAAGCGGACTAGTGAGCCTTGATACCACAAATGGTACTAAAGCCCAAATAACTGATAATCAGATGACTATTGAATGCGCATTAGATGGACTACAAAGTTTTTATTGGCCCGGGCGTTTTCAATTAATCGAATCAGAGCAAATTATTTTAGATGGTGCGCATAATCCAGCGGGCATCAAGGCATTACGTGAGAGTCTTGATCATTTATTTCCCGATCAGCATTTTCATTTTGTTTTTGCTTGTTATCACGATAAAGATGGTTTGACTATGCTTTCTAATCTATTGAAGCCTGGTGATCGACTTTATTTAGTCGACTTATTGGCCAAGAGATCATTCTTTCCTCTTTCGGATTTAGCCGAACATGCAGTAGCGCTTGGTATTGACGCCAATGTTTTTCCCAGTGTTCAGGATGGTTTAGTTAAAGCAAGAAATAATCGAAACAAAGAGCAGTTTATTGTCGCCACCGGCTCTTTCTTTTTGCTAAGAGAATTAATGCAGCTTTTAGGTTGGACGACTGTGGAAGACCGGATAAATTAACATTCTGAAAAGTAGTTTAGGATATTTTGCAGATTCATCGTGGTTTAATGACAATACGTCGTAATAATAACTTAGCCACTATAGACGTGGAGATTCTAGAGATATGGAAGTTCTTGGTCCAATTCACTGGATTTGTTTTGATAAGGCACACGATTTTGGCTTAGATGATGCCGAGACTTCGGTTTTAGAGCGATTGTATCTTAGAGATAAAGATATTCAAAGCGATTTGGAAATTTCGGATAAACTCCTTAAGAGCAATATCGAAAGCTTACTCAACAAATTGGATGCTTCTACTAGATTAGGCATCATCATGCGTGCTAGCATTCTTGGAATTGTTGGTATCAATGCTCCGCCCGAAGATAATATGCCACCGATGGAGGGTGCAGGTGTGCCCCGCAGACTTTTTCCTAATGATGGCGAATCTTCAATTGCACTGTCGCCACCGACTTCAGATGGAAATGAGTAACCGATCAACAAGAGTGAAACTGATTAATACAGATAAAGTAAAAGGCGCAGACTTTCGCATTTTTAATACAAATGGGTATTGCCCATTATCCCATTATTTGCTAATATAAGATTGGGTATAGAGTGTTCGTTGCAGAGTATGGAACATGAAAGCAGGGGAATTTCGATACTTAGGCAAAGAAGTTGAGCCAGATGAAAGAAAAAGGCTTGCCTTATCTTCCGCTATGCCAACTTCAATAAAAGGTTTGCGTTATCGCGTCTTTAAGAACTCTCAAGGCCAGATTCTTTTAGATCCTGTTAAATCTGTTCCTGCATATGAAGCCTGGATCTATGAAAATCCAAAAATTTTGCAATCCATTCTTAAGGGAATTGAAGAAGTGGAAGCAGGTCAAACCTATGCTATAGACTTGCCTGAGGACGACGATTAGAGTGAGTTTTACCTTACGCTATGGCGAAACAGCTGCGTCGCAGTTGCAGCAACTCGAAAAATCTAAGCATCTTAAAGCGCAATTGAAAGCTGTTTGCAAAGCATTGCGTTTGCTAGGGCAGAATCCTAAACATCCCGGGTTACATAGTCACGAATACACCACTTTAGTTGGACCAGGTAATTCAAAGGTTTGGGAAGCATATGCTCAGAATCGCACACCCGGGGCATATAGAATTTTCTTCAGCTATTACCCTCCTAAAAGTAATATCATCCATATAATTGCAATCGTGCCGCATCCTGATTAGAAAACATAAACAAAATATAGTGCTCTTGCCTTAAGCTAGCAACAGATTTTCCATCGTTTGCTTATATATTTTGCTTAGCTTATCGAGATCGCTCACGGAAGCACATTCATTTGCTTTATGAATAGTGGCATTAATTAACCCGAATTCAGCGACTTCACAGCCAGTTGTAGCAATGAAGCGCCCATCTGATGTGCCGCCAGTAGTAGAAAGCTCAGGTTCTATATTTTGTATAGATTTGATGGCTTTGCTAAGAGCCGTAGCCAATTTTCCTTTGCGAGTTAAAAAAGGATTGCCCGAAAGACGCCATTGTATAGAATACTTTAGGTTATGCTTGTTCAATATTTCTTCCACTCGTGTCTTTAATTGTTCAGCTGTAAGTTCGGGTGAAAAACGAAAATTGAATATTAGTTTCAAATCGCCGGGTATTACATTATCTGTACCGGTACCGGCATTTATATTCGATATTTGAAAAGAAGTAGGTTGAAAATATTCATTACCCTTGTCCCATTCTACTTTGCATAACTCAGTCATAGCACTAGAAAAGAGATGTATGGGATTCGCTGCTTTGTGTGGATAAGCAATATGTCCTTGTATTCCGTGTATTGTGAGATTCGCATTTAAGGATCCGCGTCGGCCTACTTTAATGGTATCACCCAGAGTGTCAGCACTGCTTGCTTCACCAACGAGACACCAGTCGATTTTTTCCTTACGTGCTTGCAGCGCTTCTACCACCTTTACAGTCCCGTATTTAGCGGCTCCTTCTTCGTCGCTAGTAATGAGAAACGCTATCGAACCCAAATGCTTTGGATGCTCAGCGACAAAGTTTTCACACGCATCAATCATAGCTGCAATACAACCTTTCATATCGCAAGCACCACGCCCATATACATGACCATCTTTTATAGTAGCTTCAAATGGTGGTGTTTTCCATTGTTCTAATGGTCCAGTAGGAACCACGTCAGTATGTCCGGCAAAAACGAATAAGGGACTGGCATTGCCTCTGCGTGCCCAGAGATTATCAACATCGCCAAAACGCATATGCTCAAGAGAAAAGCCAATGGCGGAGAGCCTGTCTCCAATAAGTTGTTGACAGCCGGCATCATTAGGAGTGACTGATTGGCGATTGATTAGGTCACACGTTAAGACTACAGAAGTTGACTTAGTTTCTAACACACACTATCCCTCAATAATTCATTAATGCTGACTTTACTTCTTGTTTTTTCGTCTACTTGTTTTACTATAACAGCGCAATAGAGGCTGTGGTTGCCATCTTTAGCGGCTATATTACCAGCTACAACAACAGAGCCAGCGGGCACGCGGCCATAAGTTATTTCACCAGTTGCGCGATTCAATATTCTTGTACTTTGGCCAAGATACACACCCATTGATATTACCGAACCTTCCTCTATTATTACACCTTCAGCTACTTCTGAACGTGCACCAATGAAGCAATTATCTTCAATGATAGTAGGAGTAGCTTGTGGTGGTTCAAGTACGCCGCCGATGCCTACCCCGCCTGATATATGTACATTTTTTCCTATTTGAGCGCAAGAACCCACTGTGGCCCATGTGTCTATCATCGTTCCTGAATCAACATAAGCACCAATATTGATGAATGAAGGCATAAGTATAACGTTGCTGGCTATATATGCTCCTTTTCGCACTGTAGCACCTGGTACAACTCGTGTACCTAACTTGCGGAAGTAGTCTGCTTCTTTCTCTTCATATTTCATTGGTACTTTGTCGCAAAAATTAGTATAACCAGCTTTCATTAAAGTGTAATCTTCGATTTTAAAGGAGAGCAAAATGGCTTTTTTTGCCCATTCGTTTACTATCCATTTACCATTTTTCTTTTCGGCAACACGTAATTTGCCCGTGTCTAAATCTTCAATCGTGTCGCGAATTATTTTTTTTAATTCTGGATCAATATTTTGAATCGTCAGTTCAGCACGTTTTTCAAAAGTCGATTCAATTATTTGTTGGGCGCTTGCTTGTTGCGTATTACCCATTTGTTTACTCCTTAAACTGTGAGTATTTGATTTGTTTTTAATTCCTGAATTAATAGCTTTATGCGATTTAGAGCATCGCGACATTCATCTAAAGATGAAACTAAAGCTATACGAACATAATTAGCACCAGGATTAATACCATGTACTTCACGCGATAAAAAACTGCCGGGCATTATGGTTATATTTTGTTTTTTGAATAATTCTTGTGTAAAAGTCAAATCATCTATGGGCGTTTTGAGCCACAAATAAAAGCCACCATCTGGCAAATTTAGCTCTGTGAGCGGACCTAGAATTTCTTTGGCCATAGCGAATTTTTGTTTGTAAAGTTCGCGATTGCTTTTTACATGTTCTTCGTCTTGCCAGGCCACTGTGCTTGCAGCCTGAATAGGTAAAGCCATAGCACAACCCTGATAGGTTCTATAAAGCCTAAACTTTTCTATGAGTTCTGCGTCTCCTGCCACAAAACCTGATCTCATGCCAGGCAAACTTGAACGTTTAGACAGGCTATGAAAAACCATACAACGCTTAAAATCTTTGTGATTATATTCGTAAGCAGCTTGCAATAAACCAGGCGAGGGTTGATTTAAATAGATTTCAGCATAGCACTCATCACTGGCCAGAATAAAATCATAGCGATGAGCCAATTCCAACAAGTCAGCCATTTGCTTGGTGGTCATAATGGCTCCGGTGGGGTTTCCCGGTGAACATATGAATAATAGCTGGCAGCGTTGCCATATTTCTGTAGGAACACTTGAAAAATCAGGTAATAATGTAGATTTATCTATATTGATGTACCAGGGTTTTGCGCCTGCTAAATAAGTTGCCCCTTCGTATATTTTATAAAAAGGATTAGGCATTAATACCAGAGCATCATCAGACTTATCGACAGTAAACTGTGTAAAAGCAAATAATGCTTCCCGTGTTCCGTTTACTGGTAATACATTACGCTCGGGATTGAGTAAGCCAGACTGAATGTGAAAGCGCTTATTAAGCCAATCTATTATTGCTTGCCTTAATTCAATGGACCCCTGTGTAACCGGATAATTTGAAAAGCCAGCGCGATTATTTTGTATAGCTTGTAATATGAATTCTGGGGCTTTATGTTTGGGTTCGCCTATATGCATAACAATAGGTGTCTTATCGGCAGGCGGTATAATGCCTTGATTTAGCTTTGCCAATTTTTCAAAAGGATAAGGCTCAAGCTGGTTGAGATTCGGATTCATTATGCTTGTTACTTGTTACTACGCTGCTTCAATTGTACCAAAATTGATGCTGCTCTTTGGCAAAGCGCTAGTCATAGGAAAGTTTATTTGTTGACTAAAAATATTATGCCAACGCATTTTGGCAATTCCTGATTTGTATAAGTCTTGATGAGTGGCAAGTATAATGCTATTGACATTTGGGTGATTCTGCAAGCCTTTTAGGGCCTTTTGTAAATTTTCTTGATGTGCTCGGTCACGCGAAACAATCATTATATGAGTCATGGCTTTGTTATTTAATTCCTGCTCTAACAAAGGAAAAAAGTCATTGCCTAATAGAGGATGACTAATCAGTCCAATATTGCAATTAATGGTTTGGCAGGTAGCAGAAATGGTCGCGCTATAGATTTTTTGCTTGTTGTCGTCCGAACATGTTTTCCATTGAAATGTATTTAAATAACCTTCTGTTTTCGCGATAAGAAAGATCATTCTTATATTAGCTATTTCTAGGTGATCACGTTGCCAATCATTATTATAAACATCGCCTTCATTTTGGTGGGCACCAGATATAGTGCGCGCTAAAGGGGCTAGCATATAAACCAAAGGTTTAGTTGGAGTACTCCACCAGGGAAGTCTATTGTCGTGGCGCTGACAAATAAGATAATCGAGATAGAACAATTTTCTTAATCGATCTCGTATAAGAACTGGTTTGTCTTCAGAAGCAACAAACCACGATATATGCTTTTCCAACAAGACTTGATGCTCATCTAGCAGTTTGAATATTTGATAGTCTCTTTCATTTAGCTGGATAGCCATCGCAATGTCCTCAGATTATTTACGTTGCGCGAACTTTTGTACTTCATCATCTTCTATTGAGGCAGGTACTTTATGGGCTGCTCGAATTTCTCTATCCATGCTTTTAAGACTAAGCATAGTACTCCCAAGTCCTTCTGCGCGTTTTTTAACGCTATCAAGTTCTTCTTGTAAGTCCTCAATAGTTTTAGCTGGTGGGCGAGGACGAATCAGATCTATATAGATACCGGCTGAGTCCTGGAACCAGTCTGCTAGTAGATCGCGATATTCTTTAATGTCCGACATACCAGGCGGAACGGCAAGACTTCTAATTGATTTAGCAGCCAATAAGTAACTCTTGGACATCTTGCTAGCTGTGCTAACCCATTGTTGAACACGACTTGCATCTTGCGTAAGTGGTCTTGTGAGAATTACTTTGTCTCTTTCCGAAGGACGATACTGTTCACGCAAATGATCAAATTTTTCAAACCAAATTACAGCTGGGTTGGATCCGTTATTGTTTTGAAATGCAGAGTTGTTTGTGCTGACACTGCCTTTTGGATTGGATTGAGTTGCAGAATTTATCGAAAACACATCAACTGCTCTAGGTTCAGCCTGAACTCTAGCATTTGTTGTGTAAATAGTAGCGACAAAAAGAATTGACAGTATTTGCCAGTGTTTTTTGTGTTGTTTTTTTAATTGATTTGATGACATATTTGATTACCTGGAATTTTTACTCAATTTCGTCTTTTTCATCAGTGGTAGTAGAGACAGCCTCTTTACTGAATTCATCAACAAATGTTTCTATTCGCCTCATTACCGCAGAGGTAGACGCTTTTTCTTCGCCTGATTCGGGGACTATATTAATGAGGTCAGTAGCTAACGACTGCCAATTATTGGAAGACGGAAAGCCGTTTTCTAAAACCATTTCTAAATTTTTGTAAGTACTGCTTGCAGAGAAGACGTTTCTTGTTTCAGTATTTATAAATGCAGTGGTTGTTTCATTCTCATCTACATAAGCTTCGTCGATAAGTTCATTTGGATCTTCAATGTCATCTATAAGAGATGTTTGAAGCAAATCATCGCTTTGCTGACGTCTCTTTTGTCCATAGACCAAAGGAGGTAAAATGGGGGTTATTGATGGAATTGTTGCCGGCTCATAATCGCCAGCTGGTATTTCGAGCAACTTTGTGCCGTCATTTTGCTCAAATTCATGGACATGGGAGACCAAATATTTTTCTGCCAAACTATTTACTTGGGGCGCTGAGCAGATTTTGTCGTCGATCGATTCGAAAGTATCTACAATTTTTCCTAGTGTGACTTCAAACCCTAAGCCGCGTATTTCGCAGCACAGACCATCAAAAGCGGCAGTTCTGCCACCGGTTGCTATATTTCTGCCTTGTACTATGTCGGCATATGCCTGATGACGTCCATCAATATCATCTGCTTTAACAGTCATCATTTCTTGCAATACATTTGCTGCGCCATAAGATTGAATAGCCCAGACTTCCATTTCTCCCATTCGCTGACCACCATGATTGGCTTTCCCACCTACCGGTTGCTGAGTAACGGCAGCATAAGGGCCACCCAGTCCAGAGCGGGCATTTATCTTGTGCAGGACTAATTGATTGAGTTTGAGCATATATTGTCTTCCGATCAAAACAGGCTGATCGAAAGGTGCACCGGTGCGACCATCGTATAAGGTAACTTTTCCGTTATCTCCCAGCCAACGATAACCAGGTAATGATTTCGCTTCCTTGAGTGCGTCCATAACTAGATTGTAGGAAGCATCAGCATTTTGTGACTCATCAAATTGATGAATGCGATAATAGCGATTTAAGATGTCGGCATAAAGACCTAGTTGTGTGTCAAAAACTTGTCCCACATTCATACGACTTGGCACACCCAAAGGATTTAAAATTATATCGACTGGTGTACCATCAGGTAAAAATGGCATGTCTTCATCAGCTAAAATAAGCGACACTATACCTTTATTGCCATGGCGTCCAGCTAACTTATCCCCTGCTTCAATAGGACAAAGGCTAGCTACTAGAATTTCTATTTCGCAAATTACGCCGGGTTTTAATTCAGGCGTTGTTTCTTGAGTGAATATACGCACATCAATAACTCTTCCCCCAGAGCCGTGCGGAACGCGCAAACTTGAATCTGCCATTTCATCGGCAACTTTACCGAATATCGCTTGTAGAAGCTCTTCTTCAGCATTCAAAGCTTTATGCTCTTTCGGAGATAACTTAGCAACAAGGATGTCGCCTGGTTTGACGAAGCTGCCGATTTTAGAAATACCACGTTCATCTAAATGTTCTAGGTCTTTGCTTGCTACATTCGGCAGTTCTGGAGTAAGTATTTCTGGACCGCGTAAAGTTTGAAAAACCGAAATAGAATGTTTTTCTATTTCTATATGGCTAAGCTTTTGATCTTTAACGAGCCCTTTTCTAATAACAATAGCGTCTTCATAATTAAAGCCCTCCCAAGGAAGAAACGCCACCAACAAGTTTCGTCCTAAAGATAATTCCCCACTATTTATAGCGGCTCCATCAGCTATTACCTGACCAGCATCTACTCTATCGCCCACAGCAACATTTGGTCTTTGATCTAAAATAGTATTTTGATTAGTGCGATCGTAGCGAACTAGTGGATAGGAACGAGATTCACCACTAGCTTGAGCAATAACTATTTCGTTTCCAGTTACTTTTGTCACTGTGCCAGTTCTTCTAGCTATAGCAGAATGACCTGATGAGCGCGCCACCATTTTTTCCATGCCAGTCCCGATACGTGGACGCTCAGGGCGAATCAAAGGCAGGGTTTGCTTCATCATACCTGCACCCATTAAGGCTCGATTAGCATCATCATGTTCTAAGAAGGGAATAAGGGCTGAGCCAACTGATATAAAACCTTGCGGAGCAATGGCAATAAAATTAACGTCTTCAGGTTCGACCTGATAGAAATTCTCACCTCTTCTAACTGTCACTGTAGGACCAGCTACGCAATTATTTTCTATTCTTGAATCTGGTGGTGCTAGAGTATACAGTTTATCTTCCGCTGGACCTAAATAAACAATCTCATCAGTTAACTGTCCACCCACGACTTTTCGATAAGGGACTGTCATAAAGCCATCACCGTCTATACGGCAATAGGTAGCGAGATACCCTACGATACCGCAGCTTTTACCTTCTGAAGATTCAATTAAACACACACGCCCAATTTGACTCGGGTGCACATCTCTCATTTCCACAGGCGCTGAGTTAGCGTCAATACCACCAGGACCAAATGAGGTAATGCGGCGACGATGAGAAAGTTCTGAAAGAGGATTTTGTTGATCTAAATATTGCACTAATGGATTAGCTGTAAAAAACTTGTTGATAGCATTGACCAAGGGACGCGAATCTATAAGATCAGTAGCAGTAAAAGTTTCTGATTCATCTTTTAATTCCAATCTTCCTCTAACTGAACGAGCAATTTGCAACATCGCCGGTCTAACAGACCGCAAGAGCAGTTCGCCTACACCGCGCAGGTGCCGGTTTTCCAAGCTATCCATATTGTCGCACTCGCCCATACTCAAAGGCAGTCCCAATATGTATTCAACTGCTGTAAGCAAGTCATTAGCATTTAATTGGAGAGAATCTTCTTCTAAAGATAATTTTTTATTGACACGCCTGCGTCCTAGTTGTCCAAGCGAATAACGTCTCTTTTCGGTTATTTCTTTTAAAGCGGCAGTACCACTGCTCGGTCCATTGCTGCCGTCCGGCTTCCATGCTCGTCCAATTAAAGTTAAAGCTTCAGTTTGGCTAATTTCTTTAAAATCAATTCGATTTATTGTAAGCAACCGACCCAATCTTTTATTTAGGGTAGGCCAATCAATACCCATAGCAGTTAATAAGTTAGTGGCCGACACCCAGCTACGTTTTGGTAATTTAATCCGACACTTTGCCCGGCTTGTTTTAGAAGAACTTGTATCTAAATGCAATTCGATTGTTACTGGTGCACCTTGTTCCGCTAGAATCAAGGTTTTATAGCTTGATGGTCCAGTGCTTTGATAATAGATGCCTGGCGCTCTTACTAATTGACCAAGGACAACCCGTTCTGAACCGTTGATTACAAAGGTGCCTCTGTCTGTAATTACTGGCAAGTCAGCTAAATAACAAGTTGATTTGCGTAATTCATTTGTATTAGTATCTCTTAACCAGACATCGAGAAAGAGTCGCCTTGAGTAAGTCATATTTGTGCGTCGGGCTGACTCTGCTGAAGCAGGGTAGCCAGAGTCTGCGTGATAGTCTTCAAAGCGCCAATTTACCTTACCGTCAGGGCTTACGAAAGACATTTCAAAATGTCTACTAAAATCACTGGTAATTGGTGATATTTCGGCAAATAAATTGCCAATACTTTCTTCTAAGAAGCGTCTATAAGAACGCCTAGGAAATTCCGCTAAATCTGGTGGTTGAAAATAAAAACTCATTGATTGGCACCAATTGTGGTGTTTGATTGCGATTTTGAACTACTTATACCAGCAGGTCCTTTGTCGTTAGAAAGAGCTTGTTTATTGATATTTAAGGCTTGTGCTAAATCAGCAGCATAATTTTTTTGGTCCGGAGCCAGAGCGCTGGCTATTCTAAATTCTGAAATTGCTTCTCCTATATCACCAGTGCTCATCAAGTCTACCGCTAAGTGATGATGCATTTCAGAGTTTTCAAGATTATTGCTTACTAATTCTTTAAGAGTGATAATTGCTTGATCGTAATTGTGTGACGCTTCCAAAGCTTGTACTTTGTCGAGGATTATATTTTTTTTCGCGTCGCTCACATTACCAGCATTGTCAAAGTTAGATTGCTGAGCGACAATGTTATTTGTATCCTGCTTTACAGAATTTTGGTTTATAGCGCTTGCATTTTGGCTGCTTCTCGCAGATGACTCTTGCAATGCTTTGATACGTGCAGCAGCTTCTCTATTGTTTTCTGGATCAATCAAAACGCATGTTAAGTAAGCTTGATGCGCGCCTTGCAAATCGCCACTTGCTTCTAGACATTCAGCCAAAGAAAACTGATATTGAGCATTTTTAGGCTCAATTCTTACTGCTTGGCTCATTTCTGTTAAAGCCTCTGGCCTCAAGTTTTGGCCCCATAAAGTGTTTGCAGCTTGCGCGTGTCTTTCTGCTTCCGCATGTTGATATGCGTTCTTTAAGCTTGCTTGTGCAACCGGTAATGCGGGATTATGAGGATCTAGAGCAACTACCTTCTTATATTCTAATTCTGCAGCGGGTAAGTCTCCGGTTAATTGCAGGCTTGACGCTAATCCCAAATGATTCTCGGCTATTTGAGGGTTAGCTGCTACTTGCTTGCGCCACAAATCGACTAAAGCAGCTCCAGTTACTTTGTCTTTATTATCCAAAATTACTGCTTTGCGCATAAGACTGGCAGCTTGGCTTTGATCTTGCTTAGCTAGAGCAATGAAACCCAGCTGTCTATAAGCAGGAGCATAGTCAACCTCTTTAACAGTTGCTTGGCTATACCAGCTGGCGGCTGTATCTATCTGACCCAAACGATAAGCATAATCACCCATTTTTACAAAAGTGCGGGCAGACTGTTCTAATTGCTCGGCTGCTTGATATTCTATTCCGGCTCCGCCGATGTCGCCTTGGGCTACAAGAGAATCTCCTAAACTCATTCTTTGTTCAGCTGAATTTGGGTTAACACCCATTTTTATTAAAGAGTCAATGAGCAGCTTGCCTGCAAGCGCATTATCAGAAGCTGCTACCAGTGATTTTCTGGCGAAATGAGTAGCACTGGCAAAATCCTTTGCCGCTGATAGTTTTTGTCCATAAGCACAATAAGCTGCTGATAAATTTATACGGAATTGTTTATTCCCAGGATCTAATTGCACAGCTTCTTCATGGGCGGCTATGGCTTCGTCAAATTTACCTGCATTTCCTAACTGAACACCCTTATTGTTAGCTGCTAAGGCTTGAATTTGTATTTGCTTGTCAGCCTTAGCCTGTTCAATTTCTTGCTGCCTGGCAGCTTTCTCTTGGCTGTTTTTACTTTGATTGCTATTTGAATCACCTTGGTTGTTCGAATTTGCTGCGGCTCTTTTGTAACGGCTGACCGGTGGTTGTATCTCTTGCCCATTCATTGGTTTGAATGAAGAAGAAGAGGAGGAAGAAGAGGAAGAAGAAGAGGAAGAAGAACGGTGGGGCAAACTTTGCGCAGACACTCGTGTAATGCTTAAGGAGGAGCTCAAACTAAGCATTAAAGGGAGAAATGCAATTATGATTTTTAAATTTGCTTGGTTCATTGCTTGGGTTTCTTGAGTTTGGACAATTATTTCTTGTTTTATGTTTAAATCGACCCTTGCCAATAGGTTAACGATTAATAGGGGTTGCGGTCTATTGGGGTTTATCCCATGGCTTTCGTATAAATCCCATAATAATTCGCAAATATGGCACGTTGCTCAACTGGCATGATAAAAGCAATGTTATATAGATACTCCGTGTGGAAACATATTTATAGTAGGTTTTGTATCCGGGTAATAGACATCAAATTTATACATACTATGTAGGCAAGGCTTTCAAAATTTGACACTGTTACAATAGGGAAAAATCAATCAGGCGGGGAAGTTGGAATCAGCAGTACCATCAAGTAGTAAACCATCAGCTTTTAGGCCGCGCACTATCATTTGTGAGCGGCATGAATTAATCAGATTTGGCTTAAAAAGGGTCATTTCTGAAGTATTGGATATTGCTGGCGAGGCGTCTGACGGCATGGCTGCCTATGAAATAGTCAAGCGGCTCCGCCCTGATTTTGTCATTTTGGACGTAGATTTAGACGTCCTAAATGGGGTGGAAGTGAGCAGACGTATCAACCAAGAATTGCCTGAATGCAATATTCTGGTTTTAACCGACTCGTATCATGCTACTAAGTATCACAATCAACTCTTACGAGCCGGAGCGAGGGGATTTTGTTTAAAAAGCTCAGGTCCTAGGACTTTATTTGAGGCTATTGAGCAAGTGACCAGATCACTTCCTTATTGTGACCCTAAAATTACCCAATTAGTAAAGCAAGTCCCGGTTATATCCGCGCCAAATACCAATTTAACTGATAGAGAGATTGAAGTTCTGATACGGTTGGATTTGCGCAACAAAGAAATTTCAGAAGAACTGAACATGAAGCTTCGTACTGTAGAAAAGCATATAGAGTGTATCTTAGCTAAATTGAAAGTATCTACCCGCACTGGTGCTGCTCTGAAAGCTGTGCAATTGGGTTATGTACTCTTACCTAAAATGCCCACAAGAGATCCTGTCACTGGGGTTTCGCATGAACAAACTTTGGCTGAATTACAAGCAGAATTGTCCATTGCCAATGATCATCTTAAAGCGCTGCTTAAGCAGAATGATTTGTTGAAACAAGCGTTGAATCAAAAGCCTCAATAATTATGTTCAAAGAAAGGTATTCAAAAACTGCGCAGACAGGCAGACATTTTATCCTCCCTTTCTTTTTAATGATTTGTGTGACTTCTAGCACTCTGCCGCTTTATGCCGCGGATTTGGCAGAGCCTAGTTCTCCCAAAGCTGATGCCGATATTAATACGGGAGCCAAAGTAAAAAGCCGAATTGAGCCACCATTCAAAATAACCGGTTCTTTTAGCCGCCGCTTTCAAGCATATTCAGGCATGACCAGCACCTCCGAATTTATAACAAATCTACTATTGCATTACACTTTGAAAAAGCTATTCGGGGGCAAAATTAAAGTCAGGATAAAAACTTATAGCTTCACAGATTTATGGTACTTAAAAGTAAAAAAAGCCAAAATTAGTTTAATAGGTAGTCATTACAAAGATATTCCTCTAGGCAAAGTAGAAGTGGAAAGCCAGACACCATTTTGGTTTGTCTTTAAGCATAGACGTCTGGAAGTAAAAAACCCATCGCTATTTAGTTTTAAAATGTCGGTCAGCGAAAGCGAATTGGATCAAATCTTACATAGTCCAAAAGTAACTAATTCATTAAAAGCACTAAGACTTGATTTAACTAATATTGGTCCAGGTGCAGGTGAGCAAAGAATTCAAATGCATGAGCCTCAAGTGACGATCAATGACGATTCAATCATGGTCAAAGCCAGACTAATCACGCAGGGAGCCGATCCGTCAACAGCAGTGCTTATGACTATAACTGGTAAGCCTAAATTGCACGGCAACGACTGTATTGTTTTAGAAGAAGTGAAAATAGATTCTGAAGATATTACTGATCCTGAAAAATTTTCTAAATTTGTAGAAAATTTGATTAATCCGCTCATTAACTTACATCGCTTTGATAAAGCCAATTTTGCTCTCCGTTTGGATGACATAAGTGTTAAGTCAAAATCACTCTCAGTAGCTGGGCGGCTTATAATAGGACCACGTGTCCAGAACAAAGCGCTGAACTAATATGGTAGACTTAGTCGATAGGCTATAAGCAAATCTAATCAGGTTTCTGGTCCTATTTGCTGTTTTTATAAATTTGTCATTATGTTGGTTATTGAAATGAAAGAAGGAATCCATCCACAGTATTTTGATGTAACTGCCACCTGCGTTTGTGGTAACCAGGTTTTACTTGGTTCGACAAAAAACCAAATTCGGGTTGAAATTTGCAGCAACTGTCATCCTTTCTATTCGGGTACACAAAAAATTGTTGATACCGAAGGACGGGTAGACCGTTTTGTCAAAAGATATAAATTGGATAAGAATGGCGAGAAAGCTGCCAAATAGTTACACTTATTACTGTAATTCTTAACCATAAGCAAAAGTTAATCACCGATATTATATATCTTTTCTCTTGACGTTCTTGTTGAGCTAAACAGGCTGTGTTTTTGTCATTTGGGCAAAACGAGCTCATTAGCTATTCAAATATGCTTTTAATTAGACAAGCTTTTAGTAAAGAACCATAATTGAAAGTTGGATAATCCCTGCCAATAAATTGCGGTGCTGAATAATCTTGTTCAGAGCAAAGAAATCAGAAATCCAACGTCGTGCTAAGCGTTTATTAAGCGCATTTGCCAGTGAAACTCGTAGGCGAAATTCGATGTGCTGCAAAAGAAAGGTAATAAGAGCCCATTATGAAAATGGGCATTTGATCGTAAAAGAAGATTTTGTTAGATTGCCTAATTTATACGCGTCAAATTTGCAATTTCAAATTGTCAATAATTTGTTTAGTGTTTTAAAAAATCAATTGCGCGCCAAGAGGTATCGGACTTGATTAGATTGCTACCAGCTGTAGTGGCAGTATTTCTTATGCTAATATTTTTAGCCGCTAATCAAGCTATTATTTCACATCAGGCGAGCAAAGATATTGCTACCCTGCCAAATGCGAAGACTTATATGTCTCCGGCTATAGAACCTGTTTCTATAGACAATGATCAGCGCGGTGCTCATTCATATTTTCTCCCTGCCCGCATATTCAGCGCTAGATATTCTACTAATGGTGGTGCTCTAGCGGTCAGTCAGTCTAAAGAGAATCCGGAAAATTGTGTGAATCCTTCGAATGCTGTTCAAGGGACGCCTATGCGTGCTAACGCTCAGGATTTATTGCGCTCAGGTTATTTACGTGACAATACAGCTGTCTATAAGCCCGACTTTGGTGCTTCTGGCAAAAACTAACCATCTGCAGCCTGAGCTAAATTTTCATCAGTTTGCGAATCGTCATCGTCACTAAGCTTAGATTTCATATGGCTGATATTTGGATTGTTCAAATGACCATCTGAATCTATAGCTTGTGTTGTAATCTGCAATTGGCTGTAAAATTGAGTCAGATAGTCAGTAACTTCTTCAGCCTTTTTGCATGGTAAAAGTTTGCCTTGATAGGCAACAGATACCGAGCCAGTTTCTTCAGATACGACTATACATAGGCAGTCCAAAATCTCAGTCAGCCCAAGAGCAGCTCGGTGTCTTGTTCCGTATATATGGCTAAGTTTGCGATTATCTGTAATTGGCAAAATTACGCCGGCCGCTTTTATCTTATCTTTTTGAACGATTATGGCGCCATCATGCAAGTGCGATCGCGGAGTAAATATGGTCAAAATCAAATTACTTGAAATATCGCCATTTATTTCAGTGCCTGGACTTAAATAATCGTGTTCGGTTTCTGGCGGCTCAATAACTATGAGAGCGCCATATTTATCCCTCGCTAATTCTTTTATAGCTATTACTATCTGAGTAATGTCTTTGGCAAGTTCGACAGGATTTAGATCTCCAGGCACTAATCCAATAAAAAACAGTTTTAGTCGTCCTAAATACTTAAGCCCACGCCTTATTTCTGGTTGAAAAATTATTACCAGGGCAATCAAAATGAAAGGCAGAAATAAGTACTCATGTCCCATATTGTCTGTCCCCTACGATTAGAATAAATGCTTGTACCTAAGTCTTATCTATTAACCTTTTGGGGACTTTATCGCGGACTATTAGATCAGCATTAGATTCCCGTTCAATAATAGTCTCTGCTTGCCCATCATTTACTAAAACGCAGGCTGGACGGCCAGTACGATTATAATTCGATGCCATACTTGCGTTATAAGCACCGGTATCAAAAACCGCTATAAGATCCCCTGCTTCAGGTGCAATTAATGATTCCCTTATAATTATATCGCCTTGTTCACAATACTTGCCAACTATTGTGACGGGTGTGTCCGCTATTGCCGCGCCCATCCGGTTTGCCAGGCATGCAGTGTATTGAGCCTGATACGTAATTGGGCGAGGATTATCAGCCATACCTCCATCCACAGCAATATAATGTGTATTTTTTGTTGTCCATTTATCATACCCAACTCTATAAAGAGTGACTCCGGCAGTCCCAACAATCGCCCTGCCTGGTTCCACTAATAAAGTCGGTAGACTTAAATTAACTGTTTTGAATTCTTTTATTACAGTTTGGGCCAATACTTGTGTCCAAGTTTCGATTGGTATTGGCTTTTCCTGCTCTGTGTAGGCTATACCCAGGCCACCGCCTACATTTAATTCAGTAAGTTCTATGGCGAATTCGTTTTTAACATTGGCATATGTTTGCGCCAATATCTCAATGCTTTGTTTGAAAGGTTCTAAATCATGCAATTGACTGCCGATATGACTGTGGAAACCTAGCAATTGAAGGTTTTTGTGTTTTTCTATTATGGATCGCAAAAGCTGAGGTATTTGACCTAAAGCAAGCCCAAATTTTGATTGATCTTGCCCCGTTTGAATATATTTGTGAGTTTTTCCTGTCACCCCAGGAATTATGCGCAAAAGAATTTTTGCTGGTTTATTTTTCTGCGCCGCTAATAAAGCAACGGTTTTAAGCTCCGATTCGTTATCAATTACGATGCGCGCGTCAATATCTATTGCTGTTTCAATTTCTTGTGCGCTTTTATTATTACCGTGCAAAATAATATCTTGCCCAGCCATATTTGCTTTAATGGCTGTATATAATTCACCTTCAGAAACAACATCTATACCCACTTTTGCTTTCTTAAGCAAATGACACATTGCTAAGCATAGAAAAGCTTTACCGGCATAGAAAACTCTTGCCTTGGGGTAATTTGCTAATCCCCGTTTACAAACTTCGATGGCTTGCAAAATTGTTTTTTCATCCATAACCCATAATGGAGTGCCAAAGGTTTGCGCTAATTCAACTGTATCGCAACCACCGATAATTAAATGGTCTTTAGTAACCTCAGCTGTAATGGGTCTAATATTGACGTTAGGAGAACTATGCATTACCAGGTCTTTAGCCTGAGCAGATTTATTGAAGCTCATTGCACAAAACCTATTATGTGCTGAATTTCAGGTTCTATCTTTTCAATTGACTTAGAAAAACTAAGCTTGTCTATTTGCCGGATAGGCGGATAACAGACAACGAAAGCGTCAAAACGACAACCTTGAATTTGTATTTTATTTAAAGACATCCTTTTTGCCATATAAAGCCGAGCGCATACCAACAACTTTTGTATTTTCCTTTTGTCCAGCTT
The DNA here is from genome assembly GCA_013288645.1 of Candidatus Melainabacteria bacterium. Taxonomy (GTDB): domain Bacteria; phylum Cyanobacteriota; class Vampirovibrionia; order Obscuribacterales; family Obscuribacteraceae; genus JABDBL01. The sequence continues at coordinate 72,337 of JABDBL010000008.1, forward strand.
GTCATAACCTAAACTGACAAAGCCGCTTCTTGAAGCTACCGCCATTCTTGTCTTCACTTCTATAAAGACAAGTGTTCCATGGGGATCATAAGCTATGATATCAATTTCTGCGTAGCGACCGGCTCGCCAGTTACGTTCTATTACTTGCCAGCCTTTCTTCGCGAGCAACTTTACTACATATTGCTCACCCGCTTTTCCTAAATTCTGTCGCCAAAATAAGCTATCAACAGCTTTCCTTTGTGGTAATAAGCTCATTTGTGTGATTTTACTTTCCATTTTTCCCTGTCTTTTGCGTACTGTTTCTATTTGAAGCATTTTTTGCCTTAATTTGTCTAATTGCGTTTACACTGTTTAGTTATCCCGAGTTATTCACGGGATTATTTATACGTAATTGGGCTCAGAAAAGTTCAAAGCATGCTAGATATAAAATTAATTAGAGAAAAAACTGAGCTTGTAGAGAAGTCCTTGGCTAGACGCAACGGTGGTTTTTCAGTCAAGCCATTATTAATCTGTGATGAAGAATTTAGGCAGGTTCAAATCGAGTGGGAAGAACTAAATAGACGCACTAATGAAATATCTGAACATTTCAAAAAAGGCAAATTAGAGCCCTCTGAAGCAGAAGCCTTAAAAGAAGAAACAAAAAAGCTAAAGGTACGTCGACAAGAAATTGAATCTTTGCGACAAGATCTTGAAAAAAAACTTTTTGAATTGCAATTAGGCCTGCCAAATTTGCCTGATCAAGCAGTGCCAGATGGAGCTGATGAAAAAGCAAATAAAGAAATTAAACGCTGGGGAAATTTGCCCAAACTGCAAAACCCTATGCACCACTATGAGATTGGCAGTCAACTGAAAATATTTGATTTTGAACGAGGAGTGAAAATATCTGAATCACGTTTTACTGTTTTGCTAGATAAAGGGGCAAAAATTGAGCGCGCTTTGATGAATTTCATGCTTGATTTTCACAGCAAACGCGGCTATTTAGAAGTCTTTCCGCCCATTTTAGTCAACAGAGATTGTATGGTTGGCACCGGACAATTACCTAAATTCGAAGGTGATTTCTATAAATGTGCTGATGATGCGCTTTATCTTATTCCTACAGCCGAAGTGCCTGTAACTAATTTGTATCGCGAAGAAGTATTAGCCGAAGAACAATTGCCCATATTACATTGTGCTTATACGCCCTGTTTTAGAAGAGAAGCAGGTTCAGCTGGCAAAGATACTCGTGGCTATATAAGACAACATCAATTCAATAAAGTCGAACTAGTTCGCTTTACTACCCCAGAAAAGGCTGCTGCCGAGCACGAGCAGCTCACTTTGGACGCAGAAGGCATTTTAGAAGCATTAGAATTACCTTATAGACGGATATTACTTTGCAGTGGCGATCTTGGCTTTGCTGCCCAAAAATGTTACGACTTAGAAGTCTGGTTTCCTGCTCAAAATCAGTATCGCGAAATTAGCTCCTGTAGTGTTTTTGGCGATTTTCAAGCCAGAAGAGCAAATCTTAAATATAAGCCAGCTGACGGCGGCAAAGCTCGGTACATGATCACTATGAACGGCTCTGCCTTAGCTATTGGACGTACGATGGCCGCTATTTTAGAAAATTATCAACAAGCAGATGGCTCCGTTCTAATACCAAAAGCTCTACAGCCTTATTTAAATGGCATGACAGCACTTAAACCAGAGCTTTAAGTACAAAGTCATTAAGCTAGCCTTAAAGGAAAGCTATTAAGTAAGCCTGGTATAAGCTTAAGGGCTTACAATTAGAAGATAAAAGTAGAAATACGGGTTTCGATAGGGGACTTGGTGAAATTATGGCTTCGATAACAGCAGATAAAAAAGGCAAAAAAGAAACAGGCACACTGTTAGTTAAAAAAGCTCTGCCGCAAATGCTCAAAGGCGGCGTGATCATGGATGTGGTAAATGCCGAGCAAGCAAAAATCGCTGAGGAAGCTGGTGCAGTAGCAGTGATGGCATTAGAGCGCGTACCGGCCGATATTAGGGCAGACGGTGGAGTTGCTCGTATGTCTGATCCTGAACTCATTATTCAAATTATTAAAGCGGTCACTATCCCTGTTATGGCTAAAGCACGCATTGGTCATTTTGTCGAAGCACAAATCCTAGAATCATTGGGTGTTGATTGTGTTGATGAAAGCGAAGTCTTGACTCCAGCTGATGAAGAATTTCATATTGATAAAAGCAAATTTAAAATTCCATTTGTTTGCGGAGCCCGAAATTTGGGCGAGGCCCTAAGGCGCATCGGCGAAGGTGCTGCTATGATTCGCACTAAGGGTGAAGCTGGTACAGGCGACGTGGTAGAAGCGGTAAGACACGCTCGTGCTATTTTAGGCGACATCAAAAAACTAACCGTAATGCCGGCTGAAGAATTGATGACCTTTGCTAAAAATATCGGTGCACCATATGAATTAGTGAAAGAAATAGCTAAAACAGGCAAATTACCAGTAGTGAATTTTGCTGCTGGTGGTTTGGCTACGCCAGCTGATGCTGCATTGCTTATGCAATTGGGTGTAGACGGTGTATTTGTAGGCTCTGGTATTTTTAAATCTGGCAATCCACTTAAGCGTGCTCAAGCCATAGTAAAAGCAACTACTCACTATCAAGATCCTGAAATATTAGCTGAAGTGAGTCGCAATTTGGGTGAACCGATGGTCGGGCGGACTGCTGCCAGCTTAAGCGAAACAGAAATGCTAGCTATTCGCGGCAATTAGTCTTTTAACAATATGAAAATAGGCGTCTTAGCTTTACAGGGTGACTTTGCCGAGCATTTACAGGCGCTAGAGCGATGCGCAGTGCAAGGCTCACCTATAAGAAGGTCATTTCAACTAGAAGACATTGACGGACTGATTATTCCTGGCGGCGAATCGACTACAATTGCCAAATTAACCAATAGTGACAATACCATATTTGATACTATCACTAATAAAATAAAATCCGGCATGCCGGTTTACGGCACCTGTATGGGCGCCATATTTCTTGCCAACGAAATCGAAGGCTCAAGCCAAGGCAGACTTGGCTTAATGTCCATAAAAGTTCGCCGCAACGGTTTTGGTCCACAAAAAGCCAGCTTTGAAAGTTATATTGATATACCCTGCTTAGCAGAAAATGGTGCCAAAAGCGAACCATTTCATGCCGTATTTATTCGTGCTCCACTTATTCTGTCACACTCACCAGAAGTGAATGTTTTAGCAAAGCTTGATCAAAGTATAAGCGAAAATATCATCATGGCCAGCCAAAATAATATGTTAGTTAGTACTTTCCATCCAGAACTAACCGGTGATTTACGTATCCATAAGTACTTTTTATCAATGGTTGAATAGATCGGTCGTTTGTAGAGATAATTGTTTTATCGGCAGTTGCATAAAATCATCCAACAACTTAAATAGAAATGGACGAAGTGATTCTGCGGTCTCTCCATGCCAATGAAATACGCAAAGGGAATCAGGAAGACAATTAGTTAAAGATACATGCTTAGCATCGCCCGTTTTTTCAATATTAAACCAACCGATTTCCTTATGCTTATTGAGATAAACTCTGGCACCAAAAATGGATGCTATTAATTGTGCCCCCAGGCACATTCCCAGTATCTTTTTGTCAGCTTCAATTGCTTGCTGGATGAATGCTTTTTCTTGTTTTAGCCAGGGATATTGTGCTTCATCATTTACGCTCATTGGTCCGCCCATAATTACAAGCAAATCAAAGTCTGACATTTGTGGTAATGTCCACTCTTTATCAAAGAATTTAGTTCTTGTAATAGAGAACTTATTGAGATTAGCCCAGGTTTCTATTGTGCCTGGACCTAAAAAAGACGCATGCTGCAATATGTGTATTTTTATTTGCATGGAAAAGCCTTGCTCCCCAACTATCCTTGAATGGACCTTATCTCAATTTATCAATTCAACATTATCAAATTGTACTATCGCTCAGTCACTTTTATTAAATTCATGATGATTTTAAGCAGAGATTTTGAACTTGTCTGATGCAGATTTGTATCTATCTTGTAGCGCCCTTGTTATGGAAATATGCGCAGACGCAGATAGGACATTCGGTAAACTTGGTATCTAAATAAAATACTCTTTCATAGCGGCAATATGCAAAACCAAATTTCTAATAACCGTAGTTTATTTATTGCTTTGTCTTTAATTTTCTCTTTGCTAATAGTTCTTCTATGTCTTTATCTATAATGATACTCTCATCGACACCGTCATATTTTTTATACATAGATGTGCTGCCGTCCGCTCGCCCAGCGATGACGTGATTGGCAGGCAGATCATAAATATCTACGATTATATCTTTGCCATCGCCGCGCTTGAGGATGTAACGATATAAGAGATCCTTATTTTCTTTGCGAGCCTGTTCTATCTCTGTTTGCTTAAGCTCGCGATTGAAACTTTCTCTTGTTTTAAACTTTGCTAATCCATCAGTTGGAGTATAGGCTTTCATCGTGTACCGATCTGAATCTCCTATGTTGCGCCCAATAGTTCTATCTAAATCGCGTAAATAAATCGCTTCTAGTTTAAGTGGATTTTGGTGCAAATTATCGAAAGCCCCCAAGCCTAGATCTACTACTTTGCGATGTAAAAAGGGAATATTCAGCGATGCCTTTATTAGAGCTAATTTGTCTGGATGGGGTAAGGCAATGGTGTCATCTCTATGTTGGAATATTAATACGTGCTGTGCATTGTCATCATTTATTTTATACGGATCAACAACATAGCCATCGGGAGGCAAGTGTATTTCGCTAGCATTGGCTTCAGCACTGCTGCCTATGATATAAACATTGGCCATATCGTGAAAGCGATCATCACCACAAAGTCTAGTGATCAGATCTCCTCCTTGAGAGCCGCCGACAAATGCTCGGGCACGTGGATCTTTATCGACTGGCGCCAGCTCAGCACATGTAGCTAACACGCCAGCGACATAATGGCGATCATCATAGGCTATGCCTGTTCGCTCTTTATTTTCCTTCCTGAGCTCTGCTACTACTTCTGGTTTTAAGAAGCAGCCATCTGCTACCCAGGCGCTAGACTTTATGCCTTTCGCTTTAGATTCAGGACCAATTTCACGTTTTTCGGTAAGCAAGGTGAGCACTGCATATTTTTCTTTGCCTTCATCAGCCAATTCATGAAAATGGGTTTCCATTAAATAATTTTCTGAAAGCTGATCTTTATTAGATACACCAGGTACAAGCACTAGCAAGCCCAAATCTTTTCCTTCTGGGATATGTAATAAAGCGGCTCTTTCAATGCTCTCACCTGATTTAGGATCTTTGCCTATCTTCCAAAAAATTTTATAGTCTCCTTTGGGTAAAGGCTCTCCTTCTTTTAGTTTTACTGCATCACCGGTTTTGATGCCTTCTTTAGTTACTGAAATTTTCATGATCTTAGAAATTTTTTCTGCGCTGAATAATTCTTCCGCTGGATTACCCACTTTATTGGGCGGTTGGTCAAATCTAGGCATTGCATCAGGCGCTTCTACTGTCTGACGCAAACCACCGAAATTTCTTCCTTCTTGCAAAAGAGCTAAGCCAGAAAAGATCGGATCATTATTCTCTGTGCTTTCTTCATCAAATTCGTTAGCAGCCGTAAGTTTTGCACCGGCGCTTGATTGATAGGGGGATTCACTTGTACTATCGCCAGTCATATCACTCTATTCCGTTGAAATAAACAACAATCATAGGAAAGTTTCGTGAGAATTCTGTGAGTCCGCTAGCAATTTGTCGGGGTTAGACGCTTTGACGTTTCCATTTACCCTGTTGAAACGAAATCACTGTGAATATAGCTGCCAGCACAGAAGATAACGCCATTGCTATCCAGGTACCGTTTGCGCCAAGGCCGACTATAACAGTCAAATACCAGGCAAGAGATAATCTAAATATGCAATAGCAAATTATGGTTATCAGCATTGGTATCCGGGTATAGGCAGCCCCTTGCATAGCTCCGGAGAGAATGCACCATATGGTACATGGTTCAGTCCAGGCAATGAAATAAATATAATCGACAGTCGCCTTAGCTACAGCTGCATTACTACTCATCAAGCTAGCTATATTCGGAGCGAATAAATAAAGCAAGGCTGCAATAAGAGCATTGATTCCCACTCCTGCATAGACCATTTTCCAGCTTGCTTGCGTTGCTCGTTCAATTTGATTCGCTCCCAAATTTTGCCCGACAATAATCGAAATAGCCGTACTTAAAGCAAACATTGGCAAAAAGACAAGCAACTCTTCCAGCCGCCAACCAATTCCCCAGGCAGCTTGATTGATTGCCGGCTGATTAGTAAAAGCAAGAATAGAAAACAGTCCAAAACTCCCTAATATCAGTGCTATTTCTTGGATACAGCCAGGCACACCTATTTTCATGATTCGCAAAAGCCAATCTTTTGAAATGCCCCAGGCAAAAGAGTTAACTATATTTAGGCATGCTCTCATTTCGCAGTTTGCTAATTGAAAAAGATTCCAGGCAAAGGAAATAGATCCTGCTAAAATCCAGGATATACCAATGCCGCCAATTCCCATGTGCATCGGATAAAGGCAAAATAGATAATCGAACAAAATAACAAGCACTGTGCCAAGAATAGTTGTTTCCATTGCGGTGCGAGCATTGCCAACAGCACGAAATATTGATTGAGTAGTCCATAACAAAGTCGATGGAATATTTGCCACTAGAATAAATTTTAAATATTCCCAACCCTCTTGTTCAACTCCCGCACTGGCGCCAAGCAAATGCAATAAACCTGTGCAGGTGGGCAGCCCTATACATACAGAAATTATGCTAAAAACACTTCCCCAAATCAGACTCTGCCGAGCAGCTTCTATAGTATTAACTTTGTCGCGCGCGCCATAATATCTACTTATTAATGCAGTAGCGCCTACTTGCAATGCAATAGTAAACATCATCATAAAATAACGAATTTGCCAACCAATGGCCATGGCAGCTTGAGCATTGGCACTGAGCTTTCCAGCAATCCATGTATCAAAAAAGGTGCCTATGCCGAAAGCACACATATTGATCATAATTGGCCATGTTAAAACCCAAATAACATTCCAAAGTGGACCTTCAATAATATGAAAGTCTTTTCTGTCTGTGGCGTTGCTTGGTGCAGTTGACATAGATTATTTGGATGTAAGTCTTATGACAATTCTAAAACGGAAAAACCTTCTATCTGAGCTGCTTCTAGAAGAATAATATCAGCAGCGATAAAAGCATGTTTTCGAGGGCTGTTACTACACCATGTTAGGGCTGCAGCTAGCTGTAACGCATCGGCGGCGCGAAGTTTGTGCATGCGAAGCAACCTTTCTGCTTGCTCCCTTAATAAGTCGGTCGGCTGAATCTCGCTCCAACGGTCACGAAGATATTCTAATCGAGCATACGACTGCGCACTTTCTTGAGAGGATATATGTCCTTCTCTCATAAGTCTGTTCAACGCACTAATTGCTTCAATTGGTGTTGTCCACCAAACTACTTGCTTTCCGTAAGTTCGTGCTATCTGCCTTGCCTTACTACTTGTTTTTTGAAAGCAACATAACGGAACAATCGCACTTGTGTCCCAGAATGCGGTAAGCACAGATTGCAATTGCTTTTTCTTTTCAGGCATCTTCGCGCTCTGCTACCATAGCATCGTGCAAAGCTTCTGCAGAGATCTGTGGTGCTGGTAATTGCCAGAAATGATCTTCTATTTCTCCTTCACCGAGAAGGATCATTCCCTGACTAGCTAGTGCAAGTAATTCATCATCCTGGTCACCGTGCCAGGGAATGATCCTTGCCACTGGGACATCTCGATCCCTCACAATAATTTCTTCTCCAGTCCGTACTTTTCTCAAATACAGGCTGAGATTGTTTTTAAGTTCTGCTATATTTATTGCTTTCATAATGTGACCATGATAGCCATGAGTATAAAGCTATTATAGCTCAAATTAGCAAATCAGGCAAATACGTGAGACAAAGACTATGAATCTTCCAATAAGCACAACTCAACTCCAGCTTCTTTAAATTGCTGTGTGGCTAATTCAAATTCTTCTACCCAGCGCGGATTCTTACTATAAGGAGCAACTTCTCGTGTTATACCGGCTTGAATAACCATAGCTGCACAAGCGGCGCAAGACATAAAAGGCCAGGTATAAATAGTGCAATTGTCCAAGGGACGAGCAGCAAATAGAATGGCGTTTCTTTCACAATGCAAAAACATCTTGTATTTAATTTCTCTATTATCTAGGCGTTCGGCTAAGTCTTCTACACCTTGGGCTAAACCGTTATAGCCAACCGATACGATACGCCGCTTATGATCGACTATCACAGCGCCAGTTTGTGTACTGGGATCTTTTGACCAGCTAGCTATATGCTTAGCTAATTCAAGAAAGCGCTTATCCCATTTTTCTTTATCTTCGTTTGTCATTTTTGCTTTACTACAATAATCAAAGTTATCTGGCTAATTGTAACCAATTTTCTCTGGCGGGCAAAGCTGGTGAGCCTGAAGCGCATAGAAGGCAGTCAGCGGGTTCCCAGATATTTACTTCTTGTTCTATCAAAGAAATAATTAGCCTGTCAGTAAAAGTTTGCTTACCACTAAGGTTAGCTATTACAGCAATCGTATCAAGAACTTTTGCTCCTTTGTTCGATGCTGCATTGATTACTTTTTTAATGCTTGTTCCACTAATTATGTCATCTGCGCAAAGTAATGCTGTTTCGTCTACCTTCAGATCAAGGTGGATTTCAGGCTTTTGCACAGACTGTATATAGCCGAATTTGCAGTTAAATAATTCAGCCAAACAAAGACCAATATGCAGACCAAACGGTGGATATGTTAGCACCCAGTCCGGATTAATTGTCATTTTCTTATTTACTATGTTGAATAAAGATCGAGATATTTCTCGTATTAAAGACTGATTATGTGCCAAATAATCACTGTTGATATAAAAATCAGAATGATTATTGTTTAGAGAGAATATTGCATGAGGTCCGTATCCCGGATATGTCCAAGTTACCTTGTGTTCTAATAATATCTTGTGCCAATCAATCATTGTCATGGTTTTCTTGTACATCGTTATATTATATGCAATATTGAAATTAGTTGTCTTGGCTCTCCTTAGGTTTTAGCGTTGGACTATCAACTGCATTTTTTGCAGAATCTTCCTTGCGATGCAAGATCACACCATGAACCGACCACCATACGGGTGGTAAACAATATTTACAGGGGGCAAAATGGGCCTCGATTGCTTCTTTGCGGAAGTGGAATCGAACTAGGTGAGACTTGCTAATACACATACCGAAAGGGCAGCTTGGTCGATGGAATTTGTGAGAAAAGCTATTACCGTAGTACTTGTATGGTAATGGCTCTTCTATTGGCTGCAAAAGCTCTTGGGCTGAAATAGTTCGACTAAATTCAAACCAAGCTAATAGCGCGATCACTAAAGCAGCAATGTAGCGATGAAAATTTTCAAAACATCTCATGTAGGAGCTTTATCAGAAGAAACATTTTACTAAACGCAATTGCTAGTAAAAAAGTTCAAATCTTAAGGCTAAGAGTTATTACTGAATTAACTAAAGGTATGTCTGCCGGCAGTAACTAGTTCTTTATCAAAAGTTCTTAAGCGCATGCGATCTTCTACCCCAATTATCCAATCTGATAGAAGTTCAAGATGTCCTCTTCCACGCTTTCCTAGGCGGCTTCTATGAACCTTAAGTTGTCGATAATACTTAAGCAATACAGTAAATAGTCTAAACAAAGCTTCACTCTGACTAGTACCGTAACAGTGTAAACCAAGCTCAGGCACACAAGCAATTGTTTTTTTACCCACGGTCCATAACTTAGCTGACATGTTGCCATTGCTCCAAGGCAATGAAACAACTTTAACTTCACTAGATTCATTTGATTTCATCAAGTGCCTCTCCAACAGGTCGTCGACACTTAGTGGCATTCCTTCAACCAGTATAGCTCTTTAATCCGGCGCGTCTAGAGATAGACGCATAATTAGTAATTGATTTCTGATAATAATCATAAATAGTGATTTTCCTCATCAATACTATCGATGCAAAAGGTAGTCTGGCAACATTTTTGTTGACTTATCCATTGTATTTGTAAAGGAGTGAGTTTCGTCTATTAGAATCCAGTTAATAAAAGGACGAGTTCTAAACCAAATCATTTGTTTTCTAGCTAACTGAAAATTGTTCCTTATACATTGTGTGCAAGCTTCATCCAGAGATTCGCTGCCGTTTATATGTGGAATAAATTCCTTATAGTTAATAGAGTTGCTTAATACAGCTTGGTAATTTGAGTTTGGCCAAAGCTTTGTAACCTCTTCAAGTAAACCCGCCTGCAAATGCTTATTAAGCCGCTCAGTGAGGATTTTCTTGTGTAAGTCTCTATCATTCCAGTTTAACCCTATCCAGGTTGTCTGGAAAGGAGATTCAACTTGTGTGGCTAATTGGGAAAAGGGTTTACCACTAATAATAGACACTTCAAGTGCTCTAATAATCCGTCTAAGATCGTTAACGTTTAATCGTGCAGCTGAAACTGGATCTATTTCGGCCAGTCTAGAGTGAAGCTCTTCATTACCTTTTTGCTTTGCTAATTCATCTAATTGCGCTCTTAATTCGGTCTGCGGTTTAACGGTAGGAATTTGTATTCCTTCCAATAAGGCTCGTGCGTATAGTCCAGTCCCACCACATAATATGGGTAATTTGCCTTGGGCACTTATTGTGTTAATGGCTTCTTTAGCTATTTCTATATATTCAGCAACGGTAAAAAACCTAGTTGGTTCTAACAAATCTAAGGCATGGTGCTTAACTTCAATTTGTTGTTCAACTGAAGGTTTGGCAGTGCCAATATCCATCTTTTTATAAATTGTGCGTGAGTCTAAAGCGACAATTTCGCCATTAAACTGTTTAGCCAATTCAATGCTTAAATCTGTTTTGCCTGTGCCCGTAGGTCCAATGATTGCTACGACAGCAGTTTTATTTTTGGAAGTCATAGGAAGGTCTTTATTTTAAAAGAAACCTTCGCTTAGCATTACGCCAGCAAAGATCATACAAATAAAATATGCAAAAAATAGGCAAGGTGGCAAAATTAGAATTATACCAAGAGTTTTAAATCGTCCTAACTTAAGCACGGAATCGAAAGCAAAAAGCTGCAGCAGCAAAAACCAAATCGACAGGCACCACGAAAGTACATCACCAAACTCAGTGGCATTAGAGAAACAAGTTGTGATTGCTTTGAATACTAGAGGAACGAAGGCCCAACCCGTGACTAAATAACACGAACATATAGATGTTGGTTGTTTTAAGAAAGCAGCAAGCAGACGTAAAAATAAACCAAGTACAAACCAAAAAAACATCTTTCCTACTAGTGAACCAAACATATTGAAGCCGATATTAGGAACAGTAATTGAAGATGGATTAGCGTCTGCCAATGCAGATAGAGTAACGATCAATATTGGGACTACCAGTGATGATAATCTAGTAGGATATTCAGTGCTCAGTACGTTAAAGGTCCGAATAGGGCTCATTAACATGCCGTAGAAAACATCAATACCAGAGTTTAGGACTATAGGTTGTCTTTGTTCATTTGTATCGGCGGAATTTTCGATCATCGCTATGTCCTTAGGGCATTAGCCACAAAGGCTGATGAGAATACTTGGATTTCAAAGATTCGGGGACTAAAGCACTGAATCCTATCTGATCATAAGAAGCCGATTGGACAAAAGGCAGATTCTCTCCGCCAATAACAGATTCTAGAAAGGCAGCTAGGTGACTGCGAGGACTGGCTTCTTTGACTGGAAGTTTTGCTTTATTGCCATAACGTTCTTTGCAAATGTCTTGTAAAAGATCAACCGCCATAGTGTAACCGCCTAACTTATCCACGAGATTTAGTTTTAAAGCTTGACGACCAGAATAAATTCGGCCGTCAGCGATTTTACGTACAGCCTCAATGGGTATCTTACGTCCTTGAGAAATTTCACTAGTGAATTGGTCGTAAGCGTCCAATATAAGACCTTGCAATATCGATTTTTCTTCTACTGTCATTGCTCTGTAGGGAGAACCAATGTCTTTAAATTGACCGGACTTTATTACTTGCGGTTGTAGTCCCAATTTATCGCCCAGTCCTTTAAAATTGACGGTAGACATAATCACACCTATCGAGCCAGTTATTGTGCCAGAGTCAGCAACGATTTTGTCAGCATTGCAAGAAACATAATAACCACCTGAGGCTGCAACATCTCCCATCGAGACAACAATAGGCTTTTTCTCCTCTTTTAAAGTTTTGATTTCGTCTGCGATTTCTTGACTGGTTGGTACAGTCCCACCAGGACTATCAACCCTAAAGAGCACTCCTTTTATATGATCGTTCTTAACTGCTTTACGCAATTGTTTTAACACTGCTCCAGCAGTATTCTTTTTTGAAAATAATGATGAATCATCTTCATCATCAACAATGATTCCTGATAAGCGGATTACCGATATATGATCATAATCAATGTAGCTTGATAAAGATTCTGATTTATTAGATGCAACTTGGCTGTCTTCATTAGAGCTTCTTTTAGCGGCACCCAAAATACTAACTGGAATAGCTACCAGACAAAGAATCAAGATTGCAATAGAAAGCCAACGCTGATTAATTTGCATATGTTCTTAAGATTGTGGACATAGTCCAGAAGCCGTTTTTGTTTTATCTAGTTGAGAGCTAAAATCACCTGCTTGAGAGCTGAAAGTATCCGTAGGTGTTCCTGATTGGCCGATACTGTCAGGAGGTATTTGTTTAAGTCTCTCTCTCTCTTCTACGATTTGTTTGTCTAATTTAGCTACAGCTTCTGGTCCTGACAAGTCGACAAGATTTTGTCTATGATGCTGCAAGTCATCAGCGACAGCGTCCATGTCTCGCTGCTGTTTGCGTAATGTATATTCCATCTCTAATTGCTTAGAGGCATCTTGTCCTGCTTTAGCTTCGGCTACCATATTTTGTAAATCTTGTAAGTCGTCTGCTGCACGACCTAAACTAACCGAACACTTCTTATATTGTCTATAAAAAGCTACCAACTTGTCACAAGTTGTGCGAACCATGTTGTACATCATTATTTCTTCTTCTTGGCTCAGCTTGGCTTTTTTGTCTGCTCTGCTTTGGCTAATACCTAAAGCAGTTTGAATCATACTGCTTCCCATACTAGCTCCTGCAAAAGTGCCAATACCTGGGCTCATCATAGACATGGCACCCAAGCCACCAAAGGCGGCAGTACTCAACATTTTCATTAATATGTTCGTTAAATGAGGAGCGTTGGATGTAGGCTGTAATTTCTGCACAATAAATTGAATATCAGGAGAGCGGGTAAGTGTTGCTTCCCAAAGGTCTGCTAATTGGGCTTTTTCAGCATCTACGGCCGCGCCAGCCTTTTGTTGAGCCTCGCCGTCTGACTGCATTAAAGCCAGCGGTTGCACTTTTACAGCTGCAGCTTGGTCCATCAAAGAACCTTTATCTGCTTTGCCATTTTTGTGCTTGCCATTACCTTTTATACTTTGTGCTTGCAATACATTTGAGTCACCATCTTTTGGTACATAGTTAGTCTCACTAACGGTTGACTTAAGTACAGCACCACTGCTAGCGCTATCAATATCCACCTCTGCTTGTTGCTTAGGGTTAGAGCTATCATTAAGGTTTAAAGGACTTAAATCCGCAGAATCGGAACTATCCAAAGTTTTTTCTGTTGTACCTTGATTATCATTGGTCGTTGGTCCAGCCCCTTGAAACAATTTTTCATAAGTTGGTGAGAGCATTGAAGTTTCTTTCGCCGAAGAAAGTAAACTTAGAGCTTGAACTGATTTTGCATTCAAAACACTATTTAAAACGGAGCTCAAGAGCAACGTAATACATACGGCCACTCTAGTCCTCTTTTTTCGATTAGTAATGGCGCTCAATTTGAGCAAGACTTCACCATAGCTTTTTTCGACACTATACCAAATATTTTTTCAAGCAGGGCTCAATATAGCATACCTATATTACTTTACAAGTAGACATTTTTCTAACTTAAAACTAGCACAAGCATTAACAATAACACGATGATTTGACCTGCTTGATCAAAGGCAAAAGGAGCTGAGCCAAATGCCGCGCTGCCAAGAGATATTAAATACCAAACCTTGAAACCCAAAGCTAGAAATATTAGGGAGATTAATAGCATTTTGTTAAGCGGAAATTGACCTTGTATATATTCAATTTTTGATGCTGATGAAATTTCTTCTTCGGTGGGCAGTAAAGAATTCGATCCAGAAATTCTTTCTGATTTAATTCTGGATATACTAGCTTGATTGGCTTGGCTCAATTTATTAATGCCAGTGATTGATAAAGGAGCGACAAAGCTCTCTTTCTGTGCAAAGTTATTCTGCGCAACATTATTTTGTGTGACGTTAACATTAAAAGGATTATTAGGAACTGCTTTAACAGACGGTCCAGTGGCAGAACCTAGTAATGATTGGAGACGACTTTCTTGCCCTGTTGGATTTTCGAGAGCCTCATTTTTTTCAGGTAATGGAACTTTTGCTTGAAGAAGGGGCGATCGCAAAGATTCATATTCTTCATCTTCTGAAAAGCTCTCTTCATAAGCAACGCTGTAGGAAGCAGAAATTGGTCCATCAAGCACCGGTGAATGTAGACGTGATTTGTCGACGTGATTTTGAGGAGGATTAGACTGAACATTAGCAGATTCTGCCTCGTCTTGATCAGGATAGGGATTAGCAAAATGATTTTGTCCATCTAACAAAGGCGAATGTAGCCCATTGCGCGAAATACCGTTAGCACGTCCGGTATTGGCTTCACGCTGGGTTGCCTCAGCAAACCCAACTGGTTTATTGAGTGGCTTGCTTTTTTTGTTTTCTGCCTGTCCGCCCAAGTCTAATATAGGAGAATGAAGTCTGGCGGAGTTGGAAGTGTTTATTTGCTGGAAATTAGTAGCAGGTAAAATGTTAGCTGTAATGTGAGCATCTGGGACTTTGGGTATTAAACGTTGGCCGCATTCCAGACAAAAGAGTGATTTATCTTCATTATTAGCCTTACAAATTGAACATTCGATCACTTTCTGACTCCTTGAAACTACTTTTCTTAACAGTTATTAGCTGAACCATAGAGCGGTATGATTTTGCGACCTGCTTTCAGTTTAAGGCATTTACGGGTAATTGTGGGCTTTAGATAAATGAAGATCTCAATTTAAACGAATAAAATTTTCAGAATATCTAATCTTCACCTTATGGTTGCTAAGGCATGCTAGACTGACAAGGCTTCCGCTTGACTGCTTCCTTTAACTATGCTTAAAGAACTAGACTGATCAAGCGTAATTTGTATGACTAAATTGGGGAAAAATTCATGCTCGTTTTACATAAGTCCAAGTTAAAGCCTATTTCCCTCTTACTAATCATGTCTTTAATGGGCAGCAATTTATTCTTTTGTCCGCTCAGCTATGCAGTGGCAGAAAGTAATGACTTGAATTTTAAGGTTTATAACCCAAGTGAAAATAATTCAATCGGGACCACTAGTTCAACCGACACTGCTAATTCTACCGATAACGTTAATGCAACCGGGTCGGCTAAGCCTCCTTCTAACTCAGAAAGCACTGCCAGCCAAGGTTTAACCGAAGAGAAGCCTGTAAATGATGACGTTAGCCAAATACTTGATCAAGCAGACAGCCACGCATCCGCCCCTTTGAAGTCTGGCTCAGACAACAGTCAAGATCAAGCCGCCGACAATAAGCCCAGTGAAATTAAAACCGAAGAAGTGAGTAAAAATGAAACCACGGCTCCTTCAGAAAATGAAGGTAAAACAAAGGTGTTGCAAGGCTATGTTCGCGTAGTACCGAGCGGTACAAAAATTTCTATCATAATGGATACCGCTGTTGATAGCGATACCAGTCAAGAAGGCGACGAATTTTCTGCGCGCACCGCCGAAGACCTCACCATAGATGGTACTACCGCAGTACCGGCTGGTTCAATAATAAGAGGAAGAATCGCTACTTTGAATGCTCCTAAGCATTTGAACCGTTCAGGCTCCGTCGCTTTAAAATTTGATAGTGTCACCACTCCAGACAATAGACAAATACCGTTAGTAGCAAATATAGTGGCTCGCGGTGGAGTAGTTCACGCTCGTCGTGGATTGAAAGATATAGCTATCGATACAGGTACTTTTGCTTTACCGACAGCGGTAGCTCTGGCTATTGGTGCTGTTGCTGGCCACAGCTCAAGCTCTGTAGGCGTGGGTGGCGGTGCTTTAATAGGGGCTGCTGTGGGAGCTGCGATTGGCGTTTGTATATTAATGGCTAAAAAAGGCAAAAGAGTGGATGTGCGTCCAGGCGATGAGCTCAAAATTGAATTAGCTGAAGACTTGCATATGCCAAGTATGTAAGTCTTGCATGCTTAACCTAGCAAAGTTCTAGGCGATAACCTAGGCCAAACATAGGTTTAAGGATGGAAACATCAGTTTTGCGCTTCCATTAGGACCTTATCATGTTATACTTTAGGCCTTCTTTTATAACTTTTACATAGATTCTGATGATAATTTGATGTCCAGTAGTTCAGCCGGTAATGCAAGCTTTTCACAGCCGCCTCGCGATCCAAATTTAGCTGCTGTCCTTTCTATACTTCCTGGTATTGGGCAGTTCTATAACGGACAAAGCCGCAAGGGCTTGCTTTTTTTAGGCGTCACGGCAATTAATTTCTTTATTTTTTTACTAATGGCTACTAACATATATATAGTTAGCGGACTACTAAGCTTTGGTCTTGCTTTGCATATGAGACCAAATTCTGGACTATTAACATCCCTGCAGGCTTTGCAATTAGGATCGACTTTATCATTCATTATTTTAGGTCTTGTACTGGCTTTTATTATCTATGCTATACGCGATGCTTATGATAATGCCGTATTTCAGCAGCGCAGACAGATTTATCCGGAATATGCTTTAGAGATGCCTGAGGCTGCGAGCAGCTCTTATTTATTGCATTTGATTCTTTTGATTCTTTTCTTTGTTTTTGCCATGTTTTTTCTCAGGCAAGCTAGGCCCCCTGCTCAAATTACAGATATTGAATTTGTCACGAATCAGCCTCTGACAAAAAAGATAATTCATGCTGAAAAGCGGG
>JABDBL010000009.1 GCA_013288645.1 Candidatus Melainabacteria bacterium
GAACTTACCAAAAAACCAGTATTAAGTTGGGATTTTTAGCACTAGAGCTTAATCCTCGCCTTGCGCTTTGGTAAAACCTTGCTTGCCGTCGATTTCTTGTAATTTTTCTAAGTGCACCCATCTGTATTTACTGCCTACCTTTTGCAATAAATCTTGTATGGTAGCGTCAGTAACTTCTTCTTTAGGATCGACTGTCATGAATCGACAGAACCAGTGATCAACGCAGTCGGTGATTGCCCCCATGGAAGGATAAACCTTAGTGCCGCGATTAGAGATCATTTTTAATTTCAATTTACTACCGGCCATTATTTTTTCTAGATCTGGTCCTAGTGTATCGGCTGGCAAAGCTGATTCTACAAATAAATCAACGCCAACGATTTGTCTGCTTTTGGCTTTGACAAAATCAATGTCTTTTCTGACATGGGGCAGTTTAATCTCTTTGTAATTTCGTATGTGCCACTTTTGGGAGCTGCGTCCTAAATTGGCAATAATTTCGTCAGTAAATCTGGTTGTACTGGCAGCTTTTTCATCGCCTACAATATCGCGTGTGAGGCACTTACCTTCTTCCAGTGTGACAAAGACTGCATTTTCAATGCTAGCTGCTTCGCTGAACATTTTTAAATGGCGAAGCATTAATACACCGGAGAGAAGGACAGCTAAGGGATTAATCACATTTTTACCGGCATATTTTGGTGCTGAGCCATGTACGGCTTCAAATATTGCTACTTCGTTGCCGATATTAGCTGAAGGAGCAAAACCCAAACCACCGATTAGAGCAGAGCTTAAATCGCTAATAATGTCGCCATTCATATTAGTTGTGACAATTACATCGAATTGTTCTGGTTTTTTGACTAGTTGGTGAGCGCAATTATCAATAATAATGTGCTGGGACTCTATTTCCGGATACTGAGGAGCGATGGCTTCGAAAGTACGTTTCAATAGACCTTCTGTCAACTTCATAATATTTGATTTAGAGGCACAATGGACTGTTTTGCGTCCTTCGGCTTTTGCTAGTTCAAAGGCTAGTCGGACGATTTTTTCACATCCTTTGGCGGAAATCAGTTTTAGACATTGTGCTACCCCAGGGGTTTGCATATGTTCAATGCCTGCATATAAGTCTTCAACATTTTCTCTTACCACCACTAAATCGATTCCACGCCCACTGTAAGGTGTTTTTATGCCTGGTAATTCTCTTACAGGGCGGATATTGCCATAAGTCTCAAATAGCTTTCTCAAAGTGACATTGGCACTTTTTTCGCCAAAGCCAACTGGGGTTTCTAACGGTCCTTTTAGGGCGACTTTCGTTTTTGCAATAGAATCAATTGTGTCTTGCGGTACTCCGGACGGTAATCCTTGCTTGAAAATACTTGCTCCGGCATGATGTATATCCCACTCTATCGGTGCACCGGTGGCTTCTATAATACGACAGGTAGCTTCAACACATTCAGGCCCTATTCCGTCGCCGGGTATAAGTGTTACTGTTTTCTTTTGCTGGGACGCTGTCATACGTACTCTCCTGGAATTTGTGACTCTAGAATAGCCCAGAGAGTGCCTGTCGTATCAAAGAAAAGCAATTACTTAATAATAAATGGAAATGTCAGAAGACCTATTTATTGAACAGCTTTTTTGTTATTCTGGTTAGCCAAGTTTCTGGTGCGAAAGCAGACAAAGCAGGTTGCGTAATTTGCTGTAATTCTTCTTGGGTATTAGTTTGATATTCTTTATCCGTACCTACTAACTTGCGTAATGCTTTGCACGCATATTCAAAGCTGATCATTTTGTCATCAATCATTCTTTGCGCCTGCCATGCTGAATCTAAATGAGCAGTATTAATATCGTTTTGTTCTAACAACACGTCCCCAAGGTTTCTACCGGTTGCCGTAGCAATTTCGTTGGACGCTGTAATGTTTTGTTCAGCTAAAATACCTATGTCTAGAAGCAAATCGATTATCTGTTCAATTTGATTTACATATTTGCCTTTACCGGCCATTTGGGCAAGGAAGGTTTGCAGATCAAGACCTTCTGTGTGTGATTTTTTTAGCAGTTTGGCGGCATATTTAAGAGTTAGATTACCGGCAAGAATTTGTACTTGCAAAGTTAAAGCTTTGTCTATAACGTCACGGCCTACCATTTCGGTCTCTGTTAAGATGTCAAAACAAGCCCTTTCTTCTGTCAGACCAATTTCAAGAGCAGTTAATTTGCCAGTTGGGGAAATAAAGCCTGCTAGAGATAAAAGGTCAAGCACACGTTTGTCTGACTCACCCAGCTGCTGTACGCCAAATTGGATCAAGAAGTGCTCTATAGGCTCTCTATTTACTATGCTTAGTTTTAGAGCTTTTAGAGCCTGTTCTTGCGTAATTTGATTTTCTCTAATCAAGCTTTGTGCAGATAAGAGTGATTCTAATCGGTTTTGTGTAGTGTATCGATTCACCACTAGGCATCTTCCTAGTGGCAAATTATTTTCTATGCTTTGTTGTTCAGCACTGGCCAGTACTTGGGCAGTTACTAGTCCAGAATCAATTATTAGTTGTGCGAACGAATTCTTATGCGTATTAGTCTCTTCTTGCACGTGCAAGCCTAACTTTTGTAGAGCATCATTAGCCGAAATTCTAGAATTACAAGCTAGACTCAACGCTTGAATGCCTGACTGAGTATTAACCGTGCGTTCACGTATTAAAGTCTGGATATCCAGGGCGACTTGTAATTTATGCTCATCAAGTTGTCCTAAACTTATTAAAGTTCTTCCAATTAGAGTCCTTGATGTTTTAGCAATTTGCAAAGACTCATTTAAGACCCCCGGTTTAATGATGTTGGCGGCTACCAGCAATTCACCAATACGGGGCACCTTGGTGCTGGTAGCTGAAAAGCTCTTAGCGCCATTAGCTTGATTTGCAGCAAATTTGGTCATTGCCAAAAATCCTTTTTGAAAACGGGTTTATAAACCTAATAAACCCAGTTTATCAGGTATGCTTGGCAGCTATATAGAGTCTTGATTAGTTATTAAGTTATTGATTAATGAACAGCCATTAAAATAAAAGAAAGGGCCACTATTAAGTTGCCCTTTCCCTATTTTAATGATGACCTACTGGCTTAGTAATTATCGTCGTAAGGTACTACATAAGACTTACCTTGGAATAACATGCTGTGACTTCCACTATTAGGACTCGGATAGCCAACAAATCCATGATGTGCACCATAGGCAAATCCATGCAGAATTCCATAAGCGCCGCCAGCAACTAGACCAACAGGACCTCCGGTTAAGCCACCGACGATCAATTCGTAAGTGCCATTTTCATTACCAATGTTTCTTGCTACGACTCTTGTACCACCAATGGCACCTTTAATAGAGTCTTGAAACATGCCAGTTGGCGCATCCCATACGATACAAGTAACCATGCTAATTAAACGAACAGGAAAATATTCGATTTCATACCAAACACGAGCAGATTCAGGGCGTGCTGGATAAGCAATCCCCGGGATTGAGCTACATACAGATACCAGCCCGAGAGCTGCTACCAATGAAGCTAATACTATTTTTCTCATAACGGACACCATTTGCTTTCTAGGAGCTTCTGATTTACTTAAATTACCTAATACCTAACTATTTTTCTTCGGTTGTGACAAATGACCAGCGACTAAAAGGCTTTTCCCAACCTTTTTTAGCCCCGTGTATTATGCCGCGACCGATACCACGCACACCACCAACCACAAAACCAGCTGGATAACCTACAGGAGCGGCTGCCAGTTGTTCAGTTCTACCATTTTCATCACCAAAAGCACCAGCTATATGTGTGGTCGCTTTTTTACCAGCATGGAAACCATCATCTAGCGGTGCACTAAAAAGACCGCAAACAACAGCACCACTGACAGCCCCTACTGCTTTAAAAGGAGCGGCTATAACTGAATGAACTGGCTTTGCTTCGTAATCCAAACCATAAACTGGACTAAGCGCTGGTGAGATAAGACAACCCACTATTATTGCTGAAGACAATAAACGCTTAATAAATAACATTCTCTTACCTCACCATTTCTATTTTAAAGTAAACGCGCTAGACCAAATTTATATATCGTTTTATGGATTATTAGTTACAACAAATGATTCTTTGCTGAAAGGTTTTTCCCAACCAACGCTAGCGGCATGTTGTCCGCCTTTAACAAGGCCGTAAGGAACGCCAAAAGCCATACCTGCTGGAATACCGAATACGGCTCCCACGATATTTTGCTTCCAGCCATTTTCATCTCCAAATGCACCAGCCAAACCTTTGGTGGCGGCATAGGGACATTTATAGGCTGTGTTTACGATGATGCCTTCTGGCACATCGACTACCATGGCTGTTGAAGTCCCCGCAACACTTTTACCAGTGTCGAGAGTACCTGCAAATGAGGCTGAGCTCATTCCCAGAGTAGTAAAAATTGCTAGTAATGCTGCACTTTTTTTCATTGTTATTCCTCGTATATAGACAGATAAACATTTATCAGACATAACCTATTTAAACAAGTTATATTAGCATGTACCACTTTTAATCTTCTTTAAAGCGAAAAGCTTCCATACTAAATGGGTGATTATAACCGGCCTTTGCACCATGGATAACGCCAGTAACGGAACCATATGCTGCACCACCTACAACACCAAATGGTCCAGCTATTACAGAACTAGCTGCTAAGCGCAAGGTGCTATCTTCGTTACCCAATTTGCCAGCGACGTATTTAGTGGTTTTCATACCACCTTCGACTCCGCCCTTGGTCATACCTAACGGTACTCCCCATACTGTGCCGAGAGCGGCACCGGTTACTTTAAAAGGAAACGCACAAACATTTTCTACCATACTGTCATCTTCTGCTAGAGATGGAAGTACTGAACTGCCAATTATGGCTGCTGCTACTGCAAAATATGAGACTAATTTTTTCACTATTAATTACTCCGCCTTACTAATTCATGATTTAATTCAACTGCTGGCCTGGTTAGGCCTATTACATTTGTAATTGTACCGATTTTCTTTAATAGATCCACGGTTAGTTTCTACCAATATTATTTTTAGTTTTAAAAACCCAATAAATCCCTAACCTAGCCTGTTTTCAGCCAGTGTAAAATCTTTGTTCGGATTTGTTTCCAAGTGATTAGCAATCTAATATGGTGGCATTCAACTACTTCAATTTTACTACTCATGGCAATTATTACCGGAGGTATTTGCTTTATACGATTCTACCTATTGGCGATATTTAAATTTGGTATTTCGCAAATGTTTTATCAGTATAAGAGTCTTTATTTTGGACTGTTAGATTGTTAGCAGCATCTCCAACATGTTTTGTCGGATGCCATGTTGATACACGTTTGCCAAAAATGATTTGTCTTAGGGCTGAAAATACACAGGGCAGCCAATGCAGATACAGATACATCTCTACCGAGAGACTATGTGAGATACTGGCGAGAATTGACATTGGTTTGCCGTAGACTCGAATGGCAATGATTAGATTTAATTGACTGATAATAAATATGGCCACTATTAGTGCGGCTAAAAAATTTGCATGTGGAGATATGCCACAGCAATAATGTATTGCTTCTGAAACTATTTCTAACAATACTATTGCCGGAACTACAAAAAATACTGTAAAGGCCAAAGTATCGAAGCGTTCGACAAAGGACAGTCTCGTAGGGGAATTCAAGGGAAATATATAGTCCAGATAGCGCCTGATGCTTCCTTCTGCCCAGCGTTGTCTTTGTCGTAAGAGTGCTTTAACATAAGTGACGCCTTCCTCATATACGCAAGCATAAGGACAAAATCTGATGTCCCAATGATTGGTGAGCAGGCGCATGCTGAGATCTAAATCGTCTGTTATAGCGTGATTGTTCCATCCAGCAACATCAATTAAAGCAGCGCGCTTGATGAGTTGTCCATTTCCGCGTAATTCTACCGCACCGCCAATAATGTCGCGACCGACTTGAAAATAGGTGTCAAGAGCATATTCGGAGGACTGGCAGTCTATAAGCCAGCCTTTTTGATGTTTGTAGATTTTCTTTTGTGCTTGCACAGCCCCGATTCCATCAGGGGCTAATACAGGTAGGGTGATATTCAAAAAATCTGGCTCCACATATGCGTCGGCATCAAAAACAGCAATTACATCACCTTTTGCTAAAGCCAAAGCATCGTTTAAAGCTGCGGACTTGCCTGGGTGGGATCCTGGTGCGCGGTTAACTATCCTTAAATTAGGACATTCGGTGATTAAAGACTCTAAGACCTCTTTTGTGTTATCGGTAGAACAATCATTGATGACCCAAAGCAATAGCTTATCGTAGTCGAGTTTAAGCAAATTGCGAATAGTTATTTCGATCACACGTTCTTCGTTTTTGGCGGCAATAAAAATATCTACCCAAGGCTTCCAGCTTGTGTCGTCTTGGGTGTCATTTGCTCTTAATCGTTTATTGCGCGGTTTTACTTGTTGATGTCCAATTAATTTGTGTTTTTCCACTTTTCTTTGCCAATGCTTTTGAGCGCTAAGCAACCACAAACTGTGAGTGATCATAATTGCCACTGCTAATGACAGAAGGATCAGCAGTTGAGGACCATTGAAAAAGTAATCTACTGCTTTGAGAAAAGCCCAAATCAGTAATATAAGACCGAATAGTATGATTCGATTGCGCATTTATCCCTAGTATATTGTCTTCTTATGAATTGTAACCGGACGACAGCTAGATTAGCCTTTCTGTCCTTAAATCTATAATACTTCTTGACAGCTGCATAGCCCCGGCAACAAAGGTGGGTAGACCCATAATTAATAAAGTAGTGGAAACTCCCCCTGGTAAATTGTCAATAGAAAAACCGGCTAGTATAACCGGAATCGTTGAGGCGGCTGACATGGCGGTGTTTTGCGCCCCAAACACTTTGCCTCGAAGTTCTTCAGGTACTGAGGCTTGCAAAGTGGACTGGGTGGGCACAGCGACGAAAGCGCAGGAAATACCAATTAATAGGGCTATTGACAGAGGTACATAGATGAGCCAACCATTAAAGAATAGATTTGGCTGACCAATAATTGGAAATACTATAGTTTGAATAAAGCCAAGACTAGCTAGCAGACTCATGAATAAGCCTAGGCAGGTGAAGCCACTGTAAGACAAGATAATGTGTGACAAATAGTGTCCTGCTCTAGCTACTAAAACATTTCCTATTGCCATGCCTAAACCAGCAGCGGCAACCACATAGCCAAATTGAAATGGTTTTATATGCATAACTTGTTCAGCTAGGCCAACAGCAATTATATTGAGGGTGATGATAGTGCTAAATAATATTGTGATTTTTAAAATGGCTCGAAATACAGGCGGATTGTCCACAATATAAGCTATACCTTGGCGCAACTCTTCCCACCAAACTTCTCGCTGAGTTTTTTTTGGCTGATTGTCTTCTATAAACAAAATTAGCAATGCTGCTATGAAAAATCCTGCTGCTATCGCATACGGTGCGCCTTTTATTCCTGTTTGAGAAATTATAGGTTCACCAATTGCAAAGCCAAACCCTAAGGCAATCATCATCGTAGTAAAAAACAACGAATTTGCATGTAATAGATTCTGTTTGGGTACAAGACGTGGAATTGCTGCTGTTTCAGCTGGGCCAAAAAATTGTGAAGCTACAGATATCAAAAAGGCCAATAGAAGGCATAATTTGGCAGAATGGGAAATTCCTGAAAACGCGACTAAACTAACAAGTGTCCCCCGAGCCAAGTTAGAACTAAAGAGAATCGTTTTGTTTGACCAGCGGTCAACATAAACTCCGGCAATTGGGCTTAGTAATACAGCTGGAATAGTAAAGGTTACATACAACAAACTGGTCATTTCGGCTGCACCAATACCGATAATGTTTGCTGTGGAGTTGATTATCTGTTGAGCGGTTAAAACAGCTACAAAGAGTACAAAAACAGCTCGGTCAGCAAACTGCGAAAAGATTTGTGCGAACCACAAACTCATAAATTGTCGATTTTTAAAAACTTCCCTAAAGCCGGGTAAAGGAGATTTTTGGCTTAGGGAAGGTGTCTTTTTTTTAGATTTGTCAAGATCAGAAGAACCTGTCTCTAGCACAGAACCAATGGGAGGATCAATTTTCGTTTTATTTGTTTTATCCACTTTATAATTTTCCCAATAAGCTTAGGATAAGCAAAATAAAAGAAAGGAAGAGCCAAAATTAGACTTTTACCGCTTCTGGAATTTGCATCGCTTTTT
The DNA here is from genome assembly GCA_013288645.1 of Candidatus Melainabacteria bacterium. Lineage (GTDB taxonomy): Bacteria > Cyanobacteriota > Vampirovibrionia > Obscuribacterales > Obscuribacteraceae > JABDBL01. The sequence goes on from JABDBL010000009.1 coordinate 8,210, forward strand.
CATCATTTTCTTCGGTAGCATCTTGTTGATATGCTCCTATTACTCCGCGCTTGGAAGAGCGGAAAAATTCAATAATTTCTTTTACTTCACTTGGTACTTCTTCTTGCTCAATTTGATCTATTGCTTGAGTGAAATTTAGCCCAGAGTGATATAAAAGTTTGTATGTTTTTTTGATTGCTGTACGAGTAGCAGGAGTAAATTTATGCCTTTTCATACCAATTAAATTGACGCCGCGTATAGCCGGAGGTAATCCGTCCAATATAACAAATGGTGGCAAATCCATTCTACTTCCTGTCATACCGCTCACCATGCACATTCTACCAATGCGTACAAATTGATGAAAAACACATACTCCGGCCATGACAGTTCCGTCACCTACGGTAATATGTCCAGCTAAGGTCGCCGAATTAGCCATGATTACGCCTTTGCCCAATTGGCAGTCGTGAGCTATATGAGCATAATTCATGATGTAACAGTCGTCGCCTAAAACAGTAGTACCACCATTAGTGCCGCGATGAATAGTCACATACTCCCTTATGGTTACACCTTTGCCTATTTTTACTTGAGAAGGTTCACCTTTGTAGTTTATGGATTGCGGTGCTTGACCAATACTGGCTCCAGAAAAAATCTGACAATTTTCGCCAATACTGGTATGTCCATCGATAACCACATGAGGTCCTACCTTAGTGCTTGCCCCTATAGAAACGTGTTCACCAATAACTGCATAAGGCCCTATCTCGGCACTTTCCGCGATAATTGCGCCTGTACTGACTATGGCACTCGAATGTATACTCATGTAATCGGTACCGCGTCCTTGATGAGGGCAAAGCTAATCTCTCCCTCGCAGGCTGTTTGTCCACCTATTGTGCCGATGCCATGAAACTTACCCAAGGGTCCGCGCATTTTAATTAGCTCCACCGATAAATCTAGCCTGTCGCCAGGTGTGACCATAGAACGAAACTTCATTCCATCGATGCCAGTAAACACGCCTAGTGAGCCTTTAAACTCGTCTTTCATAAGAATAGCGATGCACCCAAGCTGAGCTAGTGCTTCAACCATTAATACTCCAGGCATAATAGGTTTGAAAGGAAAATGACCTTCAAAAAACTGTTCGTTTGCTGTTAGATTCTTATAGCCTGTGGCTTTAAGCCCTGGCACAACGGAGGTAACCCGATCCAAAAGCAAAAAAGGATAACGATGCGGCAATATCTTTTTTATCTCGTTAATATCAAGAGTTAGCTCTGTGGCTGTCGTCATCATTACTCCTAAAAACTAAATTCCCCCTAATCTAATCGCAACTTTCAGTTAGCAAGACAACAATTCTAGTGTAATAATCTTGCTAATGTCCAGTTACTAAGTATTTGCTAAGTATTTTGTCTTTGTAATCAATAGGTGTGAAAATGTCAGTTATTTATTCGGTAAGCCGTCGAAGCTTTATTTTATCTTGTTTGTCTGGCGCATTTATCCCGTCTGCTGCTGCCACATTCTCTAACAATAGCTTCGATTCGAATTCTTTTGAGCCGTTTACGTTTGTCTTTATTAGTGACTGTCATTTGACCTCTGGGTTAAGTGACAGCTTTATGCTGTTGCAAGAAAGCCAACTCTTTTTGCAAGAGGCAATCAAGCAAATCAATCTATTGAAGCCAGATTTTGTTATTTTTGGTGGTGATCAAGTGCAGGGGGTAGGAGCCGATGAAATTCATTGGCAATTATTTCTTGATATCGTTCAAAGCCTTGATTGCTCTTGGTATTTTGTATTGGGTGAAGCAGATATTTCTGGCAATATGCCGGTGAATAAAATGCGCACTTTTGGTCGCGATTGGAAGGGCAGGGGGCTTAATAACGATGTGCCTTACTGGTCTTGTAATCCTCTTTCAGGACTTCATCTTATTGGGCTTGATACTAGTCAAGCTAATTCAGTCACCGGATACATCGACGAGGAGCAACTGGAATGGTTAAAACAAGATATTGGTCAAAAAACTAGACCGGTGACTGTTGTTGTTAGTCATCACCCTATTTTGCCGCCAATTACTGTTGATAGCAATAATAGTTATCTATTGCCGCAAGCAAGCGCAGTCCGGCAGATTCTCGAAAAATCTGATGGGCAAGTAATTTCTGTAAGCGGGCATACACATTTGAGCAAAATTCAATGGCAAAATAATATTTGGTATATCTCTTCCCCTAGTTTGGATATTTATCCTTGTGCCTTCAGGCTATTCAAAGTTACAACGCAAGAAGTACAAGTTGATACATATCAAGTTAGTTTTCCTGCCTTGGTAAAAAAGGCTAAGACAAATATGCTCAATTCTAATCTTGCTAATTTGCTAAGCTCAGGTAAAAGTAGCGATTTGGTTCGTTTAGCCTTGGGTAGCCATACGGATCAAAATGCGAGATTGTCGCTTAAAGAATCTGGCAAAATAGAGGCACATGCAAAGGTTTCTATAATTCGCTAGTTTTTTCTTCCAGTTGTTCTTGAAAGAACACAAATATATTAAAAAGGGGGAGCGAAGCAAGGAAAGACGGTGAGGCGTCCGCAGCGGAACGATAAGGATAGGCGCGTTGAGCCGAGCAGTGCGAAGGCGAGGCAGCGCTTAATATAAGGAGAGTTACGACTAAGTGGAGTGAAGGACGACGGTGAGGCGTCCGCAGCGGAACGATAAGGATACGCGCGTTGAGCCGAGAGAAACGAAGGCGAGGCAGCGCTTAATATAAGGAGAGTTACGACTAAGTGGAGTGAAGGACGACGGTGAGGCGTCCGCAGCGGAACGATAAGGATACGCGCGTTGAGCCGAGAGAAACGAAGGCGAGGCAGCGCTTAATATAAGGAGAGTTACGACTAAGTGGAGTGAAGGACGACGGTGAGGCGTCCGCAGCGGAACGATAAGGATACGCGCGTTGAGCCGAGCAGTGCGAAGGCGAGGCAGCGCTTAAATAAAAGATTAGGGGTGAGTAAATGACAGAAAATCGTGATTTTTCTTCTCTGGACGCTATAGATCATATTGCCATACAGGTCCTAGACATTGGTAAAGCTATAGCTTGGTACAAAGAACACTTTAAGTGTACTGTTGAATATCAAGATCAAAGCTGGGGATATATCAAATTTGCCAATATTCACTTAGCTTTGGTGTTAGCTAGCCAACATCCGCAGCACTTGGCCTTTAATGTAGAAAATGCTTCTGATTATGGCACTTTAAAAACCCATCGTGATGGCACTAAATCTGTTTATGTATGTGATCCTGCTGGTAATACCATCGAATTTGTGGACAAACTATCAGTTAAGACAAAGCGTTAGTTTTGTTGGCTAAAAAGTATGGATATCAACAACCAATAATGTTCTAGCGGTAAAAGGGGGCTTTTGCTATTATAGTTATATAATGTTTAGCATTTTACGCAAGTATCTCAAATAATCTGACCCATAGAGTTTTATTGTGAGCGAAATAAACAAATCAGTTGTTGCTAGAAGAAAATATTGTCCCAAATGCCGACGCATTTATGGAGTATCTGACGAAGTTTGTCCACAAGATCGAAGCCTTCTGGAACCTGAACCCATCGGTTTTACAAGTAATAAATTAGAAACGCCTATAGGAACAATATTAGCAGATCGCTACGAGATCTTGTCTGAAGTAGGACGCGGCGGCATGAGCATTGTCTATGAAGCAAGGCATTTGCTTATGGACAAAGTGCGTGCCATTAAAATGCTTTTGGCTCAGCTTATGTATGATCAAACTAGCAAAAAGCGATTTCAGAGAGAAGCCGAGGCTGCTAGTTGTTTAGAGCACCCAAACATCATAGCCGTTCATGATTTTGGTATTGCTCCTACCGGGCAACCTTATTTGGTTATGGATTTTTTGGTCGGCGACAGCTTAGCCGAATTAATCAAGCGAGAACAGAGAATTGGGCAATTTAGAGCAGTAAAAATCTTTCTGCAAGCTTGTGATGCACTTTCGCATGCTCATAAAAAAGGAGTAATTCATAGAGATTTGAAGTCTAGCAATATCATGTTAGTACAAGATGACGCTATCATTGACATAGTTAAAGTCTTGGATTTTGGCATAGCTAAGTTGATGCCTGCTTCTGGCAAATTTCCTCAAAATTTAACTCAAACAGGTGAAGTTTTTGGCAGCCCAATTTATATGAGTCCCGAACAGTGTTTAGGACAAACCCTTGATGAGCGTTCGGATATTTATTCGATGGGAACTATGTTTTACGAGACTCTTGCTGGGTTACCACCCTTAGTTGGTAATACCATAATTGATACTATGCAAATGCATGTGGCTACTAAACCGACATCATTTGCCTCTTTGGGAGTTGAGGTCTTTCCTCAACTTGAGGCGCTCGTGTTTAAAACTTTAGAGAAAAAGCCTGATAATCGCTTTCAGTCAATGGAAGAAATGTTTCATGCATTAGTTGAAACATACGTATTAATGGGTGGAGCACCATTTTCTAAGGCAGCTGTAGACCATGGGTTGTATATGCAAGAATCGACGAAGAAGTATTTAGTCGATGGAACGATTGTACCTATGAGTAAGACGGCAAGCTCAGCTCCAGTCCTCCAAGTGCACCAAAATACCCAAATTGAAGTGCCGCTAAAGTCTCACATCGGTGGTCGAGTCCGGATAATAATTGTATGTGCCTTTTTGATTTTACTATTCTCTTTATTGGCTCTAATAATTTATCAGCACCATTGAAGAGCTGCTAAAGACATATCCACGAATTGCTGACAAAGAGATTCTTCACTATAAATATTTTGAACAGCGTTAGCTAAATGGTCTAACTTTTGTTTTTCTGTGGGTGAATTTCTTGCATCAATTAGATATTGGGTTAAATTATTTGGGGCTGAAAGATCATAAGTAGGAAGAGCTAAGTTAGTAAATTGGCGGTTAGCAGATGTTTGATGACTAATAACAGGTATACCAAGCATCATAGCCTCTACTACAACACCACCAAACAATTCTTCTAGACTAGGTAGAACAAAAATGTCTGATGCTTGCAAAGCTAGCGGGACCCGATCTGCAGGCAAGGTGTGCCATTGCACTCGATTAGGTAAAAGATTTTCCGCCATTTTCTTTAAAGATGCTGTGTCTGTTTCTGGTTGTCCACAAAGGAGGAGTTTAACCTTTTCGTCTTTTATTTTAGCTACTTCTTTAATCAGATAATCAATGCGCTTGTGATAACAATTCCAGGCTGCAGCACAAGCAATCACCCAATCATCGGGTTTATAACCAAAATAATTGCGACTTTCTTCTTTTGTTTTATCTATTTTTGGTATGCGTACTAAATTGGGTAAAACAGTCATTTTATCTGGCGATATACCAAATTGTTTTGCTTTCTCGAACGATTCTCTATGCAAATGTTGTATGTAGTCAAAATGTGCATAGGTAGATGGTTCGAAGCCACAGCCATTAGAAAAAATCAGTTTATATTTCAAATTGAAGAATGGTCTGGTAAAAGCCAAAATATGAGCAAAAGGCGTTTCTTTAGTCCAAACTATATCTGGTCGCCAGGACAATAATGTAGAACCAAAACCAGCTGCAAAAGTGATCTGTTCGACGCCATAACAAAATTCCCATGTACGGCGTCCATTTAAACAGGTGAAAGGATATAAAATTGTTTTGAGCAATGAATCACGAGGAATATTATCTATTTGTTTTGCTCCTAGATATTCACCACCCGAAAATAGCCTTACATCTACAGCCTCATGTTCCTTTAAGGCTTCAAACCAACGTGCCGTTGAAACTTCTACCCCGCGTTTAACATGCCCTAAGCCGCAGCTAACCAAAGCAATTTTAATTGGTTTGCTGTTATTTTTGTTAGCCTTCAATGTCGGATTTTTATAGGTTACTATTTGGCTTTCTTCGGTATGCATGGCGGTTAGGGGGATTCATTATGAATATTGGGTTTTAAATAATTCAGACCCAAAGCTTATTGTAATCTATACTATTAAATTATCAGTCACCTTCTTAAGGGTTGTATACGATTGACCCTGCCCCTTAACCGATAGTTGCCTTACTATAGTGGTATAAAATAAAGAAGTGGCGGGTGTTTGACTGTAAGGTCTAATTCATTATAATGAAGCAAATCCATGTATTGATAGTCGAAGATAATAATGCTGATGCGGCGTTTGTAGCTGATGTAATGAAGACTGAAGGTAATGGACAATTTGTTCTTGAGCGTGCTTCTTCGCTTAGTGAGGCTAAAGAAGCCCTATGGAACAATATATACAGTGCTGTTTTACTGGATTTGACTTTGCCAGATAGTAAAGGTATTGATACTTGCGCTGCAATACGGACATCTTTTCCAGAGATACCGATAGTGGTGCTTTCGGGAATAAACGACAACCAATTAGCTTATGAAGTTGTGCGCAGAGGGGCACAAGATTATCTAGTGAAAGGAATAGTCAGTGGGGACTCAATTATCCGTTGCTTAAAATATGCTATCGAGCGCAAACGTCTTGAATTTGCTGCGCAACAAATAGCAAGACAAGTGTTTTTGCATGCACCGGGTTCCATTATTCGTTTTGATCAAGACTTCAATATTGCTGAAACTAATGCAGCTTTTTTGACTAATTTTGCTGTTCCTGCTGACACTGTAAAGGGCAAAAATGTATTCGATATATTTCTCGGTATTCCAAAAAAAGAGCTCGTTGACTCTTTAGTGCAGGGAAATTCTTATGCTGTGAAAGAACAATGTTTAGAATTTCCAGATAGAGTTACTAACAAGGTTAGTATTGCTAATCTTTCAGTTTGGCCCATTATAAATGAACAGGGGCAATTTACTGGTGGCATTATTATGCTGGAAGACATAACTGATCGATATGAATTATCCAGGCAGCGTGATGCAGTTATGGCTATTATTGCTCATGATTTAAAGAATCCAGTGCTAGGCTCACAACGTATTTATCAATTGCTATTGAATAATAATTTTGGTCCTTTAAGTGATCATCAGCAAGATGCCATTAAAACTCTCAGTAGAGCAAATGATAATTGTTTGCATATTCTTAAAAACTTATTGCAGTTGTTTAGTTATACAAGAGGCGAAGAGGTTTTACTCCTAAAAGAACAAGATCTTGTACCAATAATGGAAGGCTGTTTGAAAGAATGGGAAGCAACAGCTCAACTCAATAATCAAGTCATAATTTGCAAAATGAAAAGTGGTGACCTGAAACCTGTTTTAGCTGATATTCAAGCTATAAGTTATTTACTAAATAATTTGCTTAGTAATGCGCTTAAATATTCTCCATCCGGAAGCAAGATAGTGATTGAAGGCGAAAACAATAATGAAAGAGTAAGGCTTTTTGTCAAAGATGGCGGTTCTGGTGTTCCGACTGAAGTGGAAAATGAATTATTTAAACCGTTGGGTGGAGCACGAATTGGTAATTTACAATCTGCTAGTTCTGGATTAGGTTTATTTCTCTGTAGTCAAATTATGCGCACACATCAAGGTACCATTCAGTACCATCCCAACAAACCTACTGGATCAATTTTTATTCTCGATTTTCCGGTCTACCAACCCGTATACGAGCTAGAGCGTGCTAATGTTGGTTGAATTGACTGTATGGTATTTCTAGTCGGATAGTATAGTGTTCAAGTGCTGCAACAATTAGACCAAGTAGGATATGAAAAATGCAAAATCTAAATGATGGAAAGAAAGACGATCAACTGACACAATCAAAACCTTTTGTAAGTGTTTTTATCGCTGAAGATCACGAAGTAACCCGCTTTGGCATTAGGGCGGTCATAGAGTCGAATTCCGATTTTAAGTTGGTCGGTGAAGCGGCAGATGGTAAATTGGCTTATAGAGATATTCTTGCTTTGAATCCAAACGTTGTTTTAATGGATATAGGTTTACCGTCAATTGATGGTATTGAACTGAGCCGCAGGGTGAAAAGTGCAGCGCCGCAAATAAAAATACTTGTTTTTACTTCACGTGAATCATCAGATCAGATTTTGGCTGCTTTCGCTGCGGGGGCTGATGGTTATTGCCTAAAAGAGGCTTCGAATTCTCAATTGCACATAGCAATAAAGACAGTGGCTGATGGTGGAGTTTGGTTACATCCAGCCATAGCCCGTGTTTTGGTAGCCCGTTGCATAGGTCCAGCTGGGCAATCAGGACAAACCAATCTTGTTCAACACATTCCATATGAAGTGCTTTCGGTTCGTGAGCACGAAGTATTACGCTTGATTGTCGATGGTCTTAGCAATCAAGAAATTGCTGAACGCTTAGTTGTAAGTTTAGATACAGTAAAAACACATGTCCGACATATATTTGAAAAATTAGCGGTAAATGACCGCACCCAGGCAGCTCTGAAAGCAGTGCGAGCTGGCTGGGTAGGGTAAGGCATGCAATATTAGTCAGTTATTCTTTGCCAACCCACTTCTGCGGCCATTTGTGGTTTCTTAGTCTTTTGACTAAGAAACTCATCTATCCCCCCGAGTAATAAACGTAAGTTCTTCACTATCGAATCTTGATCACCGAATTGCATTTCGGATAATCTCAAAGCATATTTATAAAATTTGTGAGCATCCTTATACTGTTCGTTTTTTAAAGCATCATCAGCTTTAATCATCGAATGTGTGATAGCTTGATTGATCATATTTCTCGTACTAGTTTGACCTGTACGAACAGCGCTTTGATGTGTGTTTGCAAAAACTCTAGCCATATCTTTGTGTCCTATCTCTGTGCCAACATCAGACCCATAAACCTGGATTCCTTATGTATATCCATTTTGAATATATTCTTTCGGAATCACGCCTAGTTATATCTTGTCACACGGTTTAAGAAAGAGCCGTCGCTTGCAGGTAGTAAGTTTGGTTACTATTTAGTGATTTCTTAAACACCGGAGTGTGATTCGGTTGATTTAGCTGGCTTTGCGATGTTAATGGCTTGTATGTGTTGACTAACTAGCTTTGCGTCGTTTAGACACTCTACGCGAAGAATTTATGGCTGTCTTAGTTTTGATGCTTTCTGATTTGTCGACACTCCGTTTCAGTGCTGTCATGAGATCTAACAGCTGCCCTTTGGGTGCCGTTTTTGCGGGTTTCTTCAATTCGTGTCCTTCAATTTTGGCATCGATTACCTGCTGTAAGGCTTCACGGTAATGGTCTTCATACATTTCGGGTCTAAAATCTTGGGACATCATGTCAATGAGCTTAGATACCATATTCATTTCTTGTTGTGGTACTTTGATTCTGGGTAATTTGGCCTTTAAATCTATCCTTATTTCATCCGGATATAGAAGAGTCTCGGCAATGAGAGTTCCTCCCACTGGGCGCATTCGACGTTTCTTTCGCATGTCGGGCACCATCTTTTCTCTTGAATGCGAGTTTTGCATTTTTTGTGAATTTGGTGAAATGAAATACTTTTGCTTTCTGTAGCCGCATACAATTTAACAGGCATAGTTACTAAACCAAAAGTAATAGCTCCGCTCCAGATAGCTCGGTCAGCCATAATAATTTCCTCCTGGAATTTTTTTGATTTGGTTTACCTATCCTGGTCTTCTTGAACGATAAGTGTCTCTATATTAGTATGTACCGCTTCCATGACTTGTTCTACCAATTCACTAGTGATACTGACACGTAAATTTTCCTCACCAGCTTCTTTAGCAAGATCTTTATAGAGGTTATGTAACACTATTGTTGCAACAGTGAAAGCTTAGGCTAAGTCGAATATTTGATTTTGCTCAAAAAGACTTTCTAGCAATGAATCGCGCGAATTTTTTATTTGCTCATTCAACCTTTCGCTAATTTCCTCAGGCAAAGGATGGGGAGCAAAGCAATGTTCGGTGTACGATTTGTTTATTTTGGCCAAGGAATGCTTGGATATGTCAGTCCAGGTCTTAATGTCTTTACGATCCTGTAAGCTTCTAGCGCGCGCGATTTTTGTTTTTTTAATAAAAGCTATTCGCAACCAAGCCGGTTGTTCAAGGACTTTGGCTAATTGAAGGCTGTGAATAGAGAGATTTTTTGCTTGCATTCATTACTTGCCTTGCCTGTTGGCAATTGGTATTGGGAGCAACCCATTGTCTGATAACTTGATATTCTGTTCTTGATAACATAATCATTATTTAGCTATTTATTGTAATGAGAAGTTGGTTAAACCCTGGTTTAGCAAGCCTTTTCTAAAACATAGGCAGGTCGTCTTTCCTTTTTATGCAAACGAGATAGTGTTTGCAAAGTTTTGACTATATCTTGTCGTTTCCCTTCGCTTTTGAGAATTTGCAAAGCTCGCACCAAAAACCGTTTCGCTCGATAATGATCCTTCAAAGCCAGATTTAATAATCCAATATTGTAAAGATCAGCGCTACAGCCTGGGTAATTTCGTCCTAAGGCTGCGGTTTTTAAATGTAGCATTTGAAGAGCCAAATATTCGGCTGTGCGGTAATCTTCAGCAGGACCATTGATCAAAAGGTTCAAGTGAGGTTTGTTATACATAATTCGCCTCCTTAGACCCTATTAGCAACCACTCTTTGATAGCCTCTAGCTTTAAAACAAGTGGCACAATAAACTTCATTTGCATTTCTTGGTAGAAATGGCACAGTTGTCCTTATGCCACATTCGACGCAAGTTATTTCGGTAGCTACCATAGGCTTGTTGCTATTGCGCAGACGTTTAGATGTTCGGCAATTAGGGCAACGTTTAGGCTCGTGAGAGAAGCCCTGATTGCGGTAGAACTGTTGTTCGCCAATAGTAAATATAAATGGATTATGACAGTCGACACAGTTCAGGTTTTTAGTACTAATCTCTAATGATTCATTTTCGGCAGCGGCAAGCGTTGCGATATTTGCGTTAATCATATTCAGTCCTCCGGTCTTTATTTAAGACTCATCAATTGGGTCCTGAAATGAATGATGTACCTATTGACAGCCAAAAACATCCTCCAGCAGGGTATTAAAATTTCACCCATATAGGGAACCCTGCATACCCTAATGCGGAGTTTAAATTGCTAAAAAAGAGCCTATGTAGGACTTAAACAATTGGCTTCAGGACAAAATATTCTAAATCAATCCTTCACGAACAGCTTTTACCGCCGCCTGGGTGCGATCGCTAACTGAGAGTTTATCCATGATGGTTTTGAGATGGCTTTTTACCGTATCTACGCTCAGATATAATTCTGCTGCTATTTTTTGATTTGTTTTGCCTTCTACAATTCTTGCAATGACTTGCATTTCTCTTTCTGATAAACCAAATCCAGTTGCTTGATGTTCTTCTTGCTTGTTGTTTCCATTATTTCGCAAAGATTCTAAAAGAGATCCAGCAATAGATGAATCAAGCCAAATATCACCTGCGATGACGCCTTTTATGGCAGCAATTAACCTGCTGTCGTTTATGTCTTTTAAACAATAGCCATTTGCGCCGGCTGTTAAGGAAGCTCTAATTTCGTCCTGGTTGTCAAATGCAGTGAGCATTATTATTTTAGTGTTAGGACTTTTGGTCGCGATTATTTTAGCTGATTCAATCCCATTTAATATGGGCATATTGACATCCATAAGAACAACATCAGGGTTAAGGGAATTGCACAATGCTATCCCTTCTTCACCATTGCTTGCTTCTCCAATCACTTTGATGTCAGGGTCTTGTTCAATAAAAAATTTAACCCCGGTTCTAGTCATCTCGTGGTCATCAATAATGAGTACTTGGATCAAACAGCCCCCGGCAAGTTAGTCAATTAGGTACATATTGTAACGGAGTGCAATGCTCTATTTTTCTAGTAGCGTGCTTATGCGTTTTCTTTGATGATGTTAGCCATTGATAATCAATTGGCTGCATGTGTGCAGGTGCATTGTACATTAACCAATGGCATTATGTCTTTAGGCTCTGACATTGAGTTTAGCGAATTCGTCCTTTACTTGAGCAAATTGATGCCTTACTTCAGACAATATTTCTTTGGCTGCATCCCATCTTTGAGCACGTACTGCTGCTTCCATATTTCTATAATTATCTGCCAAACTTTTTGCATATATCATGCGACTGGCTCCTTGCAAAGTATGCGCAGAGTCAATAGCAGCTTGCATATTGCGAGTTTCTAAATAATTATCTAATTCAGCTAATATTCGAACTGTGTCAGATTGGAACATCTGCACAAGTTGAGTGTATTGATTTTTGCTAAATCGTGCTAATTTTCTTCCGTCGATTATTTCTGAACTGTTAGTAGTTTCATGTTCAAGTAATGTGATTCTTTCCTCTCTATCGTCTAATTCGACTTCTGGCAGCCATTTTTTGCAGGTTTTGTATAAAGCCTCTGGCTCTACTGGTTTAGTTAAATAGTCATCCATACCAGCACTCAAGCATTTTTCTCTCTCCCCTTCTAGAGCGCTTGCGGTAAGGGCAATTATTGGGGTTCTGTTGCTGGTTTGTTTTTCTACACTGCGTATTTGGTGTGTCACTTCATAACCATCCATTTCTGGCATCTGGCAATCCATAAAAATGATGGAGTATTTTTTTCTTATTACCGATTGGATTGCCTCGGTACCCGTGCTACACACTTCCACGTTGAAGCCCAACTCTTCTAATTGTAGTCGTCCTATTAATTGATTCATTGAATGGTCTTCTACTAGAAGAGCGTCACCACATTCGGATAAAGTTTTAGAAAATGGTTTTCTTCCCAGTAAGAATTTTTCTTTGCCAGATCTAAAATTTTGCATGCGATAGGGGAGTTTGACTCGTTCCATCAAGTGATTGAATAACCTTGAAGGTTTTAAGGAGGCGAATTCGGTTGGCAAATCATCAATGAATATAAATTTTGCATCTCCACTCGCTTTTAATTCCTCTGCTGCATTATCGTTTCCTAATCGTCGATATTTAATGCCCATAGACTGCAATAATAATTCGAAGCTCAATAAGCTCTCATTAGCAAAAACAACTTCGAAACTATCTAAAGTTTCACGGAAGCTGGTACCCAGAGGGGTCGTACTATTAAATGGAATACTGAACCAAAAGGCTGTGCCAACATCTTTTTTACTAATAAATCCTATTTCGCCATTCATCAACCCCACTAAATGTTGACAAATACTTAATCCTAAACCGGTGCCACCGTACTTACGGTTTGTTGAACTATCGATTTGTGTAAACGCTTCAAAGAGCTTATCCTGATCATTTTGGGATATGCCTATTCCAGTGTCCAGTATGATAAATCGTACATCAGTAATACTGTTAGCGTGGCCATTATTAAAGACAAGTACATCCGTTTCAGAATTCTGGCTTGAAAATTTAATAGCATTTGCAGCAATATTAATGATAACTTGTTGCAGACGATGAGGGTCACCTTTCACTTTGAGGGGTAAAGACGGTCCATAGAAGAAGAGAAGATCAACATATTTTTCTAGAGCTTGCGGTTGCACCACACTTAGTGCTTCATTAATGGTTTCAATTAGTACAAAATCAACATCTTCAATTTCAAATTTGCCAACCTCTAATTTAGATAGGTCTAAGATATCATTGATTAGTGATAGGAGTGAACGTCCCGCTGCGTCTAACGAATTTACCAGAAACTGTTGGTGCTTATTCAAAGTTGTCTTAGAAAGAATATCGCTAATACCAATAACGGCATTAAGAGGAGTGCGCATTTCATGACTCATGTTAGCCACAAAATTTGTTTTCATTCTATTAGCTGTTTCCAACTGTTCAGTATGTTGTCCCAAAAGAGTTTGTTGTTGAGAGAGGATTTGAGCTGATTTTTCAACTTCTGTTAAAGCCTTAACTAATTGATGATTTTGCTTTTGTAATTCCTCAATAATTGAGGTTACTTCCAGATTATGCAATCGATTTGTCCAAACGGTTAAGGTGTCCTCCGGTGATACCACTATATTTGGTGGTAGGTTTTTTTCGAGAATGACCTTTGTACCTTTGTCATTCGACTCAATTTGAAAATAATGCACCAAGTCTTTTGCAGCTGGAATACCTTTGCCCTTTGATGATCCCGAATTTTCCCGCAAAGATTGTTCTGCAGAATCTAAGCCAGGACCTTCATCTTCTACACAAGCTTGTAACTTATAATCAGTGCCATTTTCGGATACTAAAAAGAAGCGCACTATTCCACCGCCAGCATATTGCAAGGCATTTTTGGCTATTTCGCAAACCGCAGTTATAAACCGTGTTTGACTTTGAAGCGACAGTCCAGCGAGTATGCTTAATTCGCGCACCATTTGGTGAACATAAATTATGTCCTCCTCTTTAGCTACTTTTACTTCTAAAATCGAATTTGTAGATTTCATTCTAGATGCCTAAATAATTAAGGGTGACTAATAACCGCAGCAGGAGGATTTCAAATCTTTCTTTTAGATTATATTTGAACTTGTCAATAATTGAGAACGAAACTTCTAATATTTATTAGTTAACAAAATTATTGAGGCTGAAGCGGTACATATTGGTAAATATAGTACGTCTTTTAATTAAATCAAAGACTACCCGAAAAGGCTTTTTGGGTGTTGTGGAATTAACACCAAAGAGAAAAATGGCTCCCGAGGTAGGATTCGAACCTACGACCAAGTGATTAACAGTCACCTGCGCTACCACTGCGCCACTCGGGAATATGGCTTACTTGCCAGCATTATACTAGGCAGAATTATATCAGAGCCGTTCTTGTATTAACTATATTAAGCAGCTAAACGTTTATGGAACAGCGAAGTAATTTGCCAAGGTCCCTGGGCAGATTCGTGACTCTTCAAGTATACTGATACTCGTATTAGTAAGAGTTGTTTGATTTTAATCAAATGTTATTTGGACATCATAAAACTAGTAACGGCACACTTAGTGAAGCTGTGCAAATGGTGGAAACTTATTTTAGGCATCGAGGTCTCGATCCAAATAAGTTTAAGTTGCCTTCGGCTGGTGAATTTGGCTGGTGGATTAAAGAAGGCAGTGCTCAAGTTTATATCGTTGTTCAGGAAGGTAATGAAGAATTGCGCACTATCTTGCGCATATCCAGTCCGTTGGTTTATATTCCAGAAACTAATAAGGAGCAGTTCTATCGTCATCTCTTGGAGCTTAATAGTGATCTTAGTTCTTGCGCTCTTTCCGTTTACAACGATGTGGTTTTGGTTGTTGTGCAAAGACCAACACTGGGATTAAGCCAAGAGGAAATGGATGAGTTAGTTTGGAACGCTGCTTATGTGGCAGATCTATTGGACAATAAAATGGTTGCAAATTTTGGTGCTAGATTATATAACGACAGAGTTCAAAGCGGGGCATTCAATACCAATGGTATGCGCTAAAAAACCGGTGCTTTTAGTCATTATAATTGGATTGCATAGATCTTAATGGCGCATCAAATCATCTCTCAAAGCGATATCAACTTTCTCAAAGATTTGCTTATTGAAGCTGGCACCTTAGCGGTGTCTTTACAAGCAAATCTTAGTATTATCCAAAACAGAGGTAGCTCTAGTGGCAATTCATCAGCACTTAGAGCTGATGAGCAAGTTTTAGCACTTACAGCAGATGAGGAAGTTTCCCAATTTTTGGTAAATAAACTAAAAAGTCGTTTTGCCAAGGACACGATCATATCCGAAGAAGCCTTGCCAAAATATTTTTTACTGAGCGATCAGTATACATGGTTGGTTGATCCAATTGATGGTACTCATCATTATTTGGCTAACGACAGCCAATATTCGATTATGATTGGTTTACTTTGGGCAGGAGAACCTGTTTATGGTTGGATCTATAATCCCGCATTTGCCACTCTGTATCATGGCGGTCCTGGTCTAGGAGCCTGGCGAGTTGACCGAAACGGCAAATTAGAATCAATACAATCTGTTTTGGCTTTGGAAGATAAGCCAGTGCGAGCAATTTTAGGCCGGCGAGACAAGAATAATAATCCTTGGCTAGATAAGATATCTGATGTGACTATTATTCAAGCAGGTGGTATAGGCTATAAACTGAGTAGAATTTTAGAGGATGAGGCTGATGTATTATTACACTTAGCCGGTCGTTTAAAAGTTTGGGATACAGCAGGCCCGGTAGCCTTGGCTTTGGCTGCTGGACTAGAGGTGGGAAGCCGAGAAATTGATCAATTGTTCTATCCTCGAGATTCATACACTCATCAAATGGCAATTGTTATGGGGAAAAAAGGAAGTTTGCAATGGTTTCGTTCTAAAATTATTACAGCATGGATCCAATAATACCGATTGTTGATCAACAAAATTTGGCTGCAGTTTGTAATGAAATTGAGAGCTTGGGCCGTTTTGCTTTGGATCTTGAATTTATACCGGAAAAAACTTTTAAGCCAGTTTTGGCCCTTTTACAGATTGCAACAGATCGTAGTGTTTACATTATTGATCCTCTTTCTAATTTGCAATTAAATGAATTATGGCAAAAGGTGGCTGATGAGCGAATTATTAAAGTATTGCATGCTGCTAAAGAAGACTTGAATATTATTCGTGAATTGAGCAATTTAGTGCCGTCCAATATATTTGATACGCAGGTTGCGGCTGGTTTTATTGGACAAGGATATCCGGCAGGATATAAAAAATTATTGGATCAAATATTGAATATCCAAATCAATAAAAGTGAAAGTTTCACCGACTGGTTATTTCGTCCTTTGTCGAATCTGCAACTTGAATATGCTTTTGAAGATGTCTGCCATCTGCTTCCTTTGGCTGATAGGCTAATGGAATTACTTAAACAAAATCATAGATTGGAATGGGTTCTTGATGAATGCGCTTCATTCTTTGCCCAAGAGGCATCCAATGATGCGAAAGATTATGTTTTTACAAAAATAAAAGGTGCAAGAGGACTACCAAGGCAAAAACTAGCTGTTTTAAAAGCCCTTTGTGATTTGCGCTTGGAAGAAGCAAAGCAAACAAATAGACCACTAAAGGCAATTCTCTCAGATATTACTTTATTGGAATTGAGCAAAAAGGTGCCAGGTAAAATAGAATCCTTTGAAGAGATAAGAGGAATCAATATAGAGCAAGCAAGGCGTTATGGTAAAAAAATCATTTCTGCTATTGAAAAGGCTGTGGCTTTGCCACAAAGCGATTGGCCCAGTTGGCCAGCGGCACAAATGATATCAGAGAATGAGGCTTTAGCTGGAGATACTTTGTATGCCATTCTCAAAATCGAAGCTTATGGTCTTCAAGTTGCCCCCGAGCTTTTAGCCACACGCAACGAAGTACAAAAGCTAATAACTTATTTTAAACGTGATTGTCATGGAGAGAAAGATTTGTCTATTCTTAAAGGTTGGCGTCATCAATTAGTAGGACAAAAGATACTTAGTGTGCTTGAGGGTAGGAATGTGCAAATAAAACTGGATTTAAAAATGGATCCATCTGTGCAAATATTTCATTAATGCAGCTTTGTAAGACCAAACGTGGTAAGTAGTTAATGTAACTGTAGATTTAAATTAGGCATTACAAGGGTAATAAAAAGTGACTGAAATTAAAGATCTAGAGCGCTCAACTAGTTTTGCTGAAGAAGCTTTACGTATGGGTGGTAAAACAGAAGAAGAGGCAAAGCGCACCGGGGTTGTTGATCGAGCCGACGATCAAGTTGAGGCATTATTTGCTCCTGAATATAAGACTGTCAATAGTCCGATACATCGCGCAGTCTGGGACAATGTCACCCCGCTGGAATTGTTTAATACTCCTAAAATGGAAGATAGTGCTCTTGATGTGCCTGTAATAAAAAATTCTTTAGCGTTTTTGAAAGAGCATAAAGCTAAAGGGACTTTATACGATGAACAGGGCAAGGTATCGTCTGCTGTTATCGACGATTTAAGCAAGGCTGGATATTGGGGAGCCTTTATATCTAAAGAATACGGTGGACAAGGACTCAATATTCGCCAATTTATGACCTTCTTGGGCAGAGTAGCTTTAATAGAGCCTATGTATGCTGCTCTGGCTTCTGTGCATGGTTGCATAGGGGCTGTGGATCCACTTAACTCATTTGGGAGCGAAGAGCAAAAGCGGCACTATTTACCCAAATTAGCTAGCGGTGAAATGCTTTCTGCTTTTGCTCTTACTGAACCAGGAGCTGGCTCTGACTTAACAGCGTTGAAAACAAAGGCTACTCTGATAGACGATCATTATTTGGTTAATGGCGAGAAACTATTTATTACTAATGCTTTGCCTGGTCGCACTATTGGTCTTGTCTGTCTCATTGAGAATAAGCCAGCTGTATTGATCGCTGAATTACCGGCTGAGGAAAACGAAAATTTTCAGATTGTTCGTTATGGTTTGCATGCTGTGAACCGTCTATACAATCATGGGCTGAAGTTCAAAGATTTTAAAATACCGAAAGCGAATCTATTGGTTCCACCAGTTGGTGATGGCCTAACAATTGCTTACCATGGCTTAAATTTAGGACGTCTTGCATTATGTTCAGCTTCGGCTGCTGTAATGAAAGTTATGCTTGTCAATCTTATGCCCTGGATTCATTTCAGAAAGACATATGGTCAAACTATTGATAGAAGAGAACTTGTTAAACGTCGGGTGGCACAAACAGCTAGCCTAATTGCTGGTTCGGAAGCCTTGGTTGCTTGGGGTTCATGGTTGTTAGATCAAGGTTATCGTGGTGAACTAGAATGCATCATTGCTAAAATATTTGGTAGCGAAAGCCAGAAACAAGTAGCAATTGAATATTTTATGAAGACGCACGGAGGACGCTCGTTTTTACAAGGTCATCTGTTTGGAGATAATGTGCATGAATTTCTTGCTCCTTGCATCTATGAAGGTGAAGGAGAAATGCTAGGTATGGCATTTTTTAAATCATTAGCTAAAGCACACGGAGTTAAATATTTTGAACCGGTTGGTAAGGCTCTAGAAAAACATAAATTGAAAAAGCTGAATCCATTTAATCCTTGGCATGGTTGGGCTTTACGCAATGAACTAATTCCATACGCCTTTTGGTATTTGGGCAAGGCGTTGGCGCCAGCAGATAATCAGAAAGTAGCTGGCTTAAGTCCTGTTTTACAGGATCATGTGGATTTTGCTATGGCCATGCTTGGAGAAGCTCCTTTTGAATTAAGTGAAAACATGGTAAAGCATCAATTGAAACTCGCTGATAGACAGTGTCGTATTGCTGACTTGTCGCAAAGTATTCAAGATATAATTGTTATTTTGGTGACTGCACTCTGGGCACATCAAGGTGACAATAAAGTTGTGCAAGCAGCAGCTGATATTCTGTGTCAAGACTTACGTCGCAAAATTACTGGCGAAAAGCCAAGTGATAAATACTTCCGCTCTGTATGCCAAGTAGCAGACTTAATTATGGCGGAAGGATATCCTGGAATGGATGAAATTGATCCGGCCAATATTCTCTATTCTTATTAAGCATTACTGTATATCTGCATTAGGGAACACCGAATTACAGTTACCTAAAGAAGCCGCACAATTTAATATAGAAGGCTTTAGTTTAGGACATACTAGACCAGCAAAAGATCAGTATAAAGAATGCATGGATAAATATCCTGACTTCGAACGGTTTTGCAGTAACTTAGCAGATGACAAAATCAAATGCTGAATTTGGCCAGGACAGGAGCGTGGTCTGAGGGGCGTTCGCATTTTCTAGGTTCTTTATCGATTAGAGCTTGGGTACAGGATTCAGCCAAGGACTGAGTTGCCCATATATGATCAATTCGATAACCCATATTTCGCCTAAAGGCGCCGACCCTATAGTCCCACCAATAGGACTGTCTTCACCACCGGCTTCTATATGCTTTTCAATATTCATCAATGGCATTTTTGCTAGAATCGCTACCCCATTATAGGTAGGCTGTCCGGTGAATTCACTTTGGTATCCCAATTGCTGAAAGGCGTGAGTAGGAAATTTATCGTTAACTATTTTAGTTTCTTGTAAGCAAAGCACGTCCGGTTTGACACAGTCTACCCACTTAAGTACAGTTTCTAATCTAACTGTGATTGAATTTACGTTCCAACTAGCTACAAGCATTCTATTTTTACCCAAACTGTGCGTTTATCTAAAGGTTAATTACGAGTTTTCTACAGCCACCTTTAAGCACCATATACGATGGCTCCTTGGTTCTCAGAAGGTAGGGATTATATAAGGAACTAAAAAAAAATCAAATATATTCTTATAGCTATCAACAAAATCTTCACGTATGATTGTAATCAACTATTCATGCGTATCCAATAGCACACTTTGAGTGAATTGCAATAGGGTGATATGTCTGTCAGTGATTATGTCATCTATATGAAAAATTTACCCAAATTGAATCAATCGCCTAGAACTGGCAGCAATACTGGCTTTATCAAATTCGTAAAAACCTTTTATGTGCATTTTGATCAAATTCCGCTTTTATGCCCCTTTTAGACCTTTACGATATTGCTCCAGGTGTGTAAAGTATTTACTCATTGAAGGTGGTTGATTTTTTGCGACAACACCCTCCTCGGTTATCCGTTGAAGACGTAACGGTTAGGTACGAGGCTCTCAGTTTTTACCCTGCTGAGAGTCGGATGATTACACCTGGTGTGCTACTAAAAGAGAGGATTTGCCATATGCCCAAAAAGGTTCTAATTGCTTTGCCGCCTGCTATGCTCGAGCAAGTGGATTTTATAGCCAAGTGCGAGCACAGAACTCGCTCTGATCTCATACGAGAAGCCTTGAGACGTTATCTTGATAACTTTCGTCGGACTCAAGGACAGAACTTCAGTGTGAGTACTGTGGAAGCCTCGGAATCACTTACAACGGTTGTTTCATAGTCTTAAGCAAAAAGACTCTAAAGCAATATATAAAAGCCGCTTAAAGCTTATGCCTACGCGGCTTTTTATTTTATGCTATATGAGTTATACACATAAGAAAAACAATTATGATTAAAGATTCAGTAAATGCTGAACTAAGTAGTAGTCTGATGTTGCATTATCTGAAAAGTGTGCAATCGCTTAGTAGGGTAATTAAGCAGATTGGCAAAGTGCTATCTGTTCTAATTGATAAGCGAACTACGGTAGCGGAAAGAGCAATTCAAGAGGAATTAGCTCTTTGTGCTGAGTTTGAAAGTTTTTTTCTTTACTCGCTCAGTAAAGCGTTCAAAAAGAAATGTTATTGTCTGTCCGAAAATGATTGTTTGAAATTAAGACAGATCAATATTAAACTAAACAAACAATTGCAAGCTTTTATCAAAGCAGCTAAGTATAACTTGAATTATTTAGAGCAATATTTTGAACATGACTTCTGGTTGGAGTTGACTAATAGTAAATTTGCTGAGCAACTATCTCATATTAAAGACGAGATAGAAGCTAAGAAGCACTGAAGGCACCAATCTTTCTCAAAGCTTTTATTGCTTTACGACGGACTTCTTGTACTGAATCATCGGTAGCTCCTTTTAGTGAATTTACAACTGTTTCTTTTAAAGCGTTTATGCTAGCGGATTTTTTTTCGTTATTTAAGTCATTTGTCTTAGGGATTTCTTTGGCTAAATTTCCAAGTGACTTTGCTGCTTCCATTCTTACAATATGATCATCATCCTTTAGCAATTCACAAATTTTCAAAATCAAATTGCTATCAGATGATTTTGTTATCTCAATTGTTTTTATTGCCTCTTTACGTATCCAAGGATCCGCATTTTCTAACAGGTTAGCAATTGGCTTAATATGATGTTTGGCTGCTCCAGCTCTATTTTGAAACCAGCGTAAAGCTATTAACTTTACATTGATGCTTTCACTATTAAGTGCGTGAACATATAATTTCACAGGAGCTTCATTTGCTGCCATTGGCAGTGCAATATTAAGTGAACGGGCATCTAAGCCCGGATAGCTAAGTTGCAAAATCATATTTTCGACTATTTCTTCAAGTTCTTTCAATTCCATATCGAAACCTTATCTTGGCGCTGCCTCGCCTTCGCTATGCTCGGCTCAACGCGCGTTTCCCTGCTCGTTCCGTTGCGGACGCTTCACCATCGTCCTCCACTGCACTTCATTATATCGCTCCTCATCTTGGCGCTGCCTCGCCTTCGCTATGCTCGGCTCAACGCGCGTTTCCCTGCTCGTTCCGTTGCGGACGCTTCACCATCGTCCTCCACTGCACTTCATTATATCGCTCCTCATCTTGGCGCTGCTTCGCCTTCGCTATGCTCGGCTCAACGCGCGTTTTCCTGCTCGTTCCGTTGCGGACGCTTCACCATCGTCCTCCACTGCACTTCATTATATCGCTCCTTATCTTGGCGCTGCCTCGCCTTCGCTATGCTCGGCTCAACGCGCGTTTTCCTGCTCGTTCCGTTGCGGACGCTTCACCATCGTCCTCCACTGCACTCAGTAGTGTCACTCTGTATATAAGCTTCCAGTGCCTACCGGCGCAATGTGCTCTACCAGTCCATTTTATCCTGATTGTTCGCTCTTTTCACAGTAGCTATTGATGGGGCATTAAACCTTGAAAAGGGTTTTGTCCGCTTGGTAATTGTGGTAACTGGTTATTGCCTGGCATCATCATATTGCCCATTGGATTCATTGTCTCCGGCATGACCTGCCCCTTACGCACAATGCCATATAAAATAAGCTTGCGCTCGAATTTACGATCAGAAGTGTAATTTACTGCTGCTGCTTGTACATAAAGAGTATTGGCACTTTGGCTAGTAAATCTGACAACTGTTTCTGCATATTCTTGACGAATTTTACCCGTTTTTTTATTACGTTGAGTTTCTTGGGTCAGTATCTGTTCTTCCAACACAGACGGACTTAATTGTCTAATAGTATTCCTCAAGAGTGCAGCTTTTATCTCGTTGCCTGAAACTCCCTGAATATCTGGACGATTTATAGTGCCGAAACTGACCATAATGGGAACATTCATAGTATTAGCCATCTGTTGCATCACGCTGGCCATTTGTCTAGAATCCATTCCTGGTAAAGTTAATCCGCCTGCTTGACCCAAACCACCTGCGCCTAACATACTGTTAAGTTCTTGTTGCATGTTAGTGTCTTTCATAGGAACCATAAAAATTACTTGAGCTGGTTCTAAATCGATTTTGCTTCCCGCTGCTTGTTGAAATTGGAAATTAACACTTCCTTCTCGTCCAGGAACCATTAATTGCTTGGTACGATTTGCTTCATCGGCATCAAGCTGCCAGCAAATGGCGTCCATTTGAGAATTCCATATTTTCAGGTGCCCTCCCCAAGTACCATTAAATTGTTGCGGGAATGAACGAACCACAGTACCAGAAAAAACATTTGCTTGTCCTTTTTGAACAGTCTTCGGCAATTGTCGTTTATCTAACTGAGCTGTTTGTTCCTTTAGCACAGGAAATTGTGCACCAGTCCCGGCAGCCAGCTGTTCAATACGCCCATATAGCATGGTTGTTTTATTAGACGATTTTGTGTTCGAATTGCTCTGTGAATGATTGGAAGCGCTTGTACTGGAAGCCCTAATGTTAATTGAATCATCGGTTTGTGCCAAACACCCAAGTTGAATCGATGACAAGATTAATGATAGGCTTGAAAAAATGCTAATAGTTTGGTGCCGCAAAATTTTTTTTCTCACTTAAACTGATTCCATTATTTATATCCCGAGGATAAATACTTGTCTTCCCAATCTATTGTTTTGTTAATCATGGGTGTGAGTGGTTCAGGGAAAAGCCTCGTAGGAGGAATGTTAGCTAAAAGGTTAGGTTTTAGCTTCATAGATGCTGATCAATATCATACGCCTAATAATAAAGCAAAAATGAGCAGGGGTATCCCTTTAACTGACGAAGATCGCAATCCATGGCTGCATATTCTAGCCGAATTGATAAATGAATGGGTAGAGACAAACGAGAATGGGATTATTGCCTGTTCGGCTTTGAAGGATGACTATAGAAAAATAATATTAGCTAAGGCAAAGCAAAGCTATGTTCTTTATCTGAAAGGGAATTATGAATTAATCTCAGATAGAATTGCTAAAAGACAACATGAATTCATGAATCCTGATTTATTGCGTAACCAGTTCAATACTTTGGAAGAGCCGCAAAATGCTATTTGTCTAGAGGCTGGACTGGCCCCGGAACTGATAATCGAATACATTTGTTTAAAAATAAAAGAAGCAGAAGAATCCCAAGGAAGAGTTTTTAGTTGTTTTAAAAAGTCTATTAGCTAATTTTTTAATGATTTAGCCACGGCTTGCCACTTTACTTTTTAAAAGGTCATCTATTTTTGTCAAAAACTCATTAGGTATTTTTAGTCCGCTTGCTTTTATGTTAGCCTCAATATGAGCAATCGTGGTGGCACCAATTATGGTGCTACTTATTTCAGGAATTCTCAAGCACCAAGCCAAAGCCAGCTGAGCCATAGAGATATGTAAATTACTGGCTATTGACTTCAGTTCTTCAACTATAAGCAAATTTTCTTTTGTTAGCTTTCCGTGTATAAAGCCAGATATACGATCATCTGCTGCTCGACTATGTTCTGGTAGAGGTCCGCCTAATTTGTATTTTCCTGTTAATACACCCTGGGCTAGAGGCGAAAAAACGACCTGTCCTAGACCGAGTTTTTTACACGTTGGCAAGACATTTTCTTCTATATCTCTACCTAACATGTTGTATTGTGGCTGATTCGAAATTGGTGGTAAAGCACTAATTTCTTCTGCTACTTTTACCGCACTTTCAATTTGTTCGGCTGACCACTCGCTAACACCCCAATATAAAATTTTTCCCTGTCTGGCTAAATCATCCATTGAGCGTACGATTTCATAAACTGTAACGCTTCGATCATATCTATGACATTGATAGAGATCAATATAGTCTGTTTGCAGTCGCTGCAAACTGGCATGACATTGTTCAAAAATATGTTTACGGGAAAGGCCTCTATCATTTGGTCCTTCTCCCATGGGAAAGAAAACTTTTGTTGCCAAAACGTAAGAATCTCGCCGCAATTTATGTAACGCTTTACCAACTGCTTGCTCACCGCTGCCTAATCCATAAACATTGGCAGTATCAAAGAAGTTAATACCATTTTGAAAGGCATAATCAATTTGTTTTGCCGATTCAGCTTCACTTACACTTTGTCCATAAGTTAACCAGCTACCTAAGCCAATTTCGCTTACTTTGATTCCCCATTTACCAATTTTACGATATTCCATATCTTCCTCAATTGTTAGCGGTTGTCATTGCAATGAAGGGTAACTTCAAAGTACAGAGTATTCCTGGTAAAGAAGCAAAAAAGCTGAAAAGGAAAAACTGTTCATAGCCGAAAGAATCAACTAAATATCCACTCACTGCTCCGGGCAAAATCATGCCAATAGCCATAAATCCCGTTGCTATAGCATAATGGCTCGCTACAAATTTGTCCTTGGCTATTGTAAAAAGATAATTCGTATAAGCAGCGGTGGCTAAGCCATAAACAAATTGCTCAAAACCATTAGCTAAAGCCACGTAGACAAGGTCCGGTTTGGCAATAGCTAACAGCCAATACAAAGGCAAAGTTAGACTTTGCAAAATTGCCGCCGGTAAAAGACATTTCTTTAACCCATATTTAAAAACTAGCCAACCACCAATAAGGCCGCCTAATAATAAACAAATCATACCTAAGCTGCCATAAATGAATCCAACGTCTTGCAAGGAGAGGCCAAGTCCACCTTTCTCTTTTGATTCTAATAAAAATGGCTGAGCCATCTTTAATAACATAGCGTCCCCGGCTCTGAATGTAAGAATCCAGAATAAGATAAGAACAATATTTTCTTGTTTAAAGAATGAATAAAAAGCGTTTTGAAAAATGCTTATTAATGATTTTTGCTCTTTAGCCTCTCTGGGCGAGAATCGATCACTGGATGATTTTGAAGCACACGTAGGTAGAGTGAAATTATGTAACATTGAGGCAAAGGCAAATACTAAAGCAGCGACAGCAAAAGCAAGGGACCAACCCAGACTGTTGCTATTTACTGCGGAAAACCAATTATTGTTGGCAATCTGTCCAGCTAAATAAACTAAAAATCCAGACGCAAAGAGCCAAGCCATTTTATAGGCGGTATTTCTCCAACCTATATATAAGGATTGTTCTGCCTTATTTAAGCTATCGAGATAATAACCATCACAGGCTATGTCATAAGTAGCTGAAGCAAACGCTGTTAAGGCAAAGACAAAGCAAAGAATGGGAAAAGGCTGTAAGGAAAAAATACACAATGCCAAGATTGCAATCAAAATTGCTAGAACTCCTTGCATGACAATTATCCATTTGCGCCGGGTAGAAACAATGTCAATTATGGGCGCCCAGAAAAATTTAATTGCCCAAGGAAGATAAAACAAACTGGTAAATAGCCCAATTTCACTATTACTAATTTGAAGTGTTTTAAAAAGTGCTACTGAGACGGTATTGACAAGCGAATACGGCAAGCCTTCAATAAAATAGAGACTTAAGACCCATCCGCTAGCCGACAATAAGCGATTATTCGTTTTGCTGTTTAACATAAATGTTCAATTGTGGATATAGATTTTTCTGAAATGAAGGCTGGCATGAGCTTTGTAGACAGGTTAATATAACTGTAGCAATAATTATGAGAATAACCATGCAATATTTAGAACAACAAGTAGTAAAGAAAATGTATAGCAGACTACCGGATAGCTATGAAGTAGCGCGGAAAGTGCTTGGCCGTCCTGTGACTCTCACTGAAAAGATTCTATGGAGCCATTTGGCCCAGTGTTGGAAAACACCTCCTATTCGCGGGCAAAGTTATGCCATGTTTAATCCGGATCGTGTAGCCATGCAGGATGCCACTGCCCAGATGGCTTTATTACAATTTATGCAGGCTGGCTTAAAAAAAGTTGCTGTACCAAGCACTGTCCATTGCGATCATTTAATTCAAGCACGAGTAGGTGCAGTTTCGGATCTTTCACAAGCAATGACGGAAAATCAAGAAGTTTTTGATTTCTTGCGCACAGCAAGCAATAAGCATGGTATAGGTTTTTGGGCGCCTGGATCAGGCATTATTCATCAGGTCATATTAGAAAAGTACGCTTGTCCCGGTGCAATGATGATTGGTACAGATTCTCATACTCCCAACGCTGGTGGTTTGGGCATGATTGCTATTGGTGTAGGTGGTGCTGACGCTGTGGATGTTATGGCGGGGCTAGCTTGGGGAGTTACTTGGCCAAAATTAATTGGTGTCAAATTGACCGGTAAGTTCAATGGTTGGACGTCCGCTAAAGATGTCATATTGAAATTGGCTGGCATTCTCACCGTATCTGGTGGCACTGGATCAATAATAGAATATTTTGGTCCGGGCACAAAATCGATAAGTTGTACTGGCAAGGCAACTATAACTAATATGGGAGCCGAGCTTGGGGCTACCACGTCTATCTTCCCATATGACGACCATATGTTTAAGTATTTAAATGCGACTGGACGCGATTTCGTTGCCCAAGAAGCACAGAAATATGCATCTTATTTAGTAGCGGACAGTGAAATTGAGACAGAGCCAAAAAAATATTTCGATCGGCTGGTAGAAATAGATTTAGATACCCTTGAGCCTTACGTAGTTGGTCCGCATACCCCAGACTTGGCTAGGCCAGTTTCTCAATTGGCAAGTGATGTTAAAGACAAGAATTACCCAGAAAAATTGCGCTACGCTTTAATTGGCAGCTGTACTAATTCTTCTTATGAAGATATGAGTCGAGCGGCTCACATTGCCAAACAAGCAAAAGATAAAGGGCTTAAAGTCAAATGTGGGTTTTTAATTACACCAGGCTCTGAGCAAATTCATAAAACAATTGAGCGCGATGGACAACTGGAGGCACTGGAATCAATTGGTGGCACTGTTTTAGCCAATGCCTGTGGACCTTGTATTGGACAATGGAAGCGCGAGGATATAACTCCCGGCGAGACCAATTCTATTATCACTTCTTTTAATCGCAATTTTCAAAAACGCAATGATGGCAATGCTCAAACATTAGCTTTTATAGGTTCTCCAGAAATTGTTACTGCTTACGCTTTAGCCGGCTCATTAAATTTCAATCCTTGCAAAGATACTCTACAAACAGAAGATGGTGTTCTCGTTAAATTAGAACCGCCCGTAGCGGAGGATTTACCCACTAAAGGTTTTGCTAGTGAAGTATCTGGTTATATTGCACCAGCCGAGAATGGTCAAAAAGTTATGGTTATAGTTAAACCAGATAGTGAGAGATTACAGTTGCTAGCACCGTTTGCTCCTTGGAATGGCTCTGATTTTATTGATTTACCTGTGCTTTTGAAAGCTCTAGGCAAATGTACAACTGATCATATTTCTCCTGCTGGTCCTTGGCTTAAATATAGAGGACATTTGGATAAAATTAGTGACAATATGTTTTCTGGTGCTATGAATGCATTCACTAAATCATCTGGTACGGGAGTAAACGTTTTCACTGGTGAATCAGCATCTTTTTCACAAGTTGCTCGTCAGTACAAAGCTAATAATACAGATTGGGTTGTAATAGGTGATGAAAACTATGGAGAAGGATCAAGTCGCGAACATGCAGCAATGTCACCCCGCTTTTTGGGTTGTAAGGCTGTAATAGTAAAAAGTTTTGCCCGTATTCATGAAACTAATTTGAAAAAGCAGGGTATATTGGCTCTTACTTTTGCGGATGCAAAAGACTATGACAAGATTCAAGAATATGATCGTATAAGTATTGTGGGACTTAAGTCTTTAGCACCAGACAAAACTGTCGATGTGATTATTAAACGCAAAGATGAGAAGACTGAAACTATAAAAACAAAACACACAATGAACGCTGAACAAATAGATTGGTTTAAGGCGGGTTCAGCGCTGAATCTTATTAAGCAACAACAAGAGAATAATTAATAGTATTTTCTTATGAATGAGTTAGAGGTCTGTCGGGCAGTGGCTAATATGACTTGTGTTTAGATGATAATGTCCTTCTTCATAAGCTAGTGGCAAAAATTGTTGGTGATCGCTCTCAAAGATATACACTTCACCGCTTTCAATTTCGTACACCCAACCATGAATAGAAATCTCACTGTGCTCGAGTCTTTCAGCAACGCTTGGGTACGTTCTTAAATGTTCCAATTGAACTAGAACGTTTTCTTGCACAGCAATTTCTAATTTACATTTTTCATCTAGTTGATGATATTTAGATAAAACGAGTTGTTTGGTCTGTTGTGCATTATCCAACCAAGCACAAACAGCAGGCATCTCCCTAATTATGTCCGTGTTTAATAAGCCTTTCATTGCACCACATTGAGAATGTCCACAAATAATAATGTCCTTAATACCAAGTGCAACGATGGCAAACTCGATCGCTGCTTCTTCGCCGCTTATGCATTCCTTGTGTGGCGGTATAATGTTGCCCACATTGCGCACAATAAACAATTCGCCCGGATTAGTTTGTGTCAGGAGATTAGGATCAATTCTTGAATCAGAACAAGTGATAAATAATGCATCTGGTGTTTGTCGCTGGGCTAAACGATCAAAGAACTCCGGATTATTAGCATGGATTTCTGTTTTGAATTGATGTAAACCAGCGATGAGTTTAAGCACTTACTTTTCCGCGATAGATGTTCTTATAATTCTATATGTATAAATACATATGTTGTTCTTAATTATTGATTACTGCAAACTAGTCGTTTAGGCAACTACTGACAACCAAATAGATAATCGATTTAATTTGACCATTATAGAAGTCTCTAGCATTGGGCGTTTCTCTACTTAAGAAATGCTCATTTAATAATCATAGATGAATAAAATTTGGATATCGTATTTGGTGCCTTTGTGCTTTACTATTGCTATGGATATAAATAAAAGAGGTTTATATGACATACGTTATTAATCCTAACCCTCATATTTTAGATATTCTTTTTGCTAAATATAAAAGTTCTGCATCTCAATCTTCCACAAGCTATTCGTCCACAGCGCCAAGCTTAATTGGTAGGAAAACTGAAAATCGTTTGTTAAACACTCAGGCTCGTATCGAATATGAGTTGCTAAAGGCAGGCATATTGGCTGGGGTTTTGCAGATAAATAAATTCCTGGATTTGGATGATCAAATCATCACCCAAGAATATAAGCTGTGCACGAGTTTAAGTTATCGTGGACAAATCTTTGTTATGGAATTCAGGCAATTGCCAACTGACAGCAGATTATACAATCATGCTTTAGATCTGGTGTTTCAAGGTTCAAATCGAAAGGCAAGTACTTCTGGACGAACCACTCTCGTTTTAGCGAAAGAGAGTAATAAGTTTGTATGGCGTCAATTAAATCCTATTGCGGGCGGACCTTCAGGTAATTCGAAAGATCTAGCCAGTATGGTATTGCACTGGTTGCAAGATGAAAACACTTTATTTATGCGCTTTCTTCCCCTACAAACACACACTATGTTATAGCTAAAACACCCTCAATACGCGCTATTAACCAATTAACTCAATCGATTTGATCAGAGGATAATGGCCAAGCCATTAACTACATTTACTCTTGATTTACTCTTGCTTAGTATAGTCTAGCTTTATTATTAGGGTGAATTAGACCTTCTTCATTGGGGATTTCGACATGCAAAGAATGATTGTTGTTTTAACACTGGCTTTATTGATTTGGTCTTTCTGTCCGGTAATTGCCAATAGCGAAATTAAGAAGGAGCCTTTGAAGATTGGTTTTATCCTTGTTGGTCGCGGAAATGATATGGGTTGGAATTATGCGCATAATCAAGGACGTTTATTTCTTGAAAAAGCGATGGCAGGAAAAGTGACCACTACCGTAATAGAGAATGTTCCAGAAAGCGCTGAAGTTGAACGTGTGATAGAAAAGCTTATTGCGCAAGGGAATAAGCTTATTTTTACCACATCTTACGGATATTTAGAGCCAGCTTTGAGAGCGGCTGCTAGACATCCTGACGTTATTGTTATGCAGTGCCAGCGTTGTGTTCCGCCGTCTGTGACGAATGTCGGTACTTTTTTTGTAAGACAATATGAGTCTTATTATGCACTAGGAGTAGTGGCAGGCAAAGTAACAAAGAAGAACAAATTAGGCTTTATAGGTGGGCATCCTGTACCAATTCTAATTGCTGCGTTGAATGCATTTACGTTAGGAGCAAAATCTGTAAATCCGACAATCGTTGTAAGGGCTGTTTGGCTTAATACTTGGGAGGATGGTACCTTGGAGGCAGAAGCAACAAAGGGATTGATTGATTTGGGTGCAGACGTGATCGCTTCTGAACTGGATTCATCTATGACAACAGTAAAAACTTGTGAGGCAAATGGTGTTTATAGTATTGGCTTTGGCGCCGATCTTCAAAAACTTGCTCCTAAGAGTTGGCTAAATGGTCAGGGATTTAATTGGGGTCCACTTTATATAAAGATTGCCCAGTCTGTAATTGATCATACTTGGAAAGCAGGCAATTATCTTTACAGTATAAAAGACGGTTATGTAGGGCTATTGTCCTATGGCAAGTCAGTTCCCGTTGATGTTAGCAATGAGGCGAATAAAGTAGTAAGAGAAATAGGATCAGGTAAGCTTCTCATATTTAAAGGACCACTAAAGGATAGGGATGGGAATCTAAAAGTGAAACAGGGAAAAGTTTTAACTGACAAAGATTTATCTGGCATGAATTGGGCGGTAGCTGGAGTAGAGGGAAGTATTGCCAAAAAATAAATGCAAATCGTAATGTTGATCAATGTTAAAGGAGATCGCACTGTTGTTTGAAAAGTCCAGATCAATATCGTTTGTCGCTTTTGCCAGCATTGTCTTAGCCGCTTGTATGGCAACTTTTATTCTGTGGTTACCATTTTCCTCGGCTGGCGCAAACCAAAATGTTTTAAAGGTTGGTTTTCTTGCAGTTGGACCAATCTCTGATTGGGGCTGGAATTATTCCACCAATCAAGGCAGACTGTATTTAGAAAAAAAATTGAGCGATCGTGTCCAAACAATGATAGCTGAAAAAATACCTGAGAGCGCTGAAGCTGAACGAGTTCTAGAAAGAATGATCTCGCAGGGCTGCCGCCTTATTTTTACGGCTTCTTATGGCTATCTTGAGCCAGTGATACGGGTGGCGAGTCGCCATCCTGAAGTTACATTTATGCAAGTTAATCGCGAGTACTCCAGCAAAAATATCGGTACTTATTTCACACGTTTGTATCAGCCTATGTATTTGGCTGGCATTGTTGCAGGATATATGACTAAAAGCAATAAGCTAGGCTTTATTGCTGCGCATCCTATAAATCAAATATTGGCTGCAATAAATGCTTTTACCTTAGGAGCAAAATCGGTAAATTCCAAAATAGAAACCCGCGTTATTTGGATCAATACTTGGTCTGATCCTCCAATGGAAGCTGATGCCGTAAAGACTTTAGTTGATAATGGTTGTGACGTTATAGCTCACGCTCAAGATAATCAAAATACAGTTTTGCGGACCTGTGAAAAATTTGGGGTCTATTCATGTGGTTATTACACCGACGGTCATTCGCTAGCACCAAAAGGTTGGTTAACTGGTGCCTGCCAAGATTGGGGACCGCTTTTTGTCAAAATTACTGAATCAGTTATTAATCATACTTGGAAGCCCGTCTCATACAAACAAGGGTTAGAAGGTGGCCATTGTAAATTAGCCGACTTTGGTCAAGCAGTACCTGAGAATGTGCGTGATAAAGTATTAGCCACAGAAAATGCTATTAAGAATGGCAACTTCGTTATTTTTAAAGGACCTTTAAAAGATAGGGATGGAAAATTAAAATTACCGGCAGGGCAAAAAGCGGATCAGCATTGGCTAAATAATATAAACTTTCTTGTTTCTGGTGTTCAAGGTGGTTTATCTATAACCAAATAATATTGATTGGCGGTCTTGTATGAAACAGTGTCCCGAAAACCTCACTAAAGCAAATAAATCTATATTTATAGGCGTGTTTTTAATTGCTCTTTGTACCTTGATGTACGAGTTATTACTCACGCGCATTTTTAGTGTGACCATGTATTATCACTTTTCATTTTTGGCCTTATCAATAGCTATGTTTGGCATATCGGTTGGTGGTATGTTGGTTTTTGCCTACGAAAAATGGTTTGAAAAACAAAATATATTCTCAGTTTCCTCTCTATGCGCCATTGGCTTTGCCTTGTCTTCAGTATTGGCCATGCTATTACATATAAATATTCGTCTTATTCAAGATGGTCAATTGATTCCGTTAAATGTTGCGGCTACTTATACGTCGATCAGTTTGCCTTTTCTTTTTGGTGGCATACTCTTATCTTTCATTTTCACCCGTTACGCGGCACAATTTAACGAGTTGTATGCAGTTGACTTAATTGGTGCCAGTCTGGGTTGTTTAGGCATTTTATGGACTTTAAGTATTTTTGACGGAATAAGTGCTGTTCTCTTAGTTTCTCTATTGGCAGCTCTTTGTGGACTGATATTCAGCATTGCTGCAAAATCCAAACGTCTAATTTCTAGTTGCAGTGTTGTATTAGTTTGTTTAGCCATAGCTTTAGCTGTAAATGCTAAAAGTTATTTCGACCAGAATCCTCTCATGCGTATATTGTGGGCAAAAGGAACTAGAGTAAGCTGTCCTTTGTACGAACGTTGGAACTCATTTTCTTGGATTGCCGTATCTGGTGACCCAGCGTCGTCAGTTTATGTATCCGCTGCGATTAGCAAGGTGTTTCATTCTAAACAGCGCATACGTGGTTTAAATCTCGATATAGATGGTTCTGCGAGGACTAATCTCATTGGCTGGGATCCTGTTTTGAGCAATCTAGCAGTATTCAAATATGACATCACAAATTTAGCCTATTATTTATTTCCCAGCCCCAATGTTCTTATCATAGGAGCTGGTGGAGGTAAAGATTTAATATCAGCACTTGTTTTTGATGCAAAGCATGTCACCGGTATAGAAATAAATGAAAATACTCTAAACGCTGTAAATAAACGCTTTGGTGATTTCACTGGGCATCTTGACCAAAATGCAAAAGTTTCTTTTATAAATGATGAGGCCCGTAGTTATATCTCTCGACACAACAAACACTATGACATTATACAAATGCCCTTTATCGATACTTGGGCAGCTACTACTAATGGTGCATATGTTTTAACCGAAGCCTCACTTTATACCGTTGAAGCTTGGAAAGTTTTTCTTAGCCACTTAACTGATCATGGCATTTTCACTGTTTCACGCTGGTATACGCACAAAGGACGCGGCGAGATATTGAGACTGGTGGGATTAACTGCTCAGGCTCTTAAACAAATGGGTGTGGCCAATCCAAGGACTCATATCGTTCTTGTTCGAAATATGTCGGTCTCAGATCCAGATGCCGTAGGAGTAGGAACACTTCTTGTTTGTAATCAGCCATTCTCTACTTCTGATTTAAAGGAGATTTTGGAAATTGCAAAACGCTATCAATTTGACATTGTAGTAAGTCCTGATTTTGCTGAAGATGATCTGATAGGCAAAATAGCTTCGGGAGAAGATTTTAATGCCGTAGCTGCAACAATGCCGATAAATATTTTGCCTCCTACAGACGACAGTCCCTTTTTCTTTAATATGTTGAAGCCTTCGCATCTCTTTGACGCCAACCTTAAATCTTATTTGTATGATGCCAATATGGCAGCAGTAATGGTTCTGGTTTGTGTATTGGTGATCAGTATTGCCCTTACGTATTTGTGTATTTATTTGCCAATTAAATTTACTAATACTGTCATTACAAGCAAGGCATCTGCGCCACTTGCTTGTTTCTTTTTGTTGATTGGCATTACTTATATGTTTGTGGAAATTTCACTCATTCAGCGCTTGATCGTATTTCTTGGGCATCCTGTATATGGCATTTCGGTAGTAGTTTTCTTTTTGCTGCTTTCCAGTGGCTTGGGAAGCTACTTTAGTAAAAGATTTGGACTTTTATTCCAAGAAAAATTCTGGCCGCGCCTCATACCAATAATAGTAGCTTTAGCTGTGATTGGTTGTTTAATACCAGTTACAATTACTGCCTTCTCTCAAAGCGAAACCATGGTTCGCATCATGCTATCGGCAACATTAGTTTGTGCTGCGGGTTTCTTTATGGGGATGGCTTTTCCGGTGGGCTTAACTGTGGCAACAAGGGATGATGAACAAATGGTCCCTTGGTATTGGGGAATTAATGGAGCTGGCTCTGTAACCGGGTCTGTTTTAGCAGTACTCATTTCCCTTAACTGGGGAATTGGCCTTTTATATTGGGCAGCAATTGCAGGATATGCAGGCGCCCTAGGAGCATTGGCCTGTGCTGAAAAGAAATGATGATATGGAACACTTAACTAAAAAATAGATATGCGATTATCTAAACGAATTAAAACTATCAAATTGCATTTGATCTGTCATCGATCTGCCGCTAGAGAAAGATGGCAGTGTCTCTAATCCTAAACCGGAAGGGGTTGAATCAAAAGAAGTTGATTTATACAGAGCGCTGCTTAACGCACTAGTATGTGGCTGCCTGGGTACGGTAGGAGTAAATGTTTGCACAGCCGGATTGTTTATATCCGGAAAAGTTGAATCTAATTTGGGTAAGCGAAATTGTGGAGCGGTCACTCTTGTGGGAAGAGGATTTACTGTTTTTGTAGCTGGTGTACTTTCAGAAGTTGGTGAAGTGGTGCCTATGAAAGAGCTGCCGATTCCCGTGCCTTGAAGACGATAGTGCCTGGTTGGAAAAGCGCTCTCCGTTTGTCCGCTCTGCAGTGCGTTCAAGCCATAATTCTCAAGTTGTCCGCTACTGGGAGCAATAGAACTGCCGTTGCTCACTGTGCTAGGTTGAGAAAATGCAGAACAAATGGAGCAATAATATATAATAGAGAGACTGAGCGTTTGGCGAATTTTCATCATTCGCCTCCGGCAGACGAATGCTTAACACTATCTTTTAAGTCGTTCTCATCCGCTACTTTTATAATTACATGTGTGCCTGTTTTTAATTCATTAGTAGCTTTAAGCGCTACTGTGTCCGCCTCTGCTACATCACCAGATATCTCAACAAGATTATTCATCGATAGTCCTCGTTGCACCGGAATACGTTCAATAACGTTGTCTTTAACACGATTAACATAGGTACCTTTGAGATCTGAGTCTACAGAAGAATAAGGCACAAATAAAGTTTCATAGGGCCGTGTCACTAGCCAATGAACAGTGGCAAACATACCCGGTTCAAGAGAACCGTCAGTATTATATACATTGAGTTCTACAGGCATAGTGCGAGTGGAAGTATCTAAGGCATAACCAGGACGCGCTACTACTCCATAAAATGCTTTACCTATGTAAGCAGGTACGCTGAACTCTATTTGCTGCCCAAGTGTCATGCCGGAAATCGAAGATTCAGGTATGGACACTACTAGGCGTAAAATATCTTTTTGCTGAATTCGTAACAGAGGTAGTGCGCTTGCATTGCGGGCTGCGTCTACGGCCACAATGCTGCCTTCGTGTACATTTCTCTCGGTAATTACACCATCAAATGGCGCTTTAATAGTTAAATATGCATTCATATCTTTTATAGCGTTTAGAACTTCTCGGGCTGCTTGAACATTATGGTCTTCGGCTAAAACCAAATTCTTAGCTGCCGCTATTTCTTGCTTGATAGACTCAACACGCGCATGATCTGATTCTACAGCTTTTTGTTGGATATCTACTTCGTTTTGTGCCACTGCCCCTGGTGTTTTAGCAGCGCGTTCGAGTCTCTGGAAAGTTAAAGAATCCGCGTCAAGTCTGGCCTGGGCTTCGACTAATTTAGATTTTACACTCTCTTCCGTTGATTGAGCACGTTTGTAAGAAGACTCTGCAGAAGCCAGCTTAGCCATACCCTCCTTGACCTTTTCTTCAAGTTCAGGACAAAAGATTGTGATCATCTCTTGTCCCTTTTTGACTATAGAGCCTCTATCTACTCCTATCCATTTTATGTATCCTTCTACTTTGGCATGGATAGGCACATTTTGATAAGCTAAAAGTTCTCCGGGTAATTTCAGTTGGCTGTTTAGCTTAAGTTTTTGCACTTTTACTACAGTTATAGTGGGTAATTGCTTTTCTTCACTTATTGTTGGCATTTCTGATTCTCGATTTGCAGCCTGTTTCTTGCCGCACGAAGAGAATAGTAAAGTGCAAGAGACAAGAGCGATGTAACCCAATGTATTTAATTTGAATGTCATCAGTGTTTTACCATTCCCGATGAATTTTCATCTAAACGCATCTCCATATCCCCTTGTGCATTTTCGGCGTTATCCTCCGGTAACATAGAAACACCTTTACGAGTTGCTTTCCGTTGTACGATAGCATAAACAATTGGCAGAATCAGTAAAACTGCATTTGTAGATACTAACAGTCCCCCTATAACAGCTCTGCCAAGCGGTGCTGCACGATCACCTCCCTCAGTTAGACCAAGAGCCATAGGAATCATTCCCGCAATCATAGCGATACTAGTCATCAAAACAGGACGCAGTCGAGCAGCTGCTCCTGTGATTGCAGCAGATTTTGCTGAAATACCTAGGGCACGTCGTTCTTCTGCGAATACAACCACCAGGATACTGTTAGCTACGCCCACACCTGTGGCCATGATTGCTCCCATGAATGATTGTACATTGAGGGTTGTATGTGTCAAAAGCAAAGCAAGCAAGGCACCAAATAAAATGGCCGGAACAATAGAAATTATTATGAGCGAGAGAGTTATGGATTGGAAAAAAGATACAAGTAAAAGAAAAATAGCGACGATGGCAAAGATTACACCTAGACTTAGGGCAAAGAATGTTTCATGCATGGTTGGCACTTGTCCGCGAATTGTCACTTTTAACCCGCGCGGTGGGTGTCCAAGCCGATCTATTGCTTGTTCTACATCTTTGGCTGCTCCCCCCAGATCATCAGTCGCTATATTGGCAGAGATAGAAATAGTGCGGCGCATATTGTAGTGATCTAGTTCGCCTGGCATGGTGCCGTAATTAACACTAGCAACATCGCGAACAAATGGGCCAGCATAGTTACCAGTTTTAATCGGGATATTGCCAACCGCTTGTGCAGAATCAATGTCGCCCTGAGGGACTTGTATTTGTACCTGGTACGATAGTCCATTTTTTTCATCACGCCAATAGATAGGGGTGACAAATCGACTGGAATAAGTGGATGAAACTAGAGCTTGCCCAACATCTCTTACGCTTACCCCAAGTTGGCCAGCTCTAATTCGATCCACAATAACGTCCACCGTAGGATAATCCAATGGTTGAACAATTCCAACATCCCGTAAAGATTTCAATTTTTGTAATTCAGTTAATAGCTGATAAGTGTAGCTTTTAACATTGTCATAATTTGGACCATCAATATCTACTTGAATAGGAGTAGAAGCACCAAAATCCATAACTTTGTTGACAATGTCTCCAGCTTCAAATGTGAATTGACAGTCTTTATATTGTTTAGCAAATTGTTTGCGCAAGCGCTCTTCTAAGGACTTTATTTGCACTTTTGCCTTTTCTTTGAAAGACACAAGTATTATTGCTTCCTGAGGACCACTGGTCCACATATAAGCATTAGCTATGGCATAGGTTGTGGGTTGGGAGCCAACATAACTAATTGACACTTCGACGTTATTTGCGCCAACATCATTGTTTATGGTTTGCAGTATCTCTTTGGTTATGTCTTCTGTTATTTCAAAGCGAGTGCCTATGGGTGCTTTCAGTCGTAATTGAAAACCCTTGGCATTACCAGTGGGAAATATTTCGGTTCCTAAGGTAGGATAGATTAGTAGTGAAGTTAAACATGCTAAGACAAAAATGCATAGCACAGCAGTGCGAACATCGAACAGTCTTATAAGAGCTCGCTGATACTTCGACCGCAAGCGGCCTATTAACGCAGATTCTGTTTTAGCTGTCTTAACGTCATGGGAATGGGGTTTTAATAACCAACCGCTCATTGCTGGCACAAATGTGCCAGATAATATATATGAAGCGAACATAGCCAATCCCACTGCTAATGATAATGGTACAAATAACGATTTAGTTGGACCTACCATAAAGAAAGAGGGCAAAAATACCGAGACTACTGAAAGCATTGCCAACAACCTTGGTATAACTACCTCTAATGAGGCATCATAGATAGATTTAAATAAAAGTCGCTCCCGGCTTAAATGGCTATGAATATTCTCAATTGTCACCGTTGCTTCATCGACAAGAATACCCACAGCTAAGGCAAGCCCGCTTAACGTCATTATATTAATTGTCTGTCCACTGACCCACAAACCGACTACAGCAGCTAAAAGAGCAAAAGGTATATTTAAAACAACAATTAAAGAGCTGCGCCAATCACGCAGGAATAATAAAACAACGCCGCCAGTAAGAAGTGCGCCAATTCCCCCTTCTATTAAAAGCCCTATTAAAGATTCAGTGACATAAATCGATTGATCAAAAGCAAATGAAACTTTCACATCTTCGGGCAAAAGCGATTGCATATAAGAAATTTTTTGTTTGATGCCTTCCACGACAGACAAAGTAGAGGCGCTAGCCTGTTTGGAAATGGCCATATACACGGTCCGCCGCCCGTTTACCAGGGCGTAACCGGTGAGAATATCTGTTGTGTCTTGTATCGATGCGATATCTCGCAAATAAACTACAGCTGTTCCTGAGACGTTTTTTAGAGGAATACTAGCCATTTCCTGAATGTTTCCGACAACTGAATTGATTGAAGAAATTCTTTGTAAATTGCCAGTACGGACGACGCCTGAAGGCTCGATTACATTGCCATTATTTATGGCCTTCACCACATCTTCGATAGACAAATGGTATTCATTTAATTTGCTGGCATCGACTGTAATTACAATTGAGCGCTGGTTGCCGCCAAATGGTGGTGGTGTTGATACACCAGGTGTGGTTGAGACTACCGGCCGGACACGTGCATACACAATATCTTGAATTTGACCTAAATTACGAGTCGGACTAGAAAAAACTAAAAACCCAACTGGTACACTGCCAACATCATATCTGACAATAAATGGTGTCACTGTACCTGGGGGCATATATGATCGAGAACGCTGCACTTGAGCAACAACTTGAGCCATAGCATCCGCCATTTCTGTTCCTGGTTGAAAATATATATCTATCACTGAAGCACTTTGGATAGAACGCGAAGAAACATGATCAACACCACTTATGTAAAAAAAGTGTTGTTCATAAAAGGTGACCAAGTAGCCTTCCAATTGGGTGGCATCCATACCTCCATAAGGCTGAATAACAGTTATCCGAGGCAGATCAATGGCAGGGAAAATATCTACTTTCATTCTGGTTGTTGCTAAAACGGCGAGTAGCACCGTGGCTACAACAGCTACTATTATGGTAACTGGGCGCCGCATTGCTAATCTTATTAACCACATGTTCTACATACCTTTTTGAATATGATCTGCTTCTGAGAGTAATGGCTGTATGTCGCCATGCACAGAAGCAACAGACAATAAAGCTCGCCAAACACCCACTTTAGCAATTGCTTCTTGCACGCGCGATTGAGCTAGTGTTTCGTTTGCTTGAGCAACTTGGGCAATCGATCCAAGACCGGTCTTATAACGAGCCTCTGCTTGCTGTGTAGCAATTACGGCAGCTTGCACTTGAATTGGCATATTTGCGGCTAAATCGAGAGCGGCTTGCACACGATCACGAGCCTGCATGTCTTCTGTACGGAGATTTTGTAAGACTAGATTGTAATCTTGTTGCTGTTGATAAATACGCTCTAATTGTACCTTTTTCTCTTGATGCAAACGGAAAATATCTAAAAAATTCCAGTTTATAATAAGAGCGACTTGATAATTAGGAACTGTGGGCAAAACGCCACTTGCATCTGCTGATTGACGCTGACCTGCCACTGTGGGGCTTAAGCCTGAGCCTCTCACATTTACACCACCAAGGAAATGAAAAATGGGATAATATTCTTTATCCAGAACTTTCTTTTGAGCAATTGCTGATAGCAATGCTGCATTTGAGGCTTGCAAAATTGGTACGTCTTCAAATATTGGTTGCCCTTTTTGGATATTCGCCGGTTCATTCTGTTCTGCAATACCTATCGGATTTATGTCAATACGCTTACCACCTAAGCCAATAGAATTAGCAAGATTCGCAAACGACAAATCTCGCGATAGTTTTGCTCGAATGAGGTTATTTTGAGCATTGGCTAATTGAGCAAGAGCTAATGACTCATCTGCACCCGGTTTCAATGACGCCTCTACCTGCGCATGCACGAC
Organism: Candidatus Melainabacteria bacterium; assembly: GCA_013288645.1. Lineage (GTDB taxonomy): Bacteria > Cyanobacteriota > Vampirovibrionia > Obscuribacterales > Obscuribacteraceae > JABDBL01. The sequence continues at coordinate 49,234 of JABDBL010000009.1, forward strand.
TTGATGGAATTGTTGGAAGGATGTCAAATTTAATTCAGCTGCTTTTACTTGCTCGATTGCAATTACAGCGTCCAGATAGGCATTCGCCGCAGTCAATGCAATATCCAAACTAGTAGAAGCATAATGTTTGCGCACTTGCTCGGCTAATGCTTTAGCAAGCGTTATTCTTGCTTTGTGTAGTCCAAAATCGAGTGGTGCCCAATCAATGCTAAACCCTCCTGCAGCAAAAAATATTGGTGTCATGTCAGTATTGTTACCCGTCGAAGGACCGCTTATCGCCGGGAACACAGGACTACCAAAAAATATTTGGGAGGTTTTATTATGACTGGCTAGGATTTCTTGATATTGCAGCAATGCATCTGGCAAATATTCATTCATTTTTTGAATAGTGACGTTTCTCGTTGCGGCACGCACCTCAGACTGCCCCCTCAACATTTGTGGATAATATTGCTGCGCATATTCAACCGCCCCTTTGAGCGTGAATGGTTTATCGATTACGTTTTGTTCTATTCGCGGATGAAGCTGTATTATTGGTGGTTCAGCAGATTTATTTGAACTATTGTCTGCTGTAAATGCTACTTGAATAGAATTGACCAATAAAATGATCAGGCAGGCTATTCTGGCAGACATTTTCAATTTTGAACAAATACTATTACCCACAAAAAGCCCCAATGGTGCCAGTCTATTTATAGGTAACTAAACTTCCTGGAAAGCATGTCACCCTATTTAGAATTTCTACTTTTCGCTGAACCAACGCCCAGTCGAAAAGAACACATACTTCCAGTTTACTAGTACTAGCGCTAGATGTTTATGTAAAATATATACGGATAACAAAGTACTTAAAACTATTGCGCTAAAATACCTCTTGAAACACAAAAGTACGTTTTTGGACTTTGCAACAAAGAAGGTAAGGTGTGCCAAGTTAGCTGGAAATGGCTGAGAAAGTGCATCACTTATCGATAGGAATAGTGCCAGTCCAGCCCCTGACAATCTACTTCTTGAATTATTAATTGATGAAAGATTTTCTTTATCGTGTTTTACTTAGCTCAAGAATGATTAAGCAATTGCCACGTAACCATGATGATCACAATGATCATTGCATGGGTGATGCAAATGCTCGCCGACTAAATAGTCAACATGGTTATCATGCGGCACCGCTTCGTGTCCACAGCCAATACCATGTTTATGAGACGCTTCATGCGTAGAACATTTGTGTTCGGGCGTACAAGTAGACTTATTTTGATTGCTTTGAGATAAAGAATGCTCATCAACATGATCACCATGCATGTGATGCAAATGATCTTCATGCAAATAATCTATATGATCCTCATGCTTTATACCTTTGTGTCCGCAACCAGTACTATGTTTGTGCTCATGGTTATTATGAGTTGTACAAGTCATCGCAATACCTCCAGAATGGGTATAAACCAGTCAATAATTACATATTGAACCCGAGCGCTGAATTTGTCAATCCATGCCGCTTTAGCAATGATTTTCATTTGTGTTATGGCAGCTCAACTAGAAAATTCAAGTTTAATAATCTAATGCAAAAAACTATTGTTCTCAAAAACGTCTGCCTAAGCGCCCTGCGTCATTGCCCTGCCCCAGTTCATTTGAGCCAGAATCATCCCTACGCAAACGTCCTCTTCTCTTTTCAGAGCCGTTTTGCTCTGCAGCAGCCTGCACAGATTGAGCTGAGGCAGATTCATCCTTATGACGACCCCTTCTTCGTCCAGAGCCCTCGTTTTGTTCAGCCATTTGTTTGGCTTGCTGTTGCTTTTGCTCATTTTGCGTTTGTTGTTGAGTATAAGCCGATTGAGCTTTTTGTTCGTTTTGTTGTTTTGCCGCGTTTTGTTCGTTCTGCTGCTGTTGATAGGCAGCTTGGGCTTGCTGTCCAGAATAAGCGCTTGGTTGCTTATCATATTCACTATAGGCTGCAGCATTGGTGCTATTTGGTGCTACATAAACTGGCTTACCAGCTTGATTGGCATAATAATATTGTCCATTTGGTTGTTTATAAACTGGCGAACCATAAGGCACACCACCGTAACCATACTGTGAATTATTATTGTTGTACATAGAATTGGTTACCATTGAGCCCATAGCAGCCCCGCCTGCAGCAGCAAGTCCTGTCATCATCGCTGAGCTTCCGTTATTATTATTGCTACTTTGTTGAGGTTGGCTTGGGGCCGCAGCGACCGGAGCAGCCGCAGCTGCTGGTGCTGCTGCCTGCCCGTACATATTCTGTGGTGGCATTCCCTGAGGATATTGTCCGTATTGTACTTGTCCACGCTGCATCGATTGCGTTTGCATTTGAGACATTACACTCTGCATTTGTTGAGGAGAAACCGGCGTTGGATTTCCATTTTTATCTACATACCAAAAATTATTTTGCGGATCTCTATACACAGCTATTTGTCCAGCATTAGGCGCAATTCCCAGTCCTGGTACGCTTACTTTATAGCCAGCTTTGGTAGTTATATATTGCTTTCCGTCCGGACCTAGTTCTACAGGATAGAAGATCATTGCGGTCTGATTAGGGTTTGCGTATTGTTGAGGCATTTGTGCCGAAGAAATCACATTGCTCAATAAGAAAGAAATGGCCACCGGTGCGAGAATGAACAATGGTGTTTTAATTTTCATCTTTGGCCCTCATGAATTAATGCTAATAAAAGTTATGCCGCTTATGGGCAGCTATACAACGGATATATCATACAAGATTATCTTTAAAGTTTGAGTATATAAACTATGTCCAATGTTTTAAGTCCGCTGAATGTGCGGAAACAATCGAACAACAAGATTAGAATAAGGTTCCAACTTATTTCACTTTTGATAACTCGATAACTTGCTTATTAGCGAATGTTTATCTGTCCGGCAAGGACTACGCCTATTCAGACTCATTCTATTTTGCGCTACGTATGATGTTACAGGGTTGGCATAGTATTAATCATTTCCGCTTCGCTATTTAGCGGAATTAGTTCGCTCTCTAGCTCAGGCTTGATAAGCGTTAAACCAGTGGCGACATTGGTAATTTTGTTAGTATCTGTAAGTTTTTGAATTATGTCAGAAACATGCAAAGTAATTTTTTGTCCTGCTCTGGCAAAACCTAAAAGACGTGCCACATCTTGGATTAAGCGATCTTTTATACGCGTGCCATATGCATGCAATATTAGCGTAACGGCCTGTTCGTATTCTTCAGCACAAATTTGGTCCGGATCAAAAACATAATCTAAACCTTGTCTATTACGAACCATATTAGCGGGTTCTGGCAGACTCCAAATAAAGTCGCTCTTTATTATTATCTTATTAAGGCGTACAAGCTCAGATAGGGACTGATCAATTCTTTCTTTTATTTGTTTATTTAAACGAGTGATTTCCCAAAAAGAAGCCACTCGTTTTGAAATATCAGTAATATGAATCGGAGTCTCGCGCACAATAATGCGTTGCAATATTTCGACAATTTGTGCGCCAGGTACTTGAGCAAATTCTTCTGCAGTACCAAAAGGACTTAGTAGGGTCAATTTATATGGTGGCACACTTGGCGCTTGATCGTCATTTAAGTATACAGCATTGGATGAATCATTAAGATTACCAAATGCTCTATGGGGAGCAGTAGACTCTTGAATAATCGGGTCAAAATTATGTTTGGTTGGTTCTAAATTAATTACCTCGGATATTTCAACGGATTGACTGTCGTTTGCTGGAGAAACCTCTTTATTCTGAGCTTGCGCAATCATTCTAAGGACCCGTTCTATTTGTCCTGCTTTATCACGCCACCAATCAATCGACCACACTCGTATGATAGTCCAGCCTAAATCCTCTAATACTTTTTGTCTTAACCGATCGCGATCGCGGGCAGTTGAAGCAGAATAGTAATTTGTGCTATCGCATTCTATACCAGCAATAAAGCAATTAGGATCTTCGTTGCTTATAACACCAAAATCTATACGATAACCGGATTGGCCAACTCGCGGAACGATATTTAAGCCACGTTTAGTCAATTCCTCATATACTGAGAGTTCAAATGGAGTATCTATTTCGACTTTAGTGTTAGATATAGTTAAGTCACGCGGTCGTTTCTCAGCGAAAATAAGGAAGTCTCTCAAGAGCTTAGCGCCTTGGCTTTGTACCTTTGCTGGATCAATTTCATCTCCATGCATAGAAGAAAATACTTTCAAACAGCGCTTGGCACGAGTAAAAATTACATTTAAACGACGCCAACCATTTTCTCCATTTACTGGACCAAAATTGTATCTTATACGTCCAAATTCGTCCGGACCATAAGTAATACTAATAATAATTACGTCTCTCTCATCGCCTTGTATATTTTCCAGATTTTTGACAAAAAACTGATCTTCGCCTTTTTTGGCAAAGAAAAATTCTAACGATGGATCATTGCGTCGACGTTGCTCTAATTCATCTAGAATCAATTGTTGCTGATTCATATTGAAAGTGCCAACCCCTAAAGATAAATCAGGATGTTTCTTTATGTGCTCACAAACAGCCTCGGCTACAGCTCTTGCTTCGATTGGATTGACACCTTGTCCTTTATAAACTCCACCGACAAAATTAAATTGCAAACCCAATTCATCGTTACCATTATGCGGAGCAGGAAAAGTAAGTAGATTCTTGTAAAAATGTCTGTTTGAAAATTCAATCAGCGATTCGTGCTGACTGCGATAATGCCACAATAATGACTGCTTGGGAAAGCCAACGCTTACAAATTCATCTAAAACACTGTCCACATCATCTAATATGCTATCTTCGTCAGCCGCTTGTTCGTCTGCTTGCAGAATTTGCATTTGAAAGAAGTTAGTTGGTGGCAATTGTTTAGGATCACCGACTACCACTGCTTGTTTAGCGCGAACTAAAGAACCGACTGCATCCTCTGTAGATACCTGACTAGCCTCGTCAAAAATTACTAAATCAAAATTAGAAATATTTGGATCTAAAAATAGAGCTGCTGACATTGGGCTCATCATAAAGCAAGGTTTGACTGCCCGCATGATATTAGGTGCTTTAGTAAATAATTTGCGCAATGGTATATGTCTGGCTTTCTTTCGCAATTCACGTTGCAAAATGCCAAGTTCGATACTCAATAAAGGATTGGCTAATTGTAATTCACGGCCAGTGTATAGTTTGTGCAGCAAACGTTGACGAGATAGTTTGATTGACTTTAGATCTAAGCCACGAAAGTCATCAATTTTTTGTTCATGAACTAAGGAATTGAAAGCGGCTAAGCGAGGACGTTCTATAAATACTAAATCCAGCCATCTTTCATAGAAAAATCGCTTAAATGTTTGTACTAATTGAGATGTATCATACTTTTCTTCCAAAAACCGCTTGATCACTGGACCGGCTATGCTTGCTAAGCAAATGGCTAATTTATCGTTATAAACGGTCAGTTGATGCAAACGCTGTATATTTGCCAGCAAAGAATCAAGCCAAGTTTGAGCTTTTGTTATATTACCATCTGAACTTAGTAATTGGGCAGCCACGGTAGAGAGTTTTGCTCTCTCTATAATTTCTTGCAGACTAGCGACAAGATAGCCTAATTGTTCCTGCAACTCTTTAGTAGTGTTTTGTATTTGTTTGGAATTTATCTTTCCTTGAGTAATTAAGATAATGGCCTTTTCTTGCAAAATACCAGCAATAATATATTGACGCATACGGACAAGCCAGAGACCGTATCTTTCTAAATCTCGCCAATTGCTGGCTATACCCTGCCAGCGACTACCAAATAGACTTTGTCCTATTTCGTTCTTTTGTATTAAATAAGCTTTTTCAGATTGATATGCTTTAATAGCGTTTAAATGCAAAGATAACTCATTGGCTGGCAGATGTTTATAATCAGGAAGCAAATAGTCTAATAAAAATTGTCTGTCTTTCCAATAATTTGGTTTGATGAATCTAGTCCAAGACTTGCTGTAATTATTAAATCGATTGCGCACATCTGTAAGTTCTACATTTACTAATTCTGGTTTAAAGCAAGTTAGTATTTTTTGTTCTAAATTTTCAAAGTTATAACCGTGTTTTAAAAGATCTATAGCTGCCACGGGTAAAACATCCCATTTGCTATTTTCCAAGTCCGTTTTGTCGGCTCCCGGCGACTCAGCAATAGCGTTAGCGGCCTCGCACAAAGTATTAATTTCTTTGATTGTGTTAGGGACCAATATGCCTAACTCTTCTGCAAAGCTATTTATCGTCTGCATAATTTCTACATAGGATTTTATTGCCTTTGCCAGAGCTTCATGCAAAGTGGCTAATTCGGCATTGCTGATAACTCTTAATTCACTGCCATGCCATGAGTGCTTTTTAGGATCGCCTAAGTCTGAAAGTACATTGACTAAATCTAGTAAGTTAGAGCAGGTCTCTTGGAGGCTTATTTGATCAACAGCAGCTATGTTGGTAATCGGAGCCTCTATAATCGGTGCCCTACCCAGAACCAAGGCTAGTTGTCCTAAAACGTCAAATGGCTTTTCGGCTAATTTTCCAAATGGAGTGTGTAATTGTTGAGCATATTTATTTAAAAAGTCTTTTAAAAATCCTAAGTGAGTCAGGTCAGCGTCCTTAGTGTGGTCGAGCGGGCGGGTATTATCTAAGACTCTAATGATTTCATCGTAAACAGCTCGCTTATTAGTTTTATGGCTATGAAGCTGGAGGCAAAAATCATGCAATCCTATTGTTTCTAAGCGTTTGTAGACCACTTCAAGAGCTGCCATTTTTTCGCTGACAAATAGAACAGTTTTTTTGTCAGATAAAGCATCAGCAATTAAATTGGCGATAGTTTGCGACTTACCAGTGCCTGGTGGTCCTTCGATAATCAGATTATGCTTTGATTTTACTGCTAAAATAGCTCTTTGCTGAGAAGAGTCAGCATCAAGCACGTGAAAAGTTGATTCGGGCAACAATACTTGATCGAGATCGGCCTTTTCAATGTCGGACGGCAAAGCAGCAATTTTGCTACCACTCGCATTACACAATGCTTGAATCAAACTGTTTTGATAATAGTGCTCTTCGTAGCGCTCCATGTCTTTATACATGAGAAATTTTTGAAAAGAAAAGAAATCCAAATAAATATCTTTGTTTATTCGCCAGCGTTTTTGCTTACTAATTATTTCTTGTACGGTGGAAAAGAATAAATCCAAATCGAATTCATCCAGACTTTCCGGAAGCTCAGGCATTAAAAGTTCGTAACCCAGCCGTAATTGTTCAATGAGAGCTGGATTGATAACAGGATCGTCTCCGGTAGTTTTTAGCGAAAAATCTTGCCATGCTAATTTACGGGTCAAATCCACTGGTAATAATAATAGAGGTGCTTTCAACGGTGCTTCTGAATCGTCAGATTCATACCATTCAAGCATCCCTAAAGCCATGAAAAGAGTGCTCAATCCTTGTTCTTCAAATAAACTTGATGATTTGCGATAAATACGTAAAAGACTATCGTTGAGTTTCTCTTCAGACAGAACTGTTTCTAAAAATTTATCTTTTGCTGGGACAGCATCGAGTATTTCTTGAGCAGGTAAAAATTTCATCGGTTTACCGTCAAGCTGTACCAAGCGAAACAGCTCTGTGCTTGCTTCGCTCCTGATTTGAATAGTAGTGACGCGACTTGGATTGTAATTCAGTAATCGATTACGTTTAGTGAGATCGATTAAAGAACGTTTCCATCGCTCAAGGCGATTTTTAAATTGATCTGTCATTGCTAAATAGACTTACTTTCCAGCAATAGCTTTATCGATATTGCTACCGAGCGTTTGAGTATCAACAGCCAAGGATATGGCATCATCAAATTCAAATCCATGAGTTGGATCACCGTTTGCTTCACGCGCACGTAACTCATCATATTGTTGCTTGAGTCCTTCTGCTTGTTCTTTAGAAATTGCCTTTCTGTCTAAGGCATCAGTAATTTTTTGGTCAAGTGTTCTATCGCGACTATCTATACCGATCCAAACTTTTGTTGGATGGGTTGAAGCATCAATATGAGTCTGAATTTCTTTCAATGTATTGTTAATTTCTTGCAGGCGTTCGGGACTAGTAAGAGGATCTTCTTGTGCTCTAGTCTCCAACTTAACAACATTGTCAAGTTCGCCTTTTAATTTTTGAGCATCTTCAATTGAAACTTTGCCACTTACTAAACCATTAGCTACTTTTTTAAGCAATTCGTTTCTTTGCAGGTCTGCATTATTTATATCGGTCTCTATTGTGCAAAAAGCACCGGGTGGAAACAGTACTAATACTGATACTACAGTGAGTGCGACCCTTTTCAACATATCAATCTCCCTTTTTTAGACCTCTCTTATTTTACTGCGCCCGACTGAATGTATACATCACCTTGGCAAGTTTTTTATGCGATTTAATGCAAGGACCATTTACTTACTCATAAGCACTCAAAACTATGGTCAAATCTCACGTGTATTATTAGTGTGTGAGCGTCTGTTCGCCTGAGGTATTTATGCTGGCTCGGCTATTTTTGCTTATTATCGCTTTAGTATTTATAGTGGGCATATTTGATATACCATTTTGGCCTTCAACAAAATGGGGATTCATTGACAAAGAAGGTAAATTGGTTATTCCAGCAACGTTTGATCGTGTAAGAGGTATTGGAGAAGGGTCGCTAAGCTATACGTACCTTACTCAAAAGAGCTTTCACGAGGGATTAGCAGCGATAGCTATGGGAAAACAGTGGGGATTTGCAGACAAGAAGGGCAATATTGTTATAGACCCGCAATATGACACAGTCGGTGATTTTTCAGAAGGTTTGGCCTGCGTACAATCTCATGACAAATGCGGGTTTGTCGATCATTCAGGCAATTTGATTATTCAAAAAGACTTTAATCCTCATTGGCTTCATTGTGGATTTATGTACTTTCAGGATGGCCTGTGTGCTGTTGAACTTGCCAATGGATCTATGGGATATATAAATAAATCTGGAGCTTATGCTGTGACACCATCATTTTATTGCGCATGGCCATTTTCAGAAGGAAGAGCAATTGTTTTTCCAGCAAAGTTTAACCACAACACTTTGATAGACACAAGAGGAATGACTGTCTTCGAGCCGGAGAATTCTGAATTGTCAGGTCGGTGCTCTGAGGGATTGCTCAGAGTAAGCAGGCGAAATTTACACGATCAGAGTGCGCAAGAGAATTGGTATGTCGATCGCAACGGAAAAAAAGTAACTCAAGAATTTGTCGGTGCAGCACAAGATTTTTCCGAAGGACTTGCTGCTATAACTTTAAGTCCGGACAAATTTGGTTATATAGACAAAAAAGGCAAAGTAATTATTCAACCGGCGTTTGATAAAGCCGGTGATTTTCACGAAGGGCTAGCAGCAGTCGGCATAGAAGGGAAAATAGAGAAGCATCACTATAAATGGGGTTATATCGATAAGACTGGAGCTTGGATAATACCACCCAAGTACGATGCTGCTGAAGCATTTTCTGAAGGACGAGCTGCTGTGCGGATTGATCAAAGTTATTCAAGCAAGCAGGGTTATATTGATAAGACCGGAAATATGGTTATCCCTGCTAAATATGCGCTTGCTTTTCCTTTTTCGGAAGGTCTAGCTGCAGTAAAAATATAGATTTGCTAGTATAAACGAACATCGGTATATTTTTTAATTAATTGCGAGTTTAGCTCAAAACCTCTAGGTTGGATTGTCCAATCTCCACTGAAAGGATGATTGAGCATAAATATCAAACCCAAATTAGCCCCTAGTGCTGCAGCAACAAAGCATATCAAGAAACCATGCAAAATTATTGAGCTGCGCCTAACATAGAGATAAGCAAATATAAGTACGATGAATGAGCACATAAATAATACTGGCATTAAATTTCTGTCCCAACTTTTATTGAGCCAAAGAATTCTTTGACGACGATAATTACCCCAATCTTGTACGGCAGTTATGAGAGCCGTTTGTATATTTGTTTGCCCGGCGGTTTTTGGATTAAAAGTGACTATTCGTTTCAAAAGGTTTGCATAGCTCATCACAACCAATTCGTTCACTTGTCCAGTTTTTAACGCAGGCCATTCATCTTTGACAATACGATCACAATAGTCAAGGCATCCTTTTAAAATTTCTTTTCTTTCATCACTCGGCAAGCCAAATGAAAGTCTAGCCACCTCAGAAATACTAGTTGCTTCAGAATCTATAGATGATTCCAAAGTTTGATAATTATTCAAAGAAGCAGCAACTAACAACCCTAAAAGAATTGATACCAGGGTCCCGACAATATTCAACGTGGCATCAAGGGCAGGTTGATTTTCTTTAAAGTCTATTGGCTTGACGAAGCGGTGGGCAATTAACATGCCAATAAAAGCAAATAATGCTGAGCCAGCACTCCATAAATATATTGACGGAATCATAGTTTATTTAATGAAAGCACCATCCAGTAAGCATAATATTATAAGTGTTCATAGCATACTCGAAGCCCCAGTCTTTTGATCAGGTGAGTAGTAGACTGGGTGACATGGTTTGATGTATTTGTGAAATCTACAACTTGCCAGCCTGACTATAATAGATGCATCGTAGAAATAACTGGCATAGTTTTGGCGCTTTAGATTGTCTTGTTAATTCAGCATATATTAAAGAATGATAGAATTGCTATCGATTATTATTGGCTAAACTTACGCTTTGCTTTAAATGTACAGTTCCCTAAATATGAAATTTGTGCGTACTATTCTTTTCATCTGCTATTACATATTTGTCGCGACGTTAGGACCCTCCGCTTTCGGGCAGCAGAACAGCGATGCTTATAGTGACTGGCAGGAAGCCGAAAATCAAGCGAGTCGCGCTCACGATGCAGAAGAAAAAGCACGACATGAAAAAGATAAATGGCGACTTGGCGATGATGCGTCTGAAGCTTATTATGCGGCTAAAATTGCTCGAAGAGCTTCAGATAAAATTTATCAAGCATCACAAAAGGGAGATCCAACTGCTAAGCAATACGCAGATCGGGCAAGAGCTGCCGCTGATCGTGCTCGAGCAGATTCGGATCAAGCACGTTATTATGCTGACTTAAACAACTAACAGCTAGACTGGCAAAGGGTTAAATACCTAGTTCATTGGATTATGGTCCTAATGGAAGAATGTCGCTCCTTACATCATTAGCACAAGTAAGTTATGGCCTCGCTTTGTGTGTGAAAGCCCGAAACAAAGGGGCAATATTTATATTGCTGAGTGGCATAAGAGTTCAAAAAGAATATTTATAATGAATCATTATCTACTATGACTAGTTAACGCTGAATCCTGCCTATCAACTGTGAGTCGTTTAATTACTAAGTCCATGATCTTTTCTATTCGAACATAACCAACGACTTTGCAGTTTTCTTTATTTTCCACTACTGGTAGAAGTTTAAAGCCGTGTTCGCGCATGGTGTCCACTGCAGTCAGCGCAGAATCGTTCATAGATATAACTATAGGTTTTGTTACCATGATATCATTTACGGTGACATGCTTTGTGTATCCATTTGTCAAAGCGGCAGCCACTTCAACCACGCGAAACAAATCAGATCGTGTAACTATACCAACTAATGAATCTTGATCATCAACCACAGCACAAATGTCTAATCTCTCCTGATTAATAACAGCTACGGCATCACCTATGAGAGCGTTCTGCCTAAGTGGCTTAGACCGCAATGGTTCCATAATGGTTTCAAGCGGAATGTCTTTTAGTATCTTTTGTGCTTGGCCAAGATTGCTCCAAAAATTTGTCCGGCGACGAATTGTTTGCCCGAGAGCATCTTTCAAAGGACGCAGAGCCCCTGAAATATCACTAAAGACATTCCTTCCCATAGCCACTAATTCAAGGTCTGTGCGTGCTTTTACACTAGCTTGGCGCAAATGACCTTGAATAAGTGCTCCTTCTCCAAAGAAATCTCCTGGACCAAGAATGGCAAGAATATCTTGTTTACCGGAGGCATTTGCAGTCCCCAGTATTTCTACTTGCCCTTTTTCAATACCATAAAAATCGGTAGCCGCATCTCCAGTGCGAAAAACAAATTCACCAGTAGGAAAGTAGAGACGACTAACTCGCCTTGTGCGATCTATTTTCAAATATGCCAATGTTCTTGGAAATATTAGGTCTGTAGCCCATTCCAACCCAACTTTGATCTTTTGAGGGATAGAAGGTGTTTTAATAAGATAAACTCCCCGCCAAACAAACCAGGCCAAAAATCCGGAAATTCGAAAGCCTAACATTTCTGCTACTGCATTGAAACCACCAATGGAGCAAAGAGACCCTAGCATTTTGAAAGAAAATGGTTGGGTGGGTTGGTTGTTTAAGCGAGCAACAATATTTTTAGCTACTTGCGTTCCCTGTCTTTCAGCGAACTGGGCAATTGGAGGACTAAGAGCATTGTCGTTAAGATTAACTATGGCAGCACAATCTCCAATAGACCAGATGTTTGGGTACCCTGACAAGCTCATATCAGCCTCTGCCACTATTCGCCCCCTATTTTTCGCTATGTCTAGGCGCTCAATCAAATGATGTGGGGTAGTTCCTATGGTGCAGATAATGGTCCGTCCTTTGACTAATGTGCCATTCTTGAGCAATACTCCTTCAGATCGTGCACTAGCTGCAGCGGCGTTTAGAATAAATTTAATGCCTGCTTTTTCCATCTTTTTTTGAGCAAATGCTCCTAATTTAGCATTGACCTCAGGTAAAATCTGATCGCGAGAATGAATAACCGTTACTGAAATATCGCTGGGGGAAAAATTGCTATAAAATCTAGCACCCTTCCTCACAAGCTCGTTAATTTCACCAGCCACCTCAATGCCACTAAATCCGCCGCCAACTACTACAAATGATAAATAATCTTTTTTAAGTTCAAGATTGTCACACACTTCAGCCTTTTCCAATTGCTCCATGATATGTGTTTGTATCGCAAGCGCATCGCTAATGGTTTTCAGACCAAAAGCATATTCATCCATTCCTTCAATAAGTCCTAGATTAGCGGCACTACCGCACGCAATTACTAGATGATCGAAAGCCATTTTTTGACGCTTTCCATCATAGGCTTCATACTCAATATGATTGTTGTGTATGTCTATATTCAAAACATCTTCAGTACGAAAATGAATTTTTTTGAGCAATTGTCTAAGCGGTACTCCAACATGCTTGGGTTGCAAAGCTCCACTTGCAACTTCTGCCAGCAGCGGATGGAATACCATGTGATTTTCGCGATTGAAAACAATGACATCAAGCTCATTGTCCGGCAGCAATTTTCTTAAATTGCGAGCGCATTTTACGCCTGCAAAACCTGCGCCTAGAATTACGACTCGTTTTCTAGAGCTTGTCATTTCACCGCAACCCTTGGTGCAAAATGATAGACCTTAGTACCTGCTTAACTATAACGCATATTAAAAAATGGTAAAAGACAACTCGATCTCATTCTCATAAACTGTGAGTTATAAGCGCTTGAAATATCTAATTTACATCTGTAACATGGAATGATCATTTTTAGGATCAAAACTCTTAGAAAGTGTAACTTTATTTTAGCCAGAGCCAATAAGTATACCGGCTCGGATTAAACACTCCTACTGTAAGTCCTGTTTGTAGCCGCAATGCGAAGTCTGCGTAAACGCCTAGGTTTTATTACTATCTTTGGCATATATTCTATTCTTGGCATTGCTGTAGGTCACGCCGAAAATATGCCGGTGAGTTCGAATGACTATGGCCAAACAATTGATAATTCCCAAAAAGAGCTCCGATTATTGTCGCCATTGGCCATCGATCAAAGATATACAAGCAATGAGATACCCGCCATAGATTCAAAGAGTACCATTACGCTTCGTGGTGCTGTTATTGAAGCTGCAGCACACAATAAAGAAGTACTTGAAGCACATCTTCAAGTCTCGCGGTTCAAATGGGACTACCTGGCTGCGCAAACGAGCAGGCTTCCAAATATAAAATTTCTAGGTTATTTGGCTGATCAAACCGCTAATTCTCTGTTAGTGCCAGCAAGAGCCAATGCATTTCTATTTTTGAGTGCCTTATTTCCAGTTACGCCGCAATACCGTATTGGACTTGAGGCAAGAGTTGCCAAGCTTGAACAAAGAATAGCAATAGAACGATTACGACAGCAGCTTGATGAAACAAGCTCAAAGGTTAAAGCAGCCTACTACAAACTTGTACTTGATCAGAGCCTTCTTGCTGACACTGAAGACTCAATCAAGTATCTGCATGAGCTCAAAAAAACAGTAGCCGATCAAATTAAGCGGGGAAATTCTCTCAAAGTAGAAGAGATGACAGTAAGTGCCAAGCTAGCTAAAGCAGAATATGAGCAGACTAGAGCTCGCAACGCATTCAGTGTTGATCGCGAAAGACTTAATCAATTGCTCGGACGTGAACTAAAGGCCGGTATCACTCTGGAAGCTATCCCGGCAGCAGAAGTGCTTGAATTAGATGTTGCCCAGGCTGAGCGCCAAGCGCTATCCATGCGCCCCGAGATTCGGCAGGCTGACATGCACACAAAACAAGTTAATTTAGAGAAGCGAATTATAATGTCGAGATATATTCCTGATGTCAGCGTTGGAGTCGTTTATATAGCCCTTCCAGGCTTCAACAATTCAATAATGCCACGAAACATACTTGCCCCAGGTTTGTTCATTAACTGGACTGCTTGGGACTGGGGGCGTAAAGCAATGCAAGCTAAGGCTCATAGTAAAGTTGAGCAAAGTTCTGCGCTAACTGCTAATACTACAAAAGAAAATGTGCTCATCGATTTACATAGCCAGATCAATAAATTAACCGAAGCTCGCCTATTAATCGACACAGCTCAGCTTGCTCGCACTGCAGCTCGTGAAGAAATGCGCGTTTCTTTGAATAGGTATAAATATACTTCTGCCAAGTTATCAGATGTGCTAGAAGCGCAAAGCAAGCTTTCTGATGCCAACAATAGCTATAATCAAGCCTTACTTGCTTTCTGGGAAGCTAAAGCACAGTTCGAAAGAGCATTAGGCGTGGATCAATAGGACAATTGCAAAGGCTAAAAACGGAGAAAAAATGTCAGCAGAATCGGAGAATGAAAAAATAAAACAAAATGCGGCTGAAGGTGTAGCTGGTCAAGCACCAGTAAAAACTACTGGAACGGCAACTTCTCCGACACCACAAATGACTGAGTCGAAAAAAAATACTGTAAAACCTACCTGGTTGATTCCTGTCATTATTTTTGCAGCTGCTGGCATGTTATTTTTTATAATCTCAAGTTTTTGGACAACGTGGGAATCTTTTGGCTCCGTAAAAACTGATGATGCTTATATAAGAGCTGATTTGGCACCGCTAAGCACCAAAGTAACAGGGGTTGTTCGATTGACAGCCGTAAGCGATTTTGACAAGGTTAAGAGAAATCAGATTTTAGTAGAACTCAAAAACGATGAATATAAAGCGCACGTGGAACAGGCTAAGCTCGCTGTTAGAGAAGCAGAAATAAAATTGGCGGACATGAAGCAACGAAAAGAACAGCAAGATGCCCGAGTCACTGGCGCTCAATTAGCCGTGGAAACCAGCCGCACTAGTATAAAACAAGCTGATGATAATATAGCAACTGCCCAAGCAGCAATTGACGAAGCGAGAGCCGGCATTGAAGCAGCTAAGGCAGCAATTGCTCAAAGCCGAGCAAGCATAAAGGCAGCATCGTCTAGTGTAACCAGAACTTTTTTAGAACGTTCCAGGCAAGAAGCTTTATTGGCGCAAGAGAGTTCGACAAAGCAAGCTGTGGAACAAATTGCTGACGATAATGATCGCTCCATGGCCAATCTCGAAGCGCAAAAAGCTTTGCAATTGAAATCTCAAGCTGACTTAGCAGCACGACAAGCGCAATTGAGCAAATCAATAGATCAACTCTCAAGCAGTAAAGCAGAAAAAGAAAAAAGCCTGCTTGCCGTAGAAAGCCGGCTCGCTGAACACACAGCGCAACGTAAACAGCGAGAACTCCTTGATGGAGAAGAACAACAACTGGTGGCAGATCTTGCTTATAAAAAAGCTGGACTAGTATCTGCTCAGGTAGACCTCGATTACACGATTATATGTGCGCCTATAGATGGAGTTGTTGGTGAACTGAAAGTCAAACCAGGACAATTTGTTAGCGCTGGCACACAAGTAATAACAGTTGTCTCGGCAATACCGTGGATAATTGCTAATTATCGTGAGACTCAGTTGAGGCATGTAAAAGATGGCGACTTTGCTACAGCTAAAATCGATGCCTTGCCCGGACTTCACTTAAACGGACATGTTGAAAGAATTGCGCCAGCCAGCGGTGCTCAGTTCTCATTACTCCCTCCCGATAACGCCAGTGGCAATTTCACTAAAATTATCCAGCGTATTCCAGTCAAAATATGTTTTGACGAGTCTGCCGATAAGCTCACAAGCTTGCGGCCAGGCATGTCAGCGATAGTAGTTATTAACCCAGGACACAGGCGCTAGGTCACTGATAATGCAAACGCCTAATACTAATATCGCCACAACTCAGACTAAATCTTCGGCTGTGAGCCAGATAACCAGTCATCCATTTTTGGCCATCCTAGGTGTCTTGATGGGCGCGCTCATATCGGTATTTACGGGGCGACTTTTGTCTATAGGTTTAGCTGATGTGCAGGGAGCTATTGGCGCTAGCTCAGACGCAATGAGCTGGGTTTCCACATCTTTCAATGCCGCCAATATGTTCATTGGACCTCTTACTGTTTTTCTGGGTGGCCTTTTAGGACCAAGACGAGTTTTGCTCTGGGCAAGTGTGATATTTATGCTCAGCGAATTTTTGTCCCCATTTGTAGCGCATAATATTGTCGCATTAATTATCATGCAATTAATTGCCGGGCTAGCAGCCGGCACATATTATCCTCTTACAATGACTCTGATAGTAAAAAATTTGCCGTTTAAGTACATCCACTTTGGTATTGCTGCTTACGCGCTAGACATTTTAGCCTCTACTCACATAACTACAGCACTTGAGTCTTGGTATATGAATCATCTTTCCTGGCAGTGGATATTCTGGAATGCTCTTTTTACCACGCCAATTCTAATGGCATGCATTTATTTTAGTATACCCCCGCAACCCTTGCCACAGAGAGGTCCGCGCACTAATTTATGGGGCTTCTTATATGCAAGTACTGCTTTCAGTCTCTTATATTGCGCTCTTGATCAAGCAGAACGACTTGATTGCTTTAATTCAGGAATAATAAATGCTTTTCTGATCACAGGTGTATTCATGCTTGCAGTTGCCATCTTCAGACGGCTCAGACAACCTAATCCACTGCTCAACTTGAGCTTTTTGGCTACGCGTAATTTTTTATTGTTGGCAGTGGTGCTTACTTGTTTTCGATTTTTATTACTTGCTCCCACTCTTCTTCTGCCTAAATACCTTGCTCTTTTTCACGGTTACCGTCCAGACCAAACAGGAGTAGTTTTAGCTTGGATAGCAATTCCTGAACTAATCGCCGCACCTTTGGCAGGCTTACTATTATACAAAGTAGACGCGCGCTTCATCTGCTCTATTGGTTTTTTGTTAGTCGGCCTTTCCTGCTTCGCCAGCTCTAAAATAGACCCTGGTTGGACAGGAGAGACTTTCGTTATCACACAATTGGTGAATGCTATTGGACTTGCCTTTGCTTTGACAGGACTGGTAACGGCCATTCTAAGAAGTGGACTTGCCCTTGGTGCATTGCAAAGTCCGGTTAATATGCTCACCCTATCTTGTTGGTTCCAAATGATCAGGCTGTTTGGGGCTGAGATCGGGAAAGAGGTCATGCAGCACTTCTTGAGAGTTCAAAGTGCCTTGCACTATACAATTTTGGCGCAACATGTGGACGGTGGTTGGCTTACCGAAGAAAGAATAAGACTGCTGATTAGTAATTTATTCTCTGGCGGTTCTGGAATTGATGATGCAAGAAACAGAGCATTAATTGAGCTAGGAACATCAATGAAGCAGCAAATCGGATTACTTGCTATTAGCGACGGCTTTATTCTCGTTGCATTATGCGCCGCCTTCTGCATGTTTGTTATAGGCTTCCTTAGATATGCACCACCTTTGGTTCCCTCCACCTCAACATAGCTCATCAATAAAAGATAAGTTTATCTTTTGGCCAACATTCAAAGTTTTTGAGCAAAATAAATTATACGTCCTGAATCATCAATCTTTATTTGATCTCGCAAAACAAAATATTTTTTTAACTCTCTTTCAAATATTTCTCTACTATAGAGTTCTTTAAAGAATGGCACGGGCTTTGAGCTCAGTAAGTATAGGACCTGAGGGTCGTCTTCAGGAACAAATTCAATAACAAGAGTGTTGCACATAGAGGCAAAAGAGGTTGCTATGCTAAATAAAGAAAGGCTATGAGTAATCACTAAGTGATGTATTAACGCCAGAGCTAGCATGGTATCCACCGGTCCTCGATTAATCAGTGATTTAGTTTCACAACTAGACCAACCCTGAGCTGGACTCGGATTAATTATATCCATCAAAAGCGGAAGTAAATGGAGATCATTATCTTTGAAAGCATTTAAGTAATTACTTTCAACACTATTATGATCGGAATCCATTGAGACAGTATAAATATTTTTTGTGCTGGCGATGCGACTGAATTTCCCATCGTTAGATCCTAGATCCCAAACTATTCGCGGCCCAGCTTTGTCTAACAGCGTTTCTACAATTTGATGTTTAGATATCATGCCTTGGCTAGTGTAAATACAAGCATCCTGATAATAATTTTTCCAAGTTGAATCCTTTTTTTGCATTTTCAATCCGTGTATAAGATTTTGCAGATTATTTATCAAAGCCATCAGTGCGTCTTTCTTTATTACTGGTGGGGATTGCATGGTAACTTTACTAAACCATTGTTGGGCCTTCGCTTGCAGAATTATATTTGTAAGCACCGATAAATTGAAATAACTTCTAATAGGCAATAGTTCAGAAGTAAGATCTAGTGGTATTCCGTCTATATAAACTCTTAAGAGCTGAGCAAGACGCTCGTCTCGATAACTCATTAAAACTAATGGCGCCAAAAAATGACGACAGAATTGTTCATAGGCCACCCATGGGCTACCATCTTCGTACTTTTCCAAAGATAGAATATCAATGAAAACCGGCTTGGTACCACGATATTGTACATTAAAAGCCGAAGCATCTTTTAGTGTCATACCATAATTCAAAGCAACTTTCTGAAATTCAAGAGTAAAAAGTGCTGCTGCTTTTAGTTGACTAAAACACCATTCGGTTGGATAGGAAATGAAGGGCAATTTCTTCAACTTTAATATCTGGTAAGCATCAAGCTCACTTGAAATAAATTGATTTGATACTTGATCATGTTCAATTAAAAGTTCTTGGCTAACAAGATGATCATAAAGACCGCTCGACAGTAGCAAATCAAAGTTTGTTTTATAATTATGGTTTACTGTACGATAAAGATTTTCTTCTAAACTAAATATAAATCCAGCTGGGTCGCGCAGAGACGAAGGTGATCTATTAATAATCACTCGCTCTGTGGCTTTACTTTCCATAAAAAATACTTCTCCGCTTCTATTTTTTCTGATCGTTGTGCCAGGCAGTCCACTCGCAAGATGCATATTCGGGACGAGCATAATAACTAATATCAGGCAATAAAGGCAAATGTGTCTGAAAATATTGATTGAAAATCACACGAAAAGAATTAACGGGGGAGATCGACCTATATAATTCGGTAGATTTTGTGCCAGGAAGAAAATAGGCATTAAGTATTCCGAACCGTTCTTTTAAGTATGCTTCCGAATATGGCCACCCTTTTAGAAACATTTGTGGACCATGATCACCCTGCACAATTATTATTGGTGGTTTGTCTGCGCTTAACATAAGTAATTTGTCTATTATTTTTTCTGTACCTTTGAAAGTATAAATGGCTTGCCCTCTATATTTTTCTAAATAAGTTGCGCCATCTATTTGTTTATTTAATGGCAAAGGATGACCATCAGCAGTGAACAGAAAAGGTTGGTGGGGAAGAAAAATATGCATCAGCACAAATTTGGGGCCTTTTATCTTTTGCACTTCTTCTGCGTGCGAAAAAAGCCAAGATTGCTTTGCCCTGCAATAGCGGCCTATAAAATCGGTGCGATTTTCTATCGCTCCCAAAACAGTCATATCGAGTGCAACGGTTGTGTAAACCTGATTGCCAAAGCTATAACCAATATTTACATCCGCATAGGGATCATATTCGGTAAGAGTAGCACCTGATTTAACGTTGACTATTTTATAACCAAGTTCTTTTAAGGAGGTGATCACTTGAGCCTTTTGTATAAGTCTGGTAAAAGCTGCGTCGGTTTCTGCATCTTTGGGCAAAACAGGCGTCAAACAATTTAGATAATTCATATTCAAAGAAGAAGGCACAGAAAATCTGGTGCGATCGTAATTACTTTTACTTGATGTGGCGACGTAAAATCCCTTTTGTTTTAGATAATCAGAGAAGTCTATATTATGCATATCGTATATGTCACGCAAGTTATCAAAACTGGTGGCGGCGTCCAGGATAATATAGTAAATATCAGGTTTTGACGCTGCACTAAGTTCGATGTTTCCATTTTGCTTACGCATCACTTTAAGCACTTTGTCAGCCAGTTGTTCCCCAGGTATTACGTGAGCGACTTCTTTACTCAATATCAGTAGAAAAAAGACCAGAACAACTGTATTCATGCTCTTTGACATAAATGCAGTATTCGGTACTTTGTTGCATATGCAAAGGATTATAATGCCAATTATGCAGTAGGCAAACAGAAATAGGTTTGGGTTAGGTATCGGCAACCGAAGCCCGGTTAGCGCTTGAGAGCTCAATTCGCAAAAGGCACCAAAGGCAAAGAACCAGAGAAGGACGGCAAAAGTGAATGTGGCCGCTTTCTGCGATTGACGCAAAATTAAATAGAAAAAACACTGGATAGCCAAAGCAATTATGAATAAACCGATACTTAAGATAATGATTTGTTCGATCGGACAAAATCCACCACTATCTACGTCGATATAAAGCCCTAACGTAAAGCCAAACAATAAACCGTAGAAATTATTACCAATTACTTTTAAAGCTTTTAAAAGGTTCGCCATCAAAATTTAGTTTGATTTTTTTTCAAAAATGTTGATTCGCTTAACCGTGTTTTTTAACAAACTAAAAAAGGATTGTCTAGTAGTAATTAATATGCCCAAAAAGCCGCTTAGCATTAATTGTGTTATTAAGCTGCCCACGGTGAATTGGATATAGGCTTCTGCAGGAGGGCAGAACAATAATATAACACCAGCTATAAATAAAAACTGTAAAACATAAAATATATAATTCATAGTGCTCTTACCACTGTTTAAACAAGGTATATGATTTCAGCTAAGGCATTTCTTAGGGGAAATATCTTATTAGTGTTAAATGTGAAATAGTAATTTTAGAACCATCTAGCGGTGAGTCGAACTGTTCACATTATACTTTATTTTAGGATTTGGGATTCAGAGAGCAAAATTTAGCCACTGCTTCTTTGGACTGGGCTTTTGCTAAAAATATTGCTAAAGCAAAGTCCCGATAAAATAGGTTGGCTGCTAAGAATAAGTCAATCTCGCCTTGTTGAGCACCTTAGGCGAAGAAATAGATTATGCTTCTGAAACGGTTTTTTTAATCTTTCCAGCATACATTACCCTTAAATTTAACATTAAATTGTTCGAGTATCTACTCCAATCACTGCCGATGAGATTATTCGGAGCTTTTTTTAACAGATATAAGCTTGAGAAGTAACGAGTGAATTTGCATATGTTTCCAGAGATCCAAAGGTTGTTAATCAAGCGTCAATTGATTTTACTCAACGAATGCAGGATCCAGATGAAATTGTGGTGACAATCTTACAGATTGGAGATACTTTCGACGGACGAGATTTGTGTATTGATCTTGATGATAATTTGGTTAGTGAAGGTGCAGCATTTGACATTGTTGATACTAAAACTTTTGCTGAATTAAAGAAAGAAGGATTAATAAACGCTATGATCGATGCGATTATAGAAGCGCGCAATAATCGACATCTTTCCAGAAAAGAAAAACATTTAAAGCGTTTTATGAATACTTTGCCACCACCTAGCCAGAAAGTAAGCGAGGATGAAGCAACATTAAATGCACGGCAGTACGAACGACAACGCATTGAGCAATTAATATTAGGAAAATAGTATTAGAACAATCCCTTTTGTAGACCTAATGTTGTTTAAATAGCCTAAGATTTACATCTGTAACTTTTTATTTGCCATATCTTCTATTATTAAGAATTCAATAACTATAAGAGGGTTGAGATATAGACAAATCTTTAATAGATTTATGTTTGTCTACTTTAATACCGCAAAACCTTTCGTGACATAGATATGCTGATTAGAATAGCTAACATTAAGAGTCAAGTAGCCCGATTCTTAAGAAGGTCATAGCCGGAAATAAAGTGGATAACAAGGACAATAAGACCATGTTTGAATATTGGTTCAATGGGGTCAGATTTAGTTGCCATCAATTAACTGGTATGATTCTGGTGTTGCTTTATAGTATCCTCTTTGGAAAAATAGACTCTATAAATCCTTTAAAAGTACAGGCAACGTGATGAATTCCCATGCAACAGACTCAATTGAGCAAGAAAGAAGGGCTCGCATTATTCTCGATAGAGCCTACGATGCTTTCGTCGAGATAGATATCAATAATGCAATCGTCGATTGGAACACTCGTGCTGAGTTAACTTTTGGTTGGAAACGCGAGGAAGTTCTCGGCAAGTTGCTTTCTGATCTAATCGTACCCAAGAGACATCGGGAAGCGCAAAGAAAAGATTTAGAGAATTTCCAAAGCCAAGCCACCAAAAAAAACACTATTTCAAACAAACAAATTGAATTTATTGCTTTATGTCGTGATGGAAAAGAATTTGCCGCAGAAATGACAGTATTTCCTGTGGATACGGGTAGGACTATCAATCTTGGTGCCTTTATCCGCAATATTAGCGGACATAAGATAGCCGAACAGGCAATGAGTGAAAGTGAAGAAATTTTCCGTCTGTTGGTATCTGAGGTATCTGACTATGCCATTATCATGCTTGATCCGCACGGCGTAGTAAAAACCTGGAATGAGGGCGCTCGGCAAATTGAAGGCTATACAACAAATGAAATAGTTGGCCAACATTTTTCATGTTTTTATACTAGTGAAGACAAAGCAACTGATAAACCAAAACAGATGCTAGAGTCCGCAATCAAATATGGTCGATATGAGGAGGACGGGCAACGCATCCGCAAAGATGGGAGCCAGTTTTTAGCAAATATAGTTGTTAATCCCATTTATGATCGACATGGTAAATTAATGGGGTTTGCCAATGTAACACGCGACATTGATAAAGGAAAAATGGCTAACCGCCACTTTCATCGACTTTTGGAATTAGCACCTGATGCTATGGTCGTAATAAATCAGTTAGGCAATATAATTCTAGTAAACTCCGAAACAGAAAATATTTTTGGCTATAGTAAAGACGAGCTTCTTGGACTAAAAGTAGACAAATTAATACCTGATCATTCGAAATTTCTTATGCCCCATCGAAAGCGATCAAGAAGTAAGGGGCTTGAGTTATATGCTTTGCGCAAAGATGGGACAGAGTTTCCTGTCGAAATCAGCCTAACCCCTCTAGAGACAGAGCAAGGTTTACTCATATCAACGGCCATTCGTGACATCACCGAGCGTAAGCAGTTCAAAGATGATTTAAGTAAACAGAAGGAACTATTTCAAGTCATTCTTGACAGCTTGGCGGACGGGGTGATTGTGGCAGATACTCAGGGCAAATTTTTGGTGATTAATCGAGCAGCTAAAAGTATGACTGGTATTGATTATATTGACGTACCTATCGATGAGTGGAGTGAAAAGTATGGTTTCCATCTCGCTGACACTACGACCTTCTATCCCCCGCAGGATCTCCCACTAGTACGAGCAATGCGCGGAGAGACAGTGATTGAACAAGAAATGTTTATACGGAATGCCAACCTACCGCTTGGTGCTTGGCTGAGCG
The DNA here is from genome assembly GCA_013288645.1 of Candidatus Melainabacteria bacterium. Classification (GTDB taxonomy): domain Bacteria; phylum Cyanobacteriota; class Vampirovibrionia; order Obscuribacterales; family Obscuribacteraceae; genus JABDBL01. The sequence continues at coordinate 73,236 of JABDBL010000009.1, forward strand.
TTAATGGTGCACCTATAGAAATAGAAGAAGGCGCAGGCAAAGTTGGTGTAATCGTTTTTCGTGATATCACTAGGCACAAACTGACAGAACAAAAGAATGCACAATTAGCAGCAATAGTTGAGTCCACAGATGACACCATAACCAGCAGCAATCTGGACGGCACTATCATAAACTGGAATAATGCCGCAACAAGAATGTTTGGATACTCTGAAGAGGAGGCCATTGGACAATCAGATTCAATAATTGTACCGGCAGACCGCTTAGAAGAAGAGACAGCCGTGATTGACGAACTTATTACAGAAAAAGAACGCACCAAACGCTACGAAACAGTTCGGGAGACAAAAGAAGGTGATTTAATTCCCGTTTCGCTAACTATATCTCCAATTCGGAACCAGGTTGGTCAAGTTATTGGTTTATCTAAAATCACAAGAGATATAACTGAAAATAAGAAAGCAGAATACACGCAGTTGGCTTTAGCAGAGGAGCTAAAGCGTTCGAATGCAGAACTTGCACAATTTGCTTCTGTCGTTTCTCATGATTTGCAAGAGCCACTGCGAGGAATAGCAGGATGCTTGCAAATTATAGAGGAAAACTATAAAGGGAAAGGAGATGGTAAAGTTGATAAATTAGTTCGTCATGCTATAGATGGAGCTTTGCGACTGCACGCACTCATTGGTGACTTGCTTTCTCTTTCACGTGTTGCTACTAAAGAAATTACGCTACAAACAACAGACTTGTCAGTGGTGCTAGATCGTGTTTTGAGCAATCTCGAAATTCCTATCAAAGAGAGCCAAGCAATTATAATTCGTGATGCTCTGCCCGTCTTGGCAGTAGATAGTACCTATCTGGGTCAGCTTTTTCAAAATTTGATTAGCAACGCTATTAAATTTCGCGCTGATAGACGACCTGAAATTCACATCGGAGCCAAATGTGAGAACGAACAGTGGCTATTCTTCGTCAAGGACAATGGAATTGGTTTTAAGCAGGAATTTACCGATCGAATCTTTCTTCCTTTCAACCGTCTACATACAAGGGATAAATATCCTGGCACAGGTATTGGTTTAGCAATCTGTAAAAGAATTGTAGAACGGCACAATGGCAATATTTGGGCCGAATCGGAAGACGGCAGGGGCGCAACATTTTATTTCACAATTAACGTGCCCAAGGGTAATTATGATTAATCAATTGGAAAAATCAATGGAAATTCTTCTTGTAGAAGACAATTCTACTGATGTATTCTTGACAGAGGAGGCTCTGGCAAGTGCAAAAATTGCCAACCGCTTGCATATTGTGGACAATGGGGTAAAGGCCTTATCATTTCTGCGCAAACAAGGTGCCTATACTAATGTTCCTCGACCTAATATAATTTTGCTTGATTTAAACTTACCGATTAAGCACGGTAGCGAAGTGCTAGCAGAAATAAAAGCCGACGCAGATCTGCGATATATTCCCGTTATTGTACTATCTACTTCTAGTCAGGAATTGGATGTCTTTAAAGCCTATAATCTCAGTGCCAACTGTTATATTGTTAAACCGGTTAACTTTTATAAATTCCGCGAGGTGTTAAAAGCAATTCAAAGTTTTTGGTTCACTGTCGTCACTCTACCCAGCTAAATTTACTTATGTCCCTTTCTGGGCGAGGAGCTCAATGTTCGTAACAAATCAAGATGCTAAAGAAGATCACGGAAAGAAAACACAATTCAATCTCCTTCTAATCGAAGATAATCCGACCGATACTCTAATAGTTCGATCACATATCCAACAATTTGCCGATTTCATTCTGCACTCAGTAGCAACATTATCAGAAGCTGTAGAAAGTTTAAATTCGCGGAGCTTCGATCTCATATTGTTAGATTTAAATTTGCCCGATGCTGCAGGATTAGAGGGCTTAATCAAACTCCAGCATTATGTGCAGAAGGTGCCAATTGTAGTTCTAACAGGCGTTGACAGTGCTGAACTAGGCATAATGGCATTGCAGCGTGGTGCACAAGATTATCTAATTAAGGACACGGACAGCCACAGGCTGGTTAAGGCAATTCGCTACGCTATCGAGCGTATTCTGGCTCACGATTCCGAAAGTTCTATGCTTGGTCAACTTGATCTTGACACTATTGAAACTAATGCGGTCATAAAAAACAATCCAAACACAAGTCCATATGAGCTGCTTACTAGACGTGAACTACAGGTACTGAAGCTTCTAGGAAATGGTTGCAATAACCAAGAAATAGCAGAACGCCTTCTTATTTCTATGAATACCGTAAAGACTCATGTGGCGAGTATTTTGCACAAATTTTCAGTAACTGACCGCTCTAAGGCAATTATTCAAGCGCAGCGCCAGGGATTAATTTAAGAATTACTAGTCACTTATATGCAGAATTTATCTTTTTCTAACTCAATTTGATGAGGCAGTTAATGTTGACGAGAGGTAGATTGGTATTAAGGTCAGTCAGTAAACCCCAACTAGATGCAAATGGCGCTCTGAATCCGCTTAATTAACTTTTGGTTCCCCGACCAACGATAGGGATTAAGCGGATCAGGTGCTTGCATTGAGTTGTTTTAACTCGTGTCGTTTCGGAGAAAGCAAAATGCATATTTCAGAAAAATTCAACAAGAGAATGCTTAAATTAGAGCCCATCAGTGTTTTACAAAGAAGTTGGCAAGCGATTGATGCAAAAAGTCCGAATGCACATTACTCACAAGCCCCGCAAAAAAGAGAAAATAGTGCAGACGATATATGCAACAATCTAGGCAATACCGGGCTTGTATCACTTTTGAGCCAGAAACGCACTCACGCTAGATTGGCTGACATAGCTGCTAAGTCATACTGGCGCTGTGCCAGAAGTCCGGTCAAAATCACGCTAACTTATGGACGGTTACCTACAAGTCCAATAAAAGTTAAGATGTCGTATGGAAAACTTGCCCACAGTCCGGTTGATGCCGAACAGAAACCAGTATCAGTCCGCTAAATCATTGCCAGAATCAATATGAGCTATATCTATAATTAAGGTAATCAACAATGAAAGTTCTTGATATGAAAATACCCAAGTTTACTGCTTTAGCAGCAGCGGAGATAATTTTTCCTTCTATCCCAGTTGAACATAAAGCGCGCAAATTATTTGGGCAATGCAAATCCGCCACGCATTTAATTAGCTTAGCAATCAAGTCCAAGTTTGGCCCTAGAGAGAAGAAAGATCAAAAGTCTCAAAGCGAAAAGTTCTTTTCTGAAAGCACGGACTTGAAGAGAATATTACAAGCTTTGGCCGACGATCCTGCAACACCACCCAAGCTACTAGAACATATAGAGAAGAGAGAGAAACCTGCCCAAGGCGAAAGGTTTTTTGCGATGGATATGGGTCCAAAGACAATGTTGCAGGCTTTGGCCAGTAATCCCACAACATCTGCAAACCTACTTGATCATATATCAACGACCAGCGTGGTCTCTATTTTGGTGGCCCTAGCGGGGAATGAAAATGTCTCAAAGATAACTTTGCAACAACTGGCAAATCACCATAAACCCGAAGTTAGAGCAGCAGTAATAGAAAATCGCAACGCACCTTTTAAAGTCCTTGTTGGTCTGTGCGACGATGAGCATCCAGATGTTCGCTTTGCTATGGCAGAAAATTCTCATATACCAAAATTACTATTGAAGAAATTAACTGCTGACGACAATCCTTATGTCGCATCTCGTGCTCAGTCCACCCTAGAACGAATGGACATAATTTTTGTCTAGCTAAAGTTAAAACACACAACATCGATTATCAGACATTTGATCAGTTTTTTCTTCATTCTGTTCTTCGGTCTGAGGGGCCATATAGGCTGGTCCATGGGTATTAAGCAAAGAGCAGTCTTGGTGCTAAGATTGTTGTCATGTGATCCGGGTATACTTAAATCTTGGTGGTACACTAGCAACCATCACCGCCCAGGGAGGCATGCATGTTAACCAAGTTTCCCATTGCCTTTATTCTCTTCTATGCTTGGCACATGATGGGTATTACCATAGGCTACCACCGATTGCTTTCCCACCGCTCATTCAAATGTCCAAAACTTGTTGAGTACTTTTGGATACTAGCTGGTTATCTCGCTTTCGAGGGCTCACCAATTTGGTGGGCAACAATGCACCGTGCACATCACAGACATACAGACCAGCCCCTTGATCCTCATTCTCCACGTTATGGTTGGATGAATGCCTATGCCGGTTGGATTTTTCACACACAATATCCTGCTCACATTAATCCAATAGATCAAGCCAAGGATTTAACCGACGACCCAATTTACCAATTTCTCGAACAAGACGGTAAGTGGGAAAAAGCTTTCACACTTGCCCTTATCATCGGAGTCAATTTCAGAATACTTCTGCTTCTATTTTTTGGTCGGACGATTGCATTGGCCAGTTTAGCTGCGGCCATCATCGTTCAGCAAGTACCTGTACTTTTAAACTTAGTGTGTCATCTACCAAAGCTTGGTTACAAGAACTACGAAACTGCGGACGACAGCGTTAATGTGTGGTGGGTGGCACTGCTAACTGGTGGTGAAGGTTGGCATAATAATCATCATGCTTTTCCTGGCTCAGCACGAAGTGGATTTCGCCCGTTCGAATTAGATCCATCTTGGCTAATGATTCGTCTGATGAAAAGCTCTGGACTGGTCAGTTGGATGCATGAGGAGTCACCTTCTCCAAATACAAAAAAAGCACCGGCATCATTATTCGAGAATCTGACTACGACGGCATGAAGCCAGAAACTTCCCATATACTGAGATGAAGGCGAAAAACCGATCGTCACTCTGTGACTATTATTTTGCCGTTCATGCCTTCATGACCACTGCCGCAAAAGATATCGCAAAAGAAATCGAATTCTCCTGTCTGCTGCGGAGTCAGTTTCAATTCAGTAATTTTTCCCGGCACAATGTCCGCTCTTAGATTCATAGATGGAACATTAAACCCGTGTGTGCGATCTTCAGTTGTGAACTGAAAAACAACTGGCGTCCCCTTCTTAAGTGTGATTTGCTGAGGGCTGTATTCAAATCGCTTGGCACTTACTTTGATAATTTTCGCACCGTCGCCACTAAGACATCCCAAGCAGGTCATGCCGAATACACTAGCTACCATGATTGCAGTAATTCCGGTTCGGTTCTTCATACTATTGCATCCTCCTTGATCGGATATTCGCTCAACTGATATTGATCGAGTTTTGATTGACTGAGCACATTTCGAAAGCCCATTCCTTTATATGGTTCAGAGGTTGACCATGGGATTGGTTGACGCTTGGGCGTAGAACCGGCCAGGGGCATGGGCAACATCAATGATTTTGCTGAGTGGTGCGCGATGTGTCCTGTCATGTGATGATTCTCTTGATGAATGTGTCCATAAAAGACAGTCACATTCTGAAAGGGCATGAGCAAATCAATCGCCTTTGCTCCATCGCGTGTTGCCCAATCCCACTGAGGATAAAGATCGAACAAAGGCCTATGCGTTAGAACAACAATATTTGAATCTGGCTTCTGTTGGGCCAGATCTGTCTTGAGCCATTCAAGTTGTTCCTCGCCTATGCTGCCAGTGGGATCTGAGACATTATCTATAGTGATAAAATGCACTCCTTTGTGATCGAACGTATAGTGTGTTTCACCGAAGAAGTCTTTGTAAGTTTCTCCCCTATCGAGAGAAGCGTCGTGCTCGCCAGGCATAAAATGAACGACTTTGGTGTCCAACTCACCGACTATCTGCTTGAATTCTTTCATTCGAGCCTTACGTAGGTTGGTCTCATCAGTGGTTTGTGTTAGATCGCCGGTGAACACAATAAAGTCTGGCTTCTGCTCAAGGCTATTAACTTCCTTAACCGCTTTGATCAACGTACCTTTAGCATCAGGATTGATTTTGGCTCCTTCAAAGCCCCAGTGGGTATCTGAAAGCTGAACGAAGAAGAAATCCTTGGTCTTGCCAAAAGGCAAGCTTAGTGCCGGTTGCCCGCTTAAGCCCGATATAAAAACCACTCCGCCTATACTAGTTAACTTCAAAAATTCTCTGCGATCTATTTCTTTATTCATGGTTGTTTCTCCAAAATGCCCTTCTAATAGAGTTAACTTCCAGGAAGCAAAAAAAATTCCCGTGGCTGGAAACTGCCAACGGGTGGGGCTGGAATAAAAATGGGAGCATATCAGTTAATCCTGTTGGACATTCCAGAAACCGCAGTCAAGATAATCACGAGGAGAAAGGACAATGCTAATCAAAACAAACATGTGGCAACCTGCCATTGAAGCCAGACAATACGAAGCCGCCGGCTCACGCACTTCATTTAGCGAAAGATGGAATCCACACAATCCACATTCGTTTCACGTTCAGAAACAAAATTCAGACGCCTTACGGCTACTGTTAAATGTTTTGACGTATGAGCAGAAAGCGCGGGAAGCAAAATAAATGCCGCTGGTTGGAAACTGCTAGCAGATGGGTTGGGAATAAATGGGCGAGCAAATCAGTTAATCCAAATAGAAATTCTAGGAGCAAGCAACTTGTCAATCACCATCCAACTTAAACCCAAGTTAATGAGGCTGACTCAGTCAGCAGCCATGT
>JABDBL010000010.1:0-215 GCA_013288645.1 Candidatus Melainabacteria bacterium
ACTATCCGCGCGATGTCGCTAGCTGCGCTTATTGTAAAGAGGAATTTCATATAAGTGAGAAGATGCTTATGCGTTTAGTTCTGGTAGTATCGAAACAGAATTGGTGGGGTGTTTCAGTTTCGATTTGTTATTGGCGAGTGAGTAGCTTCTAATTAAAGATATTGACTTCTCTGGCTCTCATTTGCTAGTTATTGTTAACTCCGCTTCTCATGTCA
>JABDBL010000010.1:225-78384 GCA_013288645.1 Candidatus Melainabacteria bacterium
CTACAAACCATCAAACAATCGCTAGAACGCGAGATGGTTGGGAATGCGATCAGGTTTATTCGACCCCAATATGGATGCGGGTGAATCAAAGGGCGGCAGCGGAGAGCATTGTTTCTGGGAGACCTTACTAGAGATGACCGAAATCGAAAACAAGGTAGGCACTGAAAAAGACAAAGAGCGCACTTCCCGGTCATTTTGAAACACAGTCAGCGATCGGAAACGGGATCTAAAAAGTGGAGGAATTAGAGATGACTGAGGCTTCGGACGATTTCGGACCGAGATTCGACTTGGAAGATAATGACCAATCAACCGAAACCCAGATAACGAACCATCAATCGTCGAAGGATTGGTGGCTGGGTCTGGCAGTTCGCGGCGGCCTCATTCTCGTCTGCTGCTTCGTTGTCCTCACCGTGCTCGCTACCTGGCAGATTCACATCCAGTCTAGCTACCTGAAAGTCCCGCAAAGGCTTTCGAAGCAACTGGAGCGGGAAGTGGCAGATTCAAAAGATGAGCTCGCACAGGGCAAGCTTATTTTTGAAAAAAGGGCTCTCACTCAATCCGAGGTGCAAAACGCTCGGAATTCCCTCGATGCGCTTGAGGAACGCATCAAGCAAATCAGTAATGAAGCAAAGGATCGGGAGCAAGAATACAGAGACCGCTATCGGCACCTGCGATCCGCCCACGTGGTTGAAAGCTTCACGGAGCTGCGAGCCCAAATCGAAGAATCGAAGGAAGATCTGGCGCGGTTCAGGCGCTGGTGGGATTCGCTCTCCACACCGCTGCCCGCCGCTGTCAATTAGCAACCATCTTTTAGTGCGGCTAGATTGGATCGGCGACCATAGCCGTGTCTCACTTACCCAGTACTAAAACCACGACCGAGGAGCGCCTATTCGCCGGACTCCTCGGTTCCCTTTTTTATTTTATTTTTGATTGACCTTTGTTGCGCTTTGATTGTAAAGGACCTTAGGATTTGTCTTAAGCGAAAAATTCATATGGGAAATTGTGAAAGGCATTAGAGCGGTCGTTGGAGACAATCCCGACCTCATGTGAGAGGGAGCAGCAAGAAGAAAAATCTTTTCATAGAGGCAATTTGACTTCTCTACTATTACGGGCTAATCTAAAGTCACACTTTAGATTAGCCGAATGAGTCAAATCGCCTAATATGCTCAATACTTACTTAAAGCGAACTCTGCAAACTACAATTAAAAGAGTAAATCAAAGCTTTCCTATTGTGCTTATTACCGGACCAAGACAAGTTGGCAAAACAACTCTTTTTCAAGAGTTACAGACAAAGATATTTGCCACTGCATATTAAGTTGTCAATAATTATCTGTTAAAGCTTAAGCATTTAAATTAGACACAATCATGTTATCCGCACCAACAAAACCGCTGGACCTCAAAAAGTTCAAGGCCTTTGTCATAGAAAAGGCTCTTACCTGCTTGCATGAGCCCGAAGGCATGCTTAACAACAGATATGTTACACCCACTTATGGTATCGAGGCTGGTGCGGACGATGATGCTGCACTTCCCGCCCGCTCAACAATTGGCTTCTATCTACAAATGTACGATTGGGATGCTTGCCTATTTAGCCAGGCGCAGCCTTATTTGGGTCTAAATAATCTTGCGGTTGATATAGTTCGCAATTTTCTCAGTTTAAAGTTGCCGGATGGTTATATTCCAAGAACAGTTACACCGCATAGAGTTTGGGATGGTGCTGATCACTGCAAACCATTATTGTCTCAGGCTTTATTAAAAGAACAGCAGGACAATAGCTTCAAGACGGCTCTACCACCGAGCATGTTGGAAGAATTAGATAATTATCTAACTTATTTTGAAACGCATCGCCAGGACAAAACTTTTGGTTTATTTCATTGGCGCAATATGCTCGAAAGTGGTGTGGATGATAACCTGGCCCTTATTTTCCCATTGGTGGCTTCAAAAGACGAGAATGAAGAGGTGCATGGCTATCCAGATGGCAGATTATTAGCTACAGATTTGAGCAGCTGGCTAGTAGCTGAGTATAAGGCTTTCAGTGAGCTTGCTCTTAAAGTAAACAAAGTCGAATTGAGTGAAAAATACATTCGGCAAGCTCAAGAATTAGCCGAAAGAATAGAAAACATCCTTTGGTGTGAGAGTTTGAGTATATATTGCAATTTTGATCCTCTCACTTCAAGACAAAATGAAATACGCACCTGGACTGGTCTTATGCCAGTCGCATTAGGCATTGCTCATCCAGATCGAGCCAAGCAAGTAATAGAAAAGTGTATTATGAACCCAGCGCATTTTTTCCGTCCAGCTGGTTTGTCTACAGTAGCGGCTTCCGAAGGGCTTTACAATCAAGCCCGGCGCGGTTTGTATGGCCGTGCCAGTGTTGCTAATTGGCAAGGTCCTGTGTGGTTTTTGCCGAATCTATTGGCAATAAGAGGGATGCTTAAATATGGCTATAAAAAGGAAGCTAAAGAATTAAGTTTGCGCATTTTGACTACATTGGTTAATGGTGTCGAAAAGTACGGCTCGCTCAATGAAAATTACCACGCTGAAACCGGTGAACCCCTTTGGGCGCCAAATTTCATGAGTTGGACTGTACTTAGTTTAGAGTTAATTGACCTTTTGAATTCTTAGTTTGGAAGTGTTTATCACAACACGTTCTATCACAAAAGGAAATTCGTGGGTCAACAACACGACAATCACCTTTCTTTATTCCAGCAAAAAGAAAAAGATGCCAGAGCCACGAGCAGCTTTTAAGCTGGGGTGTCTCTGCCGCGACTCTGGCGTTTTCTTGATTTTTAAGCAAGGCGCGCGCGGCGGATAAGGACAAGCTTTCGCACCGCGCTTGCTCATTGGTTATTCAGACTGCCTTCAACAGTAATCTCCAAGCTAAGTGCTTGGCTTATACTGTCGACGCATCGGTAGACGAGACGACGTTGAATCAGCTTGTCTGTGTCAGTTTGCTGCCGCCAGCGACACAGTCTGCCGGACAGGCGAGCCTGACCGGGAGAGAAGGCTGATTTTTGCACCGGCCGTCGGAATGACGGCTGGCACGTACGGCACCTTCTGCACCTTGGCGCCAGTGTTTTTAGCGGTAGTCGAAGCCGTCGGAGCACTCGACGCGAGCGAGACCGAGACGGCATTATTGGATGCCGCCGCCGCTGTGCTTTGCTGGGTGACCAGTGCGTTTGACGCACCGTCGACGTCGAAGACCGTCGTACTAGGAGAAGCCGCCGGGACGACCTGTCCTGAGGTTTCTCCAGCGTCAGCACCGGTGGCGTCCTTGCTGCCGTATGCGACGCCATTCATATCATCGGGCTGGACGTTGTCCCCGTGGCCAAACAATGGAGAACCCGCCTGCGGCGCCTGCGAAAGCGGCTTCGCCACCGTGAAAGGGTTGCCACTATAGGACGCCGGGGCCGCCAGCAAGGGATTGCCGTTGGGGAAGACATTTCCGGCGGGAAGACCGCCCGTAACGTACGCATCGATATAATTGATGTAGTCGCCCTTCGCCGCAGAGATAGTAGCGGTTCCATCCTCGTTGTAGGCGTAGAGATCCTCTGCGAACGGTGAAGAATTGTTCGTGTCGTCGGTAGACAGGATGGCGAGGGTATAATTCTGCCCCCATGTCTCATTGAAATATACGCCCGCGCCGTATCCTCCTACCTCCCCGTTGAATGTGGCCGTATTTTGCGTGATCGTGCAGTCGAAAATCCCGGCGTCGAAAGCGCCGCCGGAACCGGCATTCATGGTGTTGATCACCACACCGCAACCCCAGCCGTCGTAATTGGTATTGCCGGTGACTTCGTCGGCATAACATTGCCCGACATCACCTGGGCGCAATGTGAATACCAGCGAGCCGCCGCCGGTTTGCACGTTCTGGGTCCCGGTGCTGTTGTCGCCTATGTAACTCTGCTCCACCCAGGCATTGAATGCCGGACTGCTGGGGCTATAAGGGGCGATCGATATGATCTGAGACCCCGTCGAGTTGTTGGTGGCGGTGTTCCCCACGAAGCTGTAGTTGCCGCCTTCGGCACCCACAACTGGTGGGCTGTATATAGTACTAACCTCCTTATTGCCGCTGAAGAGATTGTCGTAGACGTAGGCCGTTCCCGTCGTTGACGTGAATGTGTTGAAACAGCCGGCGTTATTGCCGGTAAAGGTGTTGCCCAACACGTCCAGTGTAATGCCGGTATCGTTGACATCAACGACCCAGGGGCTTGTCTGGGCTGTACCGTCGCCGTCGGCGCTGAAGGTAGAGTTTTCTACTGTCATCACCCCGGTTGCTTCCATCGGTGACAAGGCGCTGATCGCCGAAATCGACGACGCTTTGCCTACGTCACTGAGGAACTTGTCGTAATTCACGGTTGTCGTGCCGGCCCCGGGTTGAATGGTGATTGCCGTGTCGCTGATACCGCTGTAGGCGGTATATACCGCGCTGTAAGCTCCGTTGGTTTTTACCCCCTCGGTGAGATTACTATAATTCACCCCGTTGTCGGTGACTATAGCGCCGGCATCGACAAGCTGCCCGTTTGTGTCACCGCTGAAGGTGGTACCACCAGCATTATTCACCGTGGTGCCGGGGGCAGCAACCAGACCGGTTCCAGCGCCAGACAATGTCCCCCCGTTGAGAGACAGGCTGCCGCTGGTAACGTCAATGTCTACCGAGGTAGCGCCGGTAGTCCCCTTAAAACTAAGGTTGTTAATGGTGGTGCCGGGGGCAGCGATGGTCAAGAAGCTCGACCCCGTGGTGGACATCGTAAAGTCTTGCCCGCTTGGCACCGACACGAGGGTCAAATTAGCCGTGCTGACAGTCACACCGGCGGTCCAGGCAAAGCTATTGTCGATGTCCAGGACGTCTCCTGGTACTGCCTTGCCCAGATCTGTCTGCAGCGCAGTAAAGCTGTTAACTCCGTAGATTGTGGTCATAACCACCCGTTCTTCCAGAGCGAGGACTTGGGGACGCATGATCCGTCCCTGTCCATCGCCGAGCAAAACGCGCTTGTTGGCGCGACGACGACGACTGTTCTGACTGAGGGAAAGGCTCGAAACTGAGAAGTTCTTCGCAGAAGTCATTGCAAGCTCCGATTGTTAGACGAGCAGCTTAGCCCGCCTGTGACAAAACAACCACCAACACAAGTGGTTGTTAATTCAATACGTTGCACGTCGTCCACAAAAGTTTCACATCCAGCACTCTTTCTGCAAGACCATTGCTTATGTTTGTGCTGCGTCCGCCGCTCACAAACTTTACTACTCACACGAGTAGTAACATATGGGTTTCCTTTCTTGTTTGTATGTCTTGTAAGAGCTGCCTGTAGATGTGATTTCTGTGAACACTTGAGTCTATTTATTCTGCTTAGTGAAAACAACCTCAACTAAACACAGAGGCAAAACAATAATGCATCTCATTGGATATAACAAAACCGAGAGCCTGCCTTAATTTTATCAGCCGCTTGCTTTAAGAAAAGCCTTTTGATTAAGCGAGCTTAATGATTGTCTTAAGGATAAAAAAACCTCTTGAAAACTAGCTAAAGCAGCGCTAGCTTGCGCTATGACACTTAGATCCTTCTAATTATGGAAGCTTCGTGTTGCATCACGAAAGAGTCTAACCGTGACAACAAATGCCAAGAAATTGATTGCTCATTTAGCTAGACAAACTCTCGATGTATGTAGCCCAGACTTGTTAGTTTTTATTTTGATCACATACGATGCTAAGATATTTGCCACTTTCATGAGCTGGACAGTGCTTAGCTTGGAATTAATTGAACTTCTGCAGGCTTAGTTTTTAAAGTCGATTTTGAGTGCCGATTTGATATCTGTCTGCGCGAAATCATTACCTTTAAATAAAAGTGGCTCGCCCATTTCTTTAGCCAACGCATATGCAAAACAATCACCAAAGTTTAGTTTAGCAGGGTGTCCGCTACCTTTGCCAAAATCTCTATACGCTTCGCGCGCAATTTTTGCTTGACTTTCTGTTACTGGCTCCACAATAAATTGTGCTTCTTTGCAAAATTCATCAAAACGCCTACTAGCAATCGGGTTGCGATTTATATCAATAACAATTGCCGCTTCAACGAAGTTGATTGCAGACATACGCCGCTGGTTCACGTTTTCCATTGCTTTTGCATAAGATAGGGCTTCTGCTTCATTACGCAGTATGGCAATAACTGCTGATGTGTCCACTATCATTTAGGCAAGCCTTTATCGTCATAAAGCAGATCACCATGCTCGACATGTTTGAAATCCTTCTTAAGATGGGCAGCACAACTCTTGCCAATAACTAATAAACGATCGGAAAGTTTATCTTTTCGGCTATTTTGTATGCTAGTAAGCCGAACACGAATAGCCTCAGTTATTGCTGCGGTAATGTTTTGACCTGTTAAAGCAGCCAATTTTTTTGCCAATTGATGAGTTTCCTCATTTTTAATATTCATACCCATTACTTCTACCTTATGACTCTACCATTCTACCATAACCTTCTTTCAGAACAATGGAAACACTACAAATCGAATATATCGAAGGTATTGAACTCTACTTAAGTGTTACGGATGAACTCCAAGCCAATAAACTACAGCATCGCCTTGTATTATCTAATCTTGCCTAAGCCACTAAGTGAAAAGGAAATTCATGGGTCAACAAATAAAGGGTCTAAAAGAAGAAAGACCTTGGGGATATTTTGAAATATTAGTAGATTTGCCCCACACTAAGGTCAAAAGACTAATCGTGAATCCTGGACAGCGGCTGAGCTTACAAAGTCACAAACTGCGCGAAGAACATTGGGTTGTTGTTAATGGTCCGGCTCGCGTAACTCTCAACGAAGAAACTCGTGACTATAACTATGGCGAACATGTATATATTGGTCGCGGCGTAAAGCACAGACTAGCGGCACCTGGTGAGCAAGCCGTAGAGATTATCGAAACTCAAGTAGGCGAAGGTGTTCCCGAAGAAGACATTATTCGCTACGAAGACGATTACAATCGCAAATAAGCAAAATTGATTTTTTGAGGCCAAATAAACTTAAAAGCAAGAATGGCAAAAAGCTTAAAGAAGAGGAGAAACCCCGGATGTTGCTGTCCATCCGGGGTTCTTGTCGACTATGGCTTTCAGCCCCGCCTGGTACGGCTACGCCAATCCCCCGTGCCCCCTTGCATTCCCGCTCCTCCTTGCCGCTGCCGCTCCCGCTCGGCCGCCACCGCTAGCTCGCGCTCCTCAGGAGTAGTAGGCTTGATATGGAGATGCGCCGTCCAAGGCAGTGCCTCAGCCAGCGGGGCATGGAAGTGGACGGAATGGTTCCCGATGCGAACTTTTGTCACGCCCGGCTCGAAATAGCACTTCTGTCCCACCGGGAGCAGCTCGTCATTGAAGAAGACACCATTGGTGGCCCCGGTGTCGAGGAAATAGGTGCGTCCGTCGTCCTCGATGCCGACTGCCACCGGCTTCCGGGAAATCTTGAGCTGTGCTCCGTAATGAATCTGACATTCGTCCGTGCGGCCGATCCACTGCATGCGGGGCAAGTCGCCCACATTGCCGAGCACAACAGGGGGCCTCGCAAAGCCTTCCATGTCCCAACCGCCGTCGAAGTAGATGACCATCCTACAGGACTCCACTAAGCCTATGTGCACACATTAAACGCTTCATCCTAATCCCCTAAATTCCCAGCCCAAGAAAACGTGCGTCTCAAGCAGTCATTAGCTAGCTGTCCTTAAGCCCATGTCCTTTGGCACGGTAGGGGTTATGGGCTAGACTAATGATTTTCGGGCGTCTTAGGTTTTCTGAGCGGGGTTTGAGAAGAGTCGGATAATTTAGATTGGCAGAAGGAGTACATACGAATCAAGTATCGAGCATGTTTTGCTGTCTAAAATTTAGTCAGCACTAGAACTATTCACAAACGCTCTGTCCAACAGGCTTATCAAGAGTACAAGCGCAAGCCGAAGACAAAAGAGCCATAGGGAGCGTAAAGTATTTAAGTCAGATAATATTATTAAATACAGATCTTTGTGGTTCTGCTAGCTGCGCTAGCATTTTCCATTAGCGCCGATTAATTGATTTCTTGATAAGTCAGCACAATCCACAAATTCTTATTTTGCCACTATACGTGATGGCGTAAAGTCCTTACACCAATTGTCAACGCTTATATTGAGTTCTAAACTCAAATCATATGTCTAAAACCAATATGCTAAAATCCGAATAACAGATCATTGGGTGCGGCGAAAGCCAATGAAATTGGTCAGGGGGGAAACTCAGCAGCCATAAGTTGTAGCTTTCGGGTGTGCTCAATGGTCTGCTTTTCTTCCGTTAATGTTCCGCTTTATTCTGCCAATAAATGCTTTAATTAAATCAAGTAAATATTGTCTAGCTGTCCTTTTAATTTCTTGAGTTTTTACTATGAAAGATAAGCCCGCAAAAAAGCCTAAAACCGACAAAACTTTCAGCCCTGCGCCTGAAGACGAACGCGAAAGTCATACATTGCTTGGTCAAGTATTGGTTGAGCTTGGCTATATAACAATTTACCAACTGGATGAAGCTTTACAGATTCAACGCGCTGAATACAAAAAGGAAGCGAAACCTTTAGGTCAAGTTTTACTCGAAATGGGTTATTGCAGCCCTAATCAGCTTATTAGAGCTATTCAAGTGCAAACAGATTATCGTCGAGCCATTGCTCGTGCACATAGTGACTAGCCAAGACTCTCCCTTACAAGCTAGACTTCTAAGTTGGTGCTACAGAAAGCTAAGCTGTCTTGAATTTGAATAGAAAGTTAATAATACCTTTTACTGTTGTAATCCTTTTTATGGTGGCTGGTATGGCCGCTTATGTTTTTTACTGGCAAGGCGAAGAAGGGCGTAATGTTGCCTCGCGTAAATTAGGCGCTGCTTTAGTTCAGATCAATTCGGATTTTAGTAAGATGCAGATAGCCAATCGCGATTTTGCTAATAAACTCTCACGCGACAGTGTTCTTATTGACGCTATTAATAAAAACGATCGAAGTAGTATATCTTCTCTTTTTAAAGGTGCTTCAGATGCCAGGGGATTTTCCGGTGTTTTAACTGTCTATGATGAAAACGGTAAAGTCATCTATAGCTCTGACACACCAGCGAAATTTGGTTACAGTTTGCGCGGAAAAAATAATGCTGTTGATTATGTATTTAATAATCAAGACAATTTTATTGGACCAACATATGGTCTTACTGCTGCTCAATCAATTGCCCTAAGCGCGCTCGTGCCAATTATAGCTAGCAATGGACAATGTGCTGGTCTTGTCGCAGTAAGTGAACCGATTGATGAACAGTTTTTGACTGGAGAAGCAATGAAATTTGCTTTGCTTAGCGAGCCATTAACTGGAGTAGACTTAATCCTTTTGGGTGTACGAGACCGTAGTCAGGTTTATGCCACACCGGGCTTGCTGAGAGAAAGACCGAATTATTTAAGAATATTGAGCGACCAAGGAGTTAAAGCCTTGCCCAATTGGCAGGAACCGGGCAGTTGGCAAATGGGCAACATGTTTAGCTGGCTTACTAATTTATTTAATAGAAATGCTAATGTGCCTGGATTAGCTGCTGGTTTTGTTAAAGATGGACAATTTTGGCAACCATACAATTTACTTGCTGCTGCTTCCGGAGGTGGCGCCCGTGGTTTTGCTAATGGTACGGAAATCGTTGGTGTAATTCTTGCCGTGACACCCATATTCAGTCAAGGCATAAAACCTACGTATGTTATGTTGGCCTCCTGCATTATGGGGCTGGCTGCCATTTTTAGCATAGTAGCGTTAAGCACACAGCTAAATGATCAGCCCGATGGACCTGTTCTTACTTTAACTGAGCGCCTCAATAAATGGCGTACAGACAAACGCTTGCCTCCAAACGTAAAATTAACCGGACCCTGGCGAGATTTAAGCGAACTGATTGATCAAACTTTAATAGAATGGCAAAGCACAATACAAGCTCTTAAAGTGCAGCTAAATAAAACCTCATCCACCCAAATACCAGCAATACAGCCTGAGCAAAGTCAGGCCAACGATCAACAATTTGAAGCTCTCAACCGGCAGCTTACTAATCAGGGCCGTCAATTAAGTGAATTCTCTAGACAATTGAATCATGCTAACCAGCAAGCCGTATTTTTGCAGCATGAATTAGAAGCTATTCTGCAAAGCACAACAGAAGGTATTCTGATCTTGGATCAATACGGCAATATTATTCACGCTAATAATATTTTCTCCAATTGGATAGGCAAGAGTGAGGGGGAAATTGCTGGACGCTTCTGTTTGGACTTAGTAAAAAGATCAGACGAAAATAGCGGAGATAGTGACTCCAATGCTTCTCGTCCATTCGTAAAGCACGAAGCCAATGCTTCTGCTTTAACCGAGAAGTTTTTCCCCGAAGGGATAATTCATAATGCTCAGTCTAATACAGCAATTGAGATTAGTATGAATTTGCAGCCAGTGACAAGCCATGATAATCGTGTGACTGGCTACATTCTTGTTGCACGCGATAAATCTTTGCGCACTGAAATTGCTGGACTAAAAATGGAAATAGTAACTATGCTAGCCCGTGCTATTCGCGGACCGCTCATACTGGCAGAAAAAGAGTGGCAAAATGTTCTTGCTAGTCAAAACGAACTTCTAAAAGAAGTCTTGGACAAGACTCCTCCTCAACAATTGACCACTAACGTGCCAGAAGAGGTGCATATTCAATTAAATCGAGAATTGAATCAAGAGTTAAAAATGCCTGAACTAACTTTTGCCCAAAAGTTAGCTAATTTGCATTCCCGCTATAAAAGCCTTGTTGCCTCTGTAGAAAATATGCTTACTACGCACGGGCAATCCATAGGGCAACTTATACCTCTGACTGACGAAAGTGGTTTACTAAAAGCTATTGATATAGACAGCGTCTGGGGCACAGCAGAGCCAGTTAAAGAGTCATTCGTCCTTGCCAAACTGGTGGGAGAATGCTTACAAGAAACCGCTAATTTAGCTCGTGAAAAGCAATTGTTATTAGACTACAAAACATCCACCGCTTTGCCCAGTATCACCGCCGATCGTGCGCTCACTAAAAGCATTCTCAGTCCTATCGTAGAAAAGATAATTTCTATTACTGCGCCTGGTGGCAAAGTGCGGGTAGAGAGTTCTTTAAAAGGCAAAGAGATACAATTGAGCGTATCTAGCTCTGGACCAGCATTATACGAGGATGAAACAGCAGATATGTTTGCTGGCTTCGATCAAGAAAAACATGAAGAAGAAAGTTATGGCTCACGTCTCGCCCTCTATCTAGCCCGCAATAATGCCGAGCGTATTGGGGCTAAAGTTTGGGCTCAATCGGAAACCCACGATATTGACTCTGGCGAGTCCGGACAATCTGCAAGTCAAGGCACCACGGCTTATATTGTGTTTTCGCTTGCTTAGTTCTCCTCGAATCAAAATCAATATCCTACTCATCTGGTTAAATAAGTCCATCTTCTTCGATGCTGCGTTTATTTATTTTTCCCAATCTTCGGTTCGTAAACCTGATACCCGCCTAAATTCATTTGTGTTGTGGGTAACTAAAGTTATTTTTCGCGCCTTGGCCTGCCCAGCTATTAAAACATCATACGATCCTATGGGTGTTCCCTTTGATGCTAGAGTTGCTCGTATTTCTCCTGCCTCCCGTGCGTCTTCCTTGTCGAAGCCAAGCACCGCGAAATGTAGATTATCTATGAGTGCGACATTGTGCTTTGACCGTTGACTTTTAAATGCACCATAGAAAAGCTCATGAGCCACAATAGCCGAAATGCTTATGTCGCCAGGTCTATGAAGTCGCACCCGCTTTGCTAATTTTGAATTTTTGTCATTCAGCAAAGCAATAACAGCGTTAGCATCAAGAAGATAACGCATTATTCAAATAGTTTATCCAATTCTTGGCGCTTTTGTTCTTCTGGTTGCTCAGTAACGGCTTGAATAAAATCATCGTCGAGTTTCTCCACAAGGGCATCCAACCATGACCAATCATCGGCAATAGGTTCGAGTATAACCGCGCCGCCGTGCTTACGAATGCGCACCTCGTCAGATTGGAAGCGGAAATCTTTAGGAAGCCGCACCGCCTGCGAGCGCCCAGACCAAAATACCTTTGCAGTCTCCATTATTAAATCCTTTGCTCAATGAGATATATCAAAAGTATACAGCTAAAAGTCTTAGCCCGCAACCGGATTTTTCGACCAAAGTTAAACAGTGAGCCCAAACGCTCTTATCTCTAGACACGATTCGGGTGTGAAAATTCACCAGATTAGCGGAGCTATGCTAGGCTGTAAAGAGACAATTTAATGTTTTAAAGTAGCTTTAAAAATAAGCCATAAAGTAATTTTGTGTCCTAAGGTATAAGTCTTTTACCAAAGAGAATCAGGTTTTTGCATGGTTAAGACACATACATGCTTCAGTTGCTATTGGTTTAGCGGATTTGTCAGGATAGGCTGTCGTTTCGTTCGCCACCTCAGGAGGAGGATAACCCCAAAAGGGTTTAGTGCTTAAAAGACCGCTTCAGATGACCGTTATTTGACGGCGGGGCTTGCATTGGCGCGCGCACGGTGGTTTTCCTTTCAAAACGGGTTTACGCCCAAACTTCAGAGGACGCAGAAATGTCTTACTCGCTCACTGTCGGACTCCAAACCATTCTCTTCGTTGCCCCCGGCGACCACATCAACCTCACGAACAAACCCAGCGATGGCAGTGGGGCAATCAACTACGTTGACCCCAAAAATCCACCGTTCGGAATTTCCGGTGGCATCACCCGGGTCGGCTCTATCCTCCACATCGCCAGCGCCGATTACGGAGGCTTCGTCACCATCCTGGAGGCTCTCGGCGTGCCGATTCCCGAGCTCGGTGACGAGCAGTTCCGCTAAATCGTGAACGCAATCGAGAGAATAAATTCCGGCAAGTTAGTGACTACTAGCATTGCCGACCTCCAGGGTATAGTCAACCATTGGACCCGTGGCAGCTAGCCGCTCAGCCCGCGCTTCGTCGCAACCACGTCAACCCAGGTCGGGGCAAGCTTCATGCTTTGTCCCGACCAACCCGCAGAAAGATCACAGCGAGTAAGTCAGAATAACACTTCCTTTTACGGAGACCGACAATGAAAGAGATGGACTATTTCGAAGAGGCCTTCCTCAGGGATGTGCCTCCCAAATTGACCTGGCGGCAGGGGCTGCCAGTTGCAGCTCAGATCGTGGACGAGATTGCCTTGCTTGTTAGCGAGGTCTCATTTTGTTGCTCCGAAAACCATCCCAGGGCAGCAATCCAGAGCATCGCTGAACTCTGCAGGGCATGTTGTAATGAATCCCGGCAATGGCAAGACGCCCATCGCAGCATCCCCAGTGGGTGCATGACAGAGGGCGGCACTGCTGCAGAAAGCCTTGTCGAGTACGGAGCATCCATCATTACCTCGGATCTTGCAGATGCAGCCAAAGCGCCAGGCTGGTTGGACACGATCCACACGCTCAAGCCCGGCACGGAATATCTGCAGCTCAGACCCCTGTATTTCCCCCTTCTGGTCTTGGCGCGGTCAGCCGCTTATGCTATCACGGAGGATAACAGGTCGGTGCCCTGGCCCGGCGATCATGATCAGTATCGCCGCGACCGTTCCAAAGCGGCTGCTGAGAACGTTTTACCCAGATACATCGAGCTGCTTCAACAGGGCTTACAGAAAAAGCCGCAACCGCAATACCCGCATCTGCGGGCGATGATATCAGGGCAGCATTATCGGCCCATGAAAAAATGAGAACACCAGCAGTGATCGCGCGGTGGGACCGACACCACCGCCGATCCTGCTCTCATTTTTATTTTCTAGTGCTTTTTGCTTTCTGCCTAAGCCCAGCAAGCGTTTAGGTCACTAATAACGCCCCTCAGCTAAGTTCACTCTAGGGAAAAAGCAAATTAAACTGCAAGCCAAGCCAAGCCAAGACAGCACAGTTCATTCTCTAAACAGCAGCTAAGAACATGCCTATTTAAAAACTAATTGTCTCAATAATCTGCTGTTGGCTTTTTTCTTTTTCCAGACTGAGTGAGCACTCTCTCAAGATTTTCTTTTATGGCTTGTAAGTCAGGGTGCGTAGCGCTTAATAACTTCTCTTTAATTTCCAGAGTTCGTCTGAACAAAGCTTCTGCTTGTTGAAAATCTTTTTTGGCTGCGTACACCATGCCTAGATTATGCAAACTAGTAGCAAAATCAAGGCTATTCTCACCGCGTATTTTTCTATAAATATCTGTTGACTTAATATATTCATTCAAAGCCAAGCCATATTTGCCTTGCAGTTGATAAGTAGCCGCTAAATTATTGAGACTTAGGGCATGTTTTTCTTTAATGCTTTGTCGTATCGCCAAATCAGCATCAACACCCAATTCTTTTTCTTGCTCTTGCAATAACTTTAAAGCTTCTAAAAAAGCTTCCTCAGCTTGTACATATCTTTTATTCGAACAAGCCTCAAGCCCGTCCTCTTGCAATTTTAACCAGTCTTTTAAATCAATCATTTTAGGCTCATTTGTCTTTGCCACTCTTAGTTTACGCCCTTTTCGTCTTGGTCTTTTGATTATTAGAAGCCACTCTTCAATAAAGTTTGAACAACTAATTTTTATCAATTGCCAGCGGTTAGCGAACCTAGCGCAGATGAAAAGAGATGATTTAATATAGAAAAATTAGATAACGCATATCTAATTTAACGGCAAAATTGTACAATTGGCCAGTGATTGCCCTAAATAATACGTCCACTCCATA
Source organism: Candidatus Melainabacteria bacterium (assembly GCA_013288645.1). Classification (GTDB taxonomy): domain Bacteria; phylum Cyanobacteriota; class Vampirovibrionia; order Obscuribacterales; family Obscuribacteraceae; genus JABDBL01. The sequence continues at coordinate 14,947 of JABDBL010000010.1, forward strand.
AGCGTTCAAGAAAAGTATGCACGGGAATGATGTCTATTGAGCAACCGTTGTGTTTGAACTGCCTAGCACGTTGCACCAAAGCAACCATATATAAAACTTTCGGATGATGTTCTTGGCAGAAGGCTATTAGTCCTTTAAGATCACTTTTATCAATTGACTGACCGATTTTTACTTCTAGCGCCACTTCACCACCGAGAATAAAATCTACTTCCAGTCCTGTCTTTGTACGCCAATAATTGATTTCAAAATCTTTTTCGTTCATGTACTTATAGGCAATTAGCTCTAGCAAAATATAATGCTCAAGACTTTTTCCTGCTGAAGATCCATTAAGCTCAGCAATTTTTTGCTTCTTTAGAAAGTTGGCTAATCCAACATCAAACAAGTAAAATTTGGGTGTTTCGGAAATAATTTGCCGGCTCATTTGTTTTTTGTAAGGATAAATCAAATAGCCAAGGAGCGTGTCAACAATGATGTTAAAGTATTCTTTGACGGTTTTACTATCTATATGCGCTTGCCGAGCAATGTTGGCGTAATTAATCATTTCGCCATGCGAAAATCTTATTGCCTCCATAAAACGAGCAAAGGCAGGTAAGTTTCTCACTATTCCTTCTGTTTGAATTTCTAGAGTTAAGTAATCTTCCAAATATGATCTTAAAGATCTATTCGGTGATGAAGAATCATAGTGAGAAGGCAAAGTGCCATGATTGAATATTTTCAATAAGTCAAAATCTGGCAGTTCAGGATAAGCCAATGGAAACAAATGATATTTCCATGCTCGTCCTCCTAACATATTGACCCCATGTCTTTTCAGTTTGCGCGCGCTAGAACCGCAAAGGATAAAGCGAAGATTGGTATTTTCAATTAGCCAGTGCACTTCGTCCAAAAGTGCTGGTACTTTTTGTATTTCATCAATAATGACAAGATTGGCTGGATTTTTAGTGTCTTGCAGTTCTTCGCGTAAGGTATATGGCGCACTAGTAAGGGCTAAAAATAAATCTGATTGCAAGAGATCATAATAGATTGCTTGTGGAAAAGATTTTTTTAGAAAAGTGGATTTGCCAGTTTTTCTAGCTCCCCATAAAAAGGCTGATTGCTTTTGGGGCAGATCAATTGTCAGATAACGCTTTCGATAATCCATAACTTATAAGGAGCATACTCCATAAAAAGCTTACTTATTCGGAGTATACTCCCTATAAGTTATGTGTCAAGGGGTGCTTTCCCGGTTTCGCTCTAGTGACACCCACTATTTGGCTTTTTCTTATTTTTGGTATATGCTATGTATAAACAATTTAGGAATGTCATAAGATGGAAGCTCGTGTCTCTAAATGGGGAAATAGTCTTGGTTTGCGCATTCCATTGCCTATAGCCAAAGCTATTGGTTTAAGCGAAAATACTACGGTTCAATTAACAGCGAAAAATGGCGAAATTGTTGTTGCCAAAAGCAAAGCTTATAAATTAGAAGATCTTCTTGCAAAAATAACAACTAAAAATAAACATGCTGAAACAGACACTGGCAGCGCTGTGGGTAAGGAAGATTGGTAAGTGAGAAAACGCGTAGCCATTCTAATAAGTATGCACCTGATCGCGGCGATATAGTGTGGCTCAATTTTGTTCCTCAAGCCGGGCACGAGCAAAGTGGATTTCGTCCAGCTTTGGTGCTGTCCCCGAAAAATTATAATGAACTCGTTGGACTGGCACTTTTTTGTCCCATAACAAGCAAAATAAAAGGGTATCCCTTTGAAGTTCTTTTGCCTCATAAAAAAGAAATATCTGGCGCTATACTGAGTGATCAGATTAAGAGTTTAGATTGGCGTGTCCGCAAAGCAAAATTCATAACCAAAGCATCCGCTCAAATCATTGAAGAAGTAATCGCGAAAGCGCGCACGCTTTTATGATTCGAACCGCTTTGATATTGAGTTTTTCCATATAGGCGAACTCAAAGTTAGCGCACTTAGTGCAGATCTAAAGAAGCGATTTAATCTTAGCAGCGAGATGAATCTTGTTTAAGCTAAGACTCTTTAGGCATGTGCACAATATGTCATTGAACCCTATTCTCGGGTGATATTGATAGTAATTGACCACTGCCAGGCTGGCAAAATAGTTGGACATATTATGCACTTGACTTGCTCGGGCCAAAATTTATAGGTTAAAGGCAGTTCCCCCATCTTACCGATAAGATAACCCGCCGCGTCAAACAACCACATCAGCCAGACAAAATAAATCTCTTAGACCACTTCAGTGTGGCATAGACATTGTCTTGGCTGATGTGTGCTCAGTGTTGACCGCAGCGGGTGGGATTGATTGACGGAAGTATTTCGTCCCCCAGCGTTAGGGGGAGATCAACCAAGATTTTCAAAAAGGACTCTAGCTGTGAAGAGCAACAATGATTTTGCAATGGACCCCTTCGAGGCGGCATTTGTCAAAGATGTGCCTCAAATCTTGAGCTGGCGGCGCGTGCTGCCAGTTGCGGCAAACGCCTTGATGGAAGCAAGTTTGGCTGCGAGGGAGCAGTCGAGTTGTTGCCCAATGAAGCGTCCAAGGGCAGCGATCATTGCTTTGGCCCAACTCTGCTTCGACCAGAATCAAATCCCCGATTCGTGGGATCACGCGACAAGTGACCTACCGCTATGTGCGCACGATACCGGTCCTGAGTCAGAAGTCCTAGTCATTGACGGAGCCAAGATATTGGCTCATGTGAGTGATTTCTACAAAAAGGGAGGGTGTCTCGACAGCCTGTATAAAAAGAAACTCCAGCGGGATGCAGGAGAAATACACTTTACGTTAATGCTTTTCTTGCGAAACTTAGCGTACGCGCAGGTGGAGTGTTTGCCCGCAATCCAGCCAGACCGCGAGTCGTGTAGCTACGGGAAATACAATGAAGCCCGATCGAGGGCGGCCGTGGAGCACATTCTGCCTGGTTATCTCGCTTCTCTACACCGCTGCGCGCCACGCTAGTCCGCAATGGTGCAAGCGTTTCAAATCGACTCAAATGGCGGAGATCCAAAACGTCTCCGCCGGAAAGGTCAGTCAGATTAGTCACACATCTAAAGTCGCTGGCTAAGATAATAGCACCAAGAAGCCAGGCGGCTAGACCATCTTTTTTCTTCCTGCCTTCAGCTGCGTTGGCTGAGGCGGGTGGGGAATCAGGAATTTTCTTGGAGACGACAATGAAGAACAGACGGACAAGTCCGACACCCAGCGACCGGCTGCAGCAGATTTTTGAAGATACCGCTCGCTACAGAATCGTTATGGTCCGATGGTACGGACCAGTTCGTATCAAGATGCATGCTGCCGTCTGCCGCGAAGGCGGAGACACTCGGGTTCGACACGGCCGCGTTTTGGATGTTCACTGCCCGGACGTAACTCCGGAAGCCATGCACGAGACACATACCGGAGACCGGAATTTCAACGTGGGTGAATGGTTAATTCGCAGGATGGCTGCTGACGGAAGCCTGATCCCTGTCCCCAGCCATGAAAGGGGCACTGGAACCATATCAGATGAACACCTGCTTGTCTGGTTTGATGTTCCCGATGAGGTCCTGGAGAGCGGTGCAGGAATCGTTACTTTCGCGCCAATCTGTGGTGGAGTAACTTTAGGCACTGACGCCGCATCAGAAGTCGCGCTTGACGTTGGCGCGGGCAAGCTTTCAGAAGCGGAAATGGGTGACGTCCTAACAAAGTTCTACGTGCCCCCGACCTCACCTCATGCACGGCTGGATGAAGGTCAGTGGGGACCTTGGACGTGGCTCCCGAACGGGTGGAGTTCCAGCAAGATTCAGTTGTTCAGTAAGGAGCAGTGGCGAACTCAATTCAAGTCCGCCGATCTGGCTTTTGAAAGAGACCGTGTAGAACAACGCCGGGGTCGGCCCGTAACTGGATACCTAGGAAATAATCCCTGGTGGAGTAGCCGTTAGAGGATAGATTGTAGCCGCTTGCTGAAGGTGAGAAAACCGAGGTTTTTACGCCCGACTTTTCTCACCTTCTATGCTTTTTACTGCTTAATTTACCACTTGAGCAGATTGAATTTTTCCATATCTACTGTAGCTGTATTGCGATAAATAGCTAACACAATCGCCAAGCCCACTGCGGCTTCAGCTGCTGCTACAGTGAGAATGAAAATAGCAAAAACTTGTCCACGCACATGTACAGGATCTACATAGCGAGCAAATGCTACTAAATTTAAATTGACAGCATTGAGCATCAATTCAATAGACATAAGCACTCGCACAGCATTGCGCGAAGCAACCATGCCATACATGCCAATTGAAAACAGTAAAGCTGCTAAGCTCAAGTATTTAATCAGTATTTCTTGATTATAAGTCAAAGCTACAAATCCGGCAAAAGCAGCGATAGAAATAATGCTTATGCGATGAGAGCCTGGCATAGCTGCGGCTAGCATAGCCAATAAAATGATAGCTATAAATACAAAAAGCTCAGGGTAAGAAGCAAAAGAATTAAGGCCAAGATTTTGTAACCACACCACTAAATGACCACAAACATAAACTCCCACCATGCCAACAACAACAACAGCAAAAGCAATTGATACAGGGACTGCAGAAGAGTTCATTGCTTTTACGTTTTCATTTTCTTTGATCATTCAACTAAACTCCCCGTAACATTCTCTGTTTCTTTTGGATCTGATTTGGCTAACAAAATTGCTCCCATCAAGGCGGCAAGCAAAAGTACTGAAGCAAATTCAAAAGGCAAAGCATAATTAGTTAAAAGAGCTACACCAATTTGCAGAACGTTGTCTGCACGCATCTGCAGGCTGCTTACTGGCCAAGACTCAGACCGCAAAGCGAGATAAATAGTCAAGAAGAATAGAGCAGCCACTAATAAGCCGCCAATTCTCTCTGTCGGCTCTATCGACGAAAACTCTTTTTCTAGCCGCGCATTAGTAAGCATCAAAGCAATAACTACAACAAGCGTGATGCCTACTGCGTAAATCATAATTTGAGCTAAGGCTAAAAATTGTGCTTGCAGAATTAAAAACAAACCAGATATAGCGCCAAAAACTCCGATTAAGAAAAAGCCACTACGTATAATGGCACGATCAAAAAGCACACTGAAAGCACAAGGTATGGCTATGGCCGCTAGCAAGTAGAGCATAAAACTCTCTACATTTGCCTGTGCCCAATTAGTTAATAACTCAAATTGTTCCATATCTTACGCTAGACTCCTAAACATTTCCTGTCGGTTTATCGCCTGGCTGGTCTTTTGTTGCCTCATCTTCTGTTTTTGGCTCTTTTTCTTCAGGTTTGGTTTCAGCCTTTGCTGGCTTGGCAGCCTTTGTTTCCATTGCTTCTGTTTTCGCGTTGCCTGTTGCAACCGGAGGTACAGCAGCAGCCTCTTCAGTTTTAGGTGCAGGCGCTACGACTGATTTGGGTGCGGTTGCCGCGGCTGGCTGCGCTGCTGTTTCAGGTTTTACAGCAGGCGTAGCTGTCCCGCCCGCCTTGGTCTCAGCAGGTTTTGCCTCTGTTGCTGCAGCGGGTTTAGCTGCGATTGCCGCAGCAGATGGGACTCCCGCAGCAGGTGTTGCTCCAGCGGCTGGCTTAGCTGCAGCTGGTGCTGCGGCTGCTTTGACTGGTTTTGGTTTTGGCAAGGGCATTTCTTTAGCAGCAAAATAATACGCAGACTCTTCTTGTGTAAGAGTTAATTTTTTTAAGTCGTAGATAAGTGCGCCGCGCGAATAATCTGCCATTTCAAAGTCATTGGTATTGATAATGCAATATGTTGGACATACTTCTGTGCACAAGCCACAAAACATACACAGTCCGTGATCAATTTTGAAATCTATAAGCTCTAATTTGTTAGTTTCGGGACTTTTATGGGCAGTAATCTCAATACATTTGTCCGGACAAACGCGCTCGCATTGACGGCAAGAAATACACAGATTTTCGCCTGTCTCAGGATTAACAGTAAGCGCTAAACGTCCCCTAAAATGTGGTGGTAATTCCGGAGCTTTGTCCGGATACGCTTCTGTGGTTGGTTCACGCCATGTGTGCATGGCTACAGTCTCTAGTCCACGGCGAACATGATGCAAGCCACCAAATGCTTGCTTTACGCCATGCCAAGCCGCAACCAAAAAATTGCTTGGTGCTGGATCTTTATCCGGCTTAGTTAGACGAGCATATCTTTCACTACTTTTCGTACTCGCTTTTTCGTCGCGCGCTATCTTGCGTACTAGCTCGCCCATTATTTTACTACTTGGTTGGTTAGACATGGAAATTAATTACACCCCGTGCAAAGGCAACTAGAACAAAAATCACTAAAGTAATTGGCACTAAACGCTTCCAACCAAAGTCCATCAATTGGTCAATTCTAAAGCGTGGCAAAGTGCCTCGTACCAAAATAGCAAAGAAAACAAGACTATAGGTTTTTAAAATCACCCAAAGCGCTGCCCAAAAAGTATCGGGGTTAATTAGATGTATTTTGTCGATTAATAGTGAAAGTATAGGCGAAAGAATATTAGTTAATGGAATATACACTGCCGGATAAGAGAGAGGGTTAAGCCAAGTAGGCAACGGGCAATCGCCGCCACCCAGGAACATTACCACAGCAATAGTGCTCACAATAAACAAGTTGGTAAATTCGGCTAAGAAAAAGATGGCAAATTTAATGCCACTATATTCGGTATTATAACCACTAACCAATTCGCTTTCTGCTTCTGGTAAATCAAAAGGAATGCGATTGATTTCGGCGCAGGCTCCAATAAGATAAATGCCAAATAAAATAATGGTGCACAAACAAAGTACAATTACACCTATTAAAGACAACCAGCCATAAGGATAATAGGTTTTTATTACTTCTGCAATTGGTGGTCCAGCAGAAGAAATAAACGCGGCTATTGCTTTGTTTAAGCCAGTTAAAGCTCCGCCACCCAATATATTCCAGTTAAGGATCCCTCCACTTTGTTGTTTGGCAATTGAAACCACATCTAAGGTACCGGCTAATAAGCAAATAGTAATAATCGAAAGTACCAGTGGTATTTCATAACTGATTGCTTGGGCTGCACTGCGCAAGCCTCCCATTAACGAATATTTGTTATTGCTTGCCCAACCACCCATAACAATTCCTACTACAGGAATGGACGAAGCAGCTAAAACAAAGAAAATACCGGTGGGTAAATCGGCAATTTGAAATAACTTATTGTTATTCGTCACCGCTGCCAATAAAGGTATTGCACCAAAAATAGATGGCGCAAAAAATATTATAGGAGCAAGTGTAAACATTGCTGCATCAGCACCTGTCGGTGTAATGTCTTCTTTTAGTAAAAGCTTTATGGCGTCGGCGGCTGTTTGTAATGCACCATCAGGACCAACGCGGTTTGGGCCATTTCGTCTAGTAAATAAGGCTAGAACGCGCCTTTCCATAAGTACCATAAACATGGCATTTATTGGAATAAAAACCATTACTGCTAAAAGTGGTGTTATCGCTTCGCATATTTCACTAACCGCGCGGGCAAAGTCGAAAGAACTATTGGCTAATAAAGCCGGAATAAGAATTCCTACTAACCAGCAAACTCCCCACACAGCAACAAAAATTACAGTCAACCAACTAAAGCTTAAAACTGATAATTTACGTATTTCGGCTGCGTTGGGGATCATCTACTTTTGTTGTCCTTTACTTGTTTTATCTCTCGATTTTTAGCGATCTACGTCCGGAATGATGATGTCTAGTGAACCAAAAATTGCCATAATGTCTGACAGTGGACGATTTTCTAAAAGTGGTGGCAAAACAGACAAGTTTGAAAAGGACGGATTACGCCATTTAAAGCGATAGGCTTTGTCTGAACCATTTGAAATGATGTAGCAGCCGAGTACGCCACGCGGTGATTCTACCGCTGCAAAACCTTCGCCAGCTTTAACACGTAATCCAGCATTTTGTTTTTTAGTCATGATCTCGCCTTCGGGGAGCATGTCTAATACTTGCTTGATAATCTCATTAGATTCGCGCATTTCCTGAACGCGTGCCATGTATCTGTCCCAAGTGTCACCGTGCTTGTTATATACAGGAACGGTAAACTCAAGCTTAGGATAAACAGAATAGGGCTTAAAACGTCGTAAATCATAAGCTACTCCCGATGCGCGTAAAGTAGGACCTGTGACACCATAAGCCATTGCTACTTCCTTGTTTAAAATACCAACGTCTTTTGTTCGTTTTAAGAAAATGGGATTTTCGGTGACAATAGCTTCGTATTCATCTATACGCTGGGCAAACTGTTTAGTGAATTCTTCTACTTTTTTGAACCATGATGCTTTAGGATCGCGCTGTACACCGCCAATGCGAATATAGTTATACATCATTCTTTGTCCAGCTACTTCTTCAAAAAATGTCAGAATTTTTTCTCGCTCTATAAATGGATAAAAAGGAAAGCCGTACAAAGCACCCAAATCAATTAAGTAAGTACCCAGCCACAACAAGTGTGAGGAAATGCGATTCAATTCTGCTACCAGAACACGCAAATATTCAGCTCGCTCAGGTACTACTGCTCCGTCAATTTTTTCCGCTGCGGCGCAAAGAGCCCATGAAGTAAACATGCCAGATAAATAGTCAACACGATCAATCAAAGCCTGGTATTGAAACCAAGTACGATTTTGTCCTTGCCACTCTTGAGCACGATGTAAATGTCCGATCACACACTCGGTATGCTTTACCACTTCACCATCAAGAGTGAGAATTAGCCTAAGCACACCATGAGTTGATGGATGCTGCGGACCCAGGTTGATGATCATTTCATCAGTTTTAAATTCAGGAACTTGTGTGTCTATAGCCACTTTTTTCTGTTTTACCTTTCTAACGCATGCTGACTGGATGCTTGTCATTTAAAGCGTCCACAGGCTGTTTGTAATCTCGACGCAATGGATGTCCTTCCCAATCCCATGGATTTAAAATGCGTCGCAAATAACGATGACCTATATATCGAATACCAATTAAATCATACGTTTCTCTTTCATGCCAATCAGCTGTTTGCCAATAATTAGAAAGACTGGGTACTTCTGGCAATTTATCTGCTGGCAAACTCGATTTTGGCACACGCACTTTAACTACTAATTCATCGAGCTTACTAAAAGACCAAAGGTGATAAACAGAATCAAAAGTATCAGGACTATCAACTCCAGACACGGCTACAAGAAAGTTTAACTTAGCTTTCTCACGCAAAAATTTCATGGCAGCAGGTAAGGCAGAAGCTTGCACTGCCAATGTTTCAATGCCTATAGATTCTGGCAGTGGCGTTGATGCTATGCCATTTTCTTTTAGCAATTTGCCATAAACACCTTCAGTAAGTGGTACTGTGGCTTCGGCTGCTTGTTCTGCTGGCTTATTTACTTCTTCTGACATTTACTTGGCTCAGTTCCTTTTTTAAGCGCTGCCTCGCCGTCGTCCCTCGGCTCAACGCGCGTATCCCCTGCGGCGTAACTCATACGCCTTGTGTTCCTCTCCCGCCGCCTCACCGGCGTCCTTCACTGCACTTAGTTTTACTTCTCCTTTTTTTAAGCGCTGCCTCGCCTTCGTCCCTCGGCTCAACGCGCGTATTTTTACTCCGTTCCGTTGCGGACGCCTCCACGTCGTCCTTCACTGCACTTAATTTTACCTCTCCTTATTCAATTCTCTTTCTATTGCATGACTATTGCGTTGGATTGGCATTCCCTACGGACCCTCCTAATACAGTTTCAGTCTCTGATTTAACTTCAGCCACTAAATCGTCAACAGGGCGGCCTGTGTCGTAATCGACATAAAGGACAGCTGTTTGTTTATACGCTTTTTTACGTCTGTCACGATAGGTTTCTGTACGAATTTTTTGTTGCAACTTAAGCAGCGCATCCAAAATACCATCTGGACGTGGTGGGCAACCAGGCAAATAAACGTCCACTGGAATGATGCGGTCTACACCCTGTACAACAGAGTAAGAGTCATTGAACATGCCACCAGTGACGGTGCAGGCCCCCATAGCAATTACATATTTTGGTTCGGGCAATTGCTCATATAAAGTTATCAAGGCTGGTGCCATTTTTCGTGTAATAGTGCCCGCTGTAATAATTAAATCAGCCTGTCTTGGAGTGGCTCTGAACACTTCTGAACCAAAGCGCGAAATGTCAAATTTTGACATGCCAACATGCATCATTTCTATAGCGCAACAAGAAGTACCAAACGTTAAAGGCCATACTGAATTTGAGCGGGCCAAATTGGCCACTGGGTCTAAAAACCTACTGAGAAACTCGATTACATGATCAAGGTTAGAAAGCGTAACTGTATCTTTTAATTCTTCTGGAACTGCTGTTGTAGATGTGCTCATAGATAACCTTTCATTCCCCAATTACATATAAGCGCTCCGGCGGCTTCATGCTTCGCCTTCTCCGCATGACCAATGGCGCCGCTCCGGCGTATATCATACGCCTCCGAGGCCATTGCGGCTGCATTTCGTGATTGCTCACCGCAATCGCTCACTGCGCTAATTCTCATTCCCAAATTACACGTAAGCGCTCCGGCGACTTCATGCTTCGCCTTCTCCGCGCGTATTAACGCTGCATTTCGTGATTGCTCACCGCAATCACTCATTTCGCTATACCTCATTCCCATTCTAAGGCTCCTTTTTTCCAGGCATAGGCTAAACCCACTGCCAAGATACTAAGAAAAATAGTAATTTCTATTGGTCCTATCCAAGGTGATTGTGCTTGTGCACTCACTAAATCGGTAGCCAACACCCAAGGAATAATGAATATAATTTCTATATCGAACAAAATGAAAAGCAAAGCATATAAATAGTATTTGATGTCAAATTGCAAATTGGCTTCTTGAAAAAGCTTCATGCCGCATTCGTAGGGCTGATTCTTTATTGGATTGGGTCTGTAATAGCCAAACACAATCTGCAATACCCATGCTAAAAGAATCATTCCTAAGGCAGGTAATGCAAAGCCTGCCAAGACGAAGAGAACAATTTGTGCTACCTGTAGCTGATACATTTGGGTTGCCTTTAATTGGGCATTGACAAGAACTTAAACACATCTCTAATAAAATAAGCATAGCAAACGGCAGATCAAAGCTATGCCGATCAATCATTTTCTGCTGCTTCGGAGTGCAACAAAGATTAACAAAGATTGGGGGCTGAAATCATTCCTCGGACTTCTCACAAACTAAGTAAAAACAAACTGAAGATTTTAGGCGGATTTTTCATCATTCCTTTGCATGATTGAGAAGATAATATTGCTCGTGTGTTTTTACTTTTGCCAAAATTATGTTTCCTTCTCAGAATACAATCGCTCCTAAACGCCATAAAGCCCTTGATCAACTCGGTACGAGTTTGGGTGTTACCTTTGGACGCATGTCTTTGCTGAATGAAGCTTTAACCCACAGCTCTTATGCTAGTGAAGCCAGCGTAACTGATAATGAACGTCTAGAATTTTTTGGTGACGCTTTACTGAAATTTGTTGTCAGTGAATATTTGCTTGAACGGTTTCCAGAATATGATGAAGGACAATTGACCGAAATTAGAGCCGTATTGGTAAGCGATAAAGTATTGGCCCAATTAGCAGACACTGTAAATTTGAGCAAATATATTTTGCTTGGCAAACAGGCACAAATGCGTCCATCGATAATGGCTGCTGCTTTAGAAGCGGTTTTTGCCGCCATATATATCGACTTGGGCACAATTACTCTGCAGAATGTTATTGTCAGGATGTTTGGCAGTCAAGCAACCAATATTGATCGCGATGAATTAAAGAACAATTTCAAAGCCTATTTACAAGAAGCTACTCAAGCGCAAAGCAATGGTTTGCCTGAATACAAACTTTTAACGGTAGAAGGTCCCTCACATAAACCATTATTCGAAGTAACAGTTTCAGTCGGTGGCACTGTAGTAGGGCGTGGGTATGGCGCTAGTAAAAAAGCAGCTGAACAAGAAGCCGCCAAAGAAGCTTTGACAAATCTTGGTTTGGCAAGAGCCAGTTCAAATACTAGCTCTTGATCGCGCCTAGCGCAGCTGCGCTAGGTTGCAAGGTGCAGATTAATTGGTGAAATCATGTTAAGGGCTATATTTCAATAGTCGCATATTCGCCTTTGCTTGTTTCAAAGAGCATTTTATTCCCAGAAAAACGTCAAATTCTATTGCTTGACTTTTTAATAGTGAAAATGACAGATTGAATTGACTATTTAACGTTACTCTACTCCAGCTGCAAGAAAAGCCTAAGCACCAGTACTCAATTTCGCACTCGCCTTGTCGGTGAGCGGCGGGATCTGGTCATGCCACTCGGCAAGGTTGCAGGCTGGTCACAAGAGAACGGAGGGTTGTAATCGTGGTGACGAAAAAGCAAGGGGGTCCTGAGGATGAGGGCTCGCAGAGCAGCAAACAGAAGAGTGCACCCAAGAAGGCGAAAGCGCCAAGTGCCAAGAAGGCAGCGACCACGCCCGAGTCCAAAACGGAAACGACCAAGGGTGCCAAGAAGGCGAAAGCGCCAAGTGCCAAGAAGGCGTCAACCACAACGGGTACCGAGAAGGTGAAAGCCTCTGCCAACCCCAAGAAGGCAGCAGGCGTGACTAGAGCGGACAAAGAAGAGGAAGAGGCAGGCGGTGTCGAGGTACAGACGGCTGGACACTTGGCGCAAGCTGGACCGGCAGCTTCGCAATCAGGACCGGCAGCTTTGCAACCAGGACCTTCCGAGACTCAACGCGTCGATGCCCCTCCCGAATCGGCAATTTCGATCGTGCCGGTGAGAGTTTTATCCATTCGCGTGGGTACGACTTCGATTGCCGAACCCGGTAAGATGACTCTTTACGGCATGACCGTGCAATTTGGTCTGGCGCCCAACGGCGAAGCCTACGTAAGGAACCTTGCCTCTGGAAAGGGTTTCGAGCTTTTGGGAGGAAGATCAGTCGAGGGGCTGCAGGGTACCAACTGGGTTCCTGTCGTTCCCGGTATGCAAATCACCAGTGGCGAGGCGAGGATCGATTGCCGACTGGAAGGCGATACACTCGTGCCCGTGTGGCTTGGACCGGGCGACCCGCTGCAGAGGACTACTGACGCAGAAGCAGAAGAAACGAGCGCAACGGCTGTCGGTTTAGGAGTAACTCAGAGCGCAGATACCCTGGCTTTTATGCGCCGGCGCTCCACGGGGGGTGGGCTGGATCGCGACCATTCAGTCAATAGACCCGGTCCGCCCGATCGCGGTTCTCACGCAGAGAGGCGGACTTACGATCGTCCGTCGGGAGGACCGTCAGAGCATGATGGTAAACCCGTCTACAGACGAGACCATCGTTCTGCAAGACAGCACGATCATGGTGCGGCTGGACATAGACGAGACGAACGTCTTCCAAGATCACCGGATCACGGTTCTTACGGCGGCGCTCACAGGCGGATGGACGAAGGACCTTCTTCTCCCTCAAGACCAGCAGCCCATGATCGTGGTGGTCTGGTCGTCAGAAGGACAGAGAGTCCACGGCCGCCAGCCACTCCAGACTGCCGCAGACGCGGCAGCGATACGCCGATCAAGTTGAATATCTTCGGCGATATAATTGTCACCAACAAGCCTCGCGAACTAATCGTGCATTTCGATAGCCAGGGCAATACGACCCGTGACGCGACGCCACTGGTGCTAGGCTTCGGCATCAACCAGCAGGGCGAAGCCTATGTTGTGTACAAGGGCAACGGTGAGGCTTACCACAGCCAGTCTCCGATGGTGCCGGGACGACAGTACAGCCTGCGCCCGCATCCTGCCCACCAACCTACGAGGGATGACTGCATCACACTGGTGGGTGCTCACTTCACTGTCTCCTTCGTCTGGGGCAAGGAGTACAATACGATAGTGGTTACAATTCACCCACGACCTAACATCTAAGCCTGTTCGGCAAGCGAACTGAGCCCATTACCGTCACTGGAGGGAAAGAACCTTATTGATTCGGTCTTGCGCCGAGGCTCTAAGGTCTTTCTCTTTTTCTGTTCTTTTTAATCTTAAGTAAATCTACACGAGCGAAAACTACCGGACGCTGTTAGGCTTTCAGGCTTATTGAAATAGCCATGCCTTTATTTATTTTGCTGATCCTGCATATATAAGCATGTTAGCAAAACTACGTTCCTAAATAAACGTTGCTGGTGAAACACCATAAAACTTTGCTAGTTGCTTAGCTTGCAATTTACTAATGCCTCTGTGTCCATTTAAAATTTTGGAAACCGTACCTTTGTCGCCAATAACGCCCCAGAGATCTTTGGCTGTATGTCCTTGGTTTTCCATTAGATGTTCTAGAACATCTAATGGACTGGCATTACCCAAATAGGGAAATTTTTCTTTTTCGTAAGCAACAATTAGTGCCGTTAGCAATTTAGCTAATTTTTTTTCTTCTGGCGTAATGCCGTCTTTATTTAGAAGTTTTTTTACTTCTGCGCAGGCTCTAAGGTGTGCCTCGGAAGAATCAATCGCTTCTGGTAAGGCGTAAGCTAACAGCTTTGCATATTTAGTTTTGCTAGCAGGAACACTCATTTTATATTCCACCTGTCATATTGGGCATGTGTAAAAATATTTTCTATAACCACTGTCTGTTTTTCATAGTCGATCATTGTAATTAACCTAAATTTGTTACCCGCGATATTGAACACTGTATATTTGCCTTTTACTCCGCCATCCGCACTACTATAGACTTTTCTGATATCTAACAAACTGTGCCATGCATTAGCGCGCACCGCCTTGAGCCAAGAATTTAAAGCCTTACGCGATTGATTGTGCGTAGAAGCAAAATCTTCCAATATGTCTGTACGAATTAATTCCATAAAAAGACGATAACAAGACTATGTTGGCATTATGCCAACCATCTGTCAAGTCCTCCCTATTTCAGAGTCGCCGACTAACAATTCTATAAACGGCTAGAGAGCCGAATTGGTTCAATTTATTCTGCCGATCTGGTCTTAATTTTGCTAATCAGCAAAATTAAGACAAAGACAAGCTGGACTGCAATTTACAGACTGCAATTTATATTTATAAAGGAATTCCCAACTGGATACGTATAACTTTTTCTACAGCTTGCATATCGGCAGCAGAAAGCTTACCCAATGCGCTTTTTAAACGCGCCTTATCAGCGGTCATTATTTGGTCAGCCATTGCTTTGCTTTCTTTTCCGGCAATATTTACAACGGCTTCGCTGGGATACAGCCTACCTATATTGCTTGTTAGTGGTATCACTTGAACTCGAGACATGTAACGGTTCGATGTGTCATTGCTAACAATTACAGCCGGTCGAATCTTTTTGATTTCACTAGCAATAGAAGGCTCAAAATCTACCCACCACACTTCACCGCGAATCATCAGGAATATCTCTAATTAGTGATTCAGACCATTCTGTAGCTTCGCGTTCCCTTTTGGCGTCTTTAGCCATAGCGCGATACCCGGAATCAAGATCGTCTTTGGTAACGTATGGCCTGGCCAGATCTTCCAAGAATTGGCTTATTTTTCGTCGTCCAATTACGCGAACCAGTCCTTCATAAACGATTTCGTCTATTGAGATAGTCATGCGTTTATGCATTTTATTGTTCCTATATGTATACGTATACGCATTATACAACGACTAAGCTCAGGCGGGATACTAGGGATGGGCTAAGAAAAAAGACGCAAGAAAATCAGCGAGAGTTCATAAAATGCCATTAGCGCAAGGTATGCATAGCTGTAAGGTGGTACTTTAATATCCAAAGTTGCATAAGAAATAAGTCATAAAACTGCAAGATAAGTAAGCAAAAATCTCAACTGTCAAGTAGTTTTCCGGCTTTTCGTATGTTGTCTTGTTTAGACAGCGCGCTTGATTTTGCTATGAGAAATTTGGCAAGGTTGGGTATCGTTCAAACCTCGAATAACAAGGAAACCACAGACCAGCTCTAAGTTAGATTCAGAATCAGAGAAACTTGTTAGAACCGCTTGTTGCGGTGAGCTGGGTTCGGGGTTATGGGAACGGATGTTTTTTTCATAAAGGAAGCCTTTAATGGCTAATCTACGAACAGCGGCAAAGGTTGAGAGGGCTGGATTTGTGTTCGGTATCGTTGCCGTTATTCTGAGTCTCCTCTGGCTCGGAGTGGCGGCAATTGCCCCGGTGTTGATCCGGTTTTTGCTGCTTGTGGAGCGATACGCTCCGTCTGGGCAGCATATACTTTACGTATTGATCGGGCTGGCCATCTACTGGGGTATCACCTCCCTATGCCGCTGCAAGGAGTGTTGGCTCTGGTATAAGGAGCGCAAGCCCCATCGCCAGAAGAACTTACTCCGCTGGCTGACCCGTCGGCAGGGGTACTGCGACCGGTGTATGGCTGAAAGCTCGCACGAGTTCTTTTAGCGCTCAGAAATTGAGCACTACAAAAGCAAATAAATCGACGATAGCAAGATGTAGAGAAGCGACCATTCCTAGGCTCATCCTCGGCTTTCCTGGTCGCTTCTCTACTTTTTGGCACTCAATAACGACCAATAATTGTTTTTATATTTTATTTTGCAAGTAATTGCAGCTGACCTGACTGCGAAAACTTCTCACCGAACCAGGCGTATTTGATAATAAGCACTAATGAGCCCAATCCCTTTGAGGCTGGGCACACGTTAAGACTATTTAGCATCAGTATTACTGAGCGCTAGGAGCCGGTGCACCGGAATTGGAGCCTGAGCCAGTATAATCCATTGTGCTGTCGGTAGTATTGTATACAGGAGCGGCTGGGGCTGTACCATTGGTCGGAGCAAGGCCATTTGCTGCGGCTGGCACAGCTGGTGCATTTTCGCCATTTTTAGGCAAACCAGACGCATCCGCTAATTGTTGTGCTTGCGTATTCAGTACCAGAGCATCTTTGTCTGTTTTTGCTGCTTTGTATTCAGCATCGGCTGCTTTGAGCAAGGCTTTAGCTGCATCTAAACGTTTGCGGGCTAAATCTAAATTTGTTTTTGCGGCATCCACTCTTTTTGCTGCTTCTTCTATCTGAGGAGTAGTAGTAGCAGCAGCAGGTTGCTCAGCTGCTGGCTTTGCACCACCGAATCCAAATGCGAATACCGCACCACTGGTGGTATTATTAAAAGAACTTGTGCATAAACTTAAAGATGTCGCTATTAAGCTATATTTTGCTAATTTGTCTAATTTCATGAACCCCACCTTATTGAACCCTATCTTTCACCAAACCAATTGAACTAGTTAATGAGCCTTTAAATTATAAGACCATCAACAACCCTCCAGCGGTTAAAACTTACTTGCGGCTAGGTTAAAACTTCTTTTGCCACATCTGCTGTCTATCTAACATATATAAAAATTGCTATGAAAATATAAAGATTTAAATTAGAATGGCTTTAGATCTTAATCTTGCAATCTATACGAAATCTTTGCAAATGCCGTGGGCACTTGCTAACCTGACTCTTGCCTTGTATCCTATACTATTCTTTGCTGCTAAGACATACATTGGTTGTCTTAAAACAGATTGCTTCTCGGCAATCTATAATGACTACCAAGAGAGCTGCTTGCAGCAATGTAAATGGGTAATGGGTTGTTAGCTAGACCAGGCGAGGTATTAGAGATTGCGGATGCGAAACGTCCTGGAGAAAGAGAGTACAGGAGCACATATTGGAGTGACTGAAAAACTATCTGAGTTCGAACAATTATTGAGCGAAACTCTAAATGTAAAATTCGAACAAGGCGATATAGTAAGCGGAATTGTTGTTCGAATCGAGAGAGACGGCATCTTAGTAGATGTGGGAAGTAAATCAGAAGGCTTCGTACCAGTAAAAGAGCTATCAAATTCACCAATTGACAAAGTTGATGATATTGTCAAAGTTGGCGAACGTTTCGAATTTTATATTCTGCGTGAAGAAAATGAAAATGGTCAATTAACACTTTCACTTAAGCGTGTTGCTCAAGCCCGGGGCTGGGTATTGCTTGAAAATCACAAGAAAAACGATGAGACCATTAGAGCCAAAATTTCTGCTGTGGTTAAAGGCGGCGTAGTTGTGGACATATATGGTTTGCGTGGTTTCGTACCAGCTAGTCAATTGCGTGTCCGTGGCACAACACCGGAAGAATTAATTGGTTTAGAAATACCAATGAAAATTTTGGAAACTGATCTTAAGCGCAACAAGCTTATCTTGAGTCAGCGTATGGCTATACAAGAAGAAAAAGCCGTCCAGCGCGAAAAGATTTTAAATACTATGCAATCAGGTCAGGTAGTAACTGGCGAAATAGTGCGCATTGCAGACTTCGGTGCTTTCGTTGATTTAGGCGGCTTAGATGGTTTGTTACCAATTTCTGAAATATCGTGGGAACGTGTATCGCATCCTTCTGATGTACTTAAAGTTGGCGACGCTGTCACTACTAAAGTATTGAAAGTAGATCAAGAAAAAGGACATATTAGCCTTAGCTTGAAGCAAATGCAGCCAGATCCTTGGAAAGAAATAGAAGAAAAATTCCACGAAGGACAGGTAGTAAATGGTACTGTGCGTAAAATCCAAACCTTTGGCGCTTTCGTGCAGATTTATCCAGGTGTTGATGCCTTGTTGCCAACGGTAGAAATGTCGGATACTCCCAATATCAAGCCAGAAGAAGTTGTCCACGTTGGTCAAGAAGTAAAAGCTATTATCAAGAAATTCTCCCCTCGTGAGCACAAGATTAGCTTGAGCCTGCGCGGACTTGATGTGGTTGACCTGATCGGCTCGTAATTTTTATTCAGAGCTTTGTCAATGCGTCAACTTTATTCTAGCAAAGTTGGCGATACCTTGAACGTTGGCTTCGGCGCTACTGCCCGGAACCTGAAGAAATGGGCAAGAGAGATCAGAAATGAAAAACAAAAGGAAGCCCCGGTTGATGACGCAAAAAAAGCAAAAAGACGCCCGGGGCGTGAGCACGAAACTCCCCATTTCTGGTTCATCTCAGGCTCACGGGCATCCCCGGGGACTTAAGTAAGTTAAGTCATAGCATAGTGACGGGTGCGCCTCCTTAACGTGGCGCAGGCATTTTGATTAGACAGTGGTCGGTCGATGCTTCGCGTTGGACACGCTGTCCAATGCCAAATCAAACACGTCCACGTTCGTGGTGGTGGGCAGGGTGCCCAACAGCACAGACGATGATTGTGTCACGACAGTCCCATGAGCAACGACCTGGCCGGAAGGGATGGGGACGTTCTGCATCGAGCCCCGATCCATGGCGTACGGGTTTGTCCCAGTCTGGTCGTAACCAGACAAATTGGGATTGCCGTTGCCAATCACCGTCAGTGACTGCGTCGTCAGCGCGAACTCGAACTCGGACGTATTCGGCCCGCCGCAGTAAGCTAGCTGGGCCAGATTTGCCCCCACTCCGAGTTCGTCGGAGTTCTGCAGATAGACCATGTTTGACCAGGTGGCTCCCTCGGTACTGGTGCTGTTATCCAGATTGTAGCCTCCGCTGGCCAGGCTGATCGGAGCCCCAGCACCGTTCGGGTTGTAGCTGTCACAGATATCCGGCGAGCCGAAATTGCCCGCGTAGATACCGTTTGTCGTGAGCACCTGGTACCCACCGCTTTCGTAGGCCCAGAGCCCTCCTAAGGTGTCAATGTTGTACGCGACATCGTTAGAAGTCAACGTTGCCGGCACGGTGCCTTCTATGCTGATGCCGCCGCCATTGGTGTCGCCGGTGTTGTTGTCGTTGTAGGCGAATGTCGAGTCCGCCACAGCCAAAGACGTGGGCACGGTGGCGGTAGCGATAAGACCACCGCCTCCCGGTCCACCATCGTTGTTCACCGGCAGGTTGTTGTAGAGAGTGGTGTCGGTCACGCTCCAGTGGACACCGCTCAGTCCCGTGTTGTCCAGGAAGATGCCCCCGTTGCCGGCCTTGTTCTGATTGACTGCCACACTCTGGAAAGTGGCCGAGTTGAAACAGGCAATGCCGTACGCCGTGGTATTGTTGGTGACGAACGTGGATGTGTACACCGTAATTGGACCATACGCCTCAAGCGAGTAGACGCCGGTGCAATGGCTCTCTGTCAAGTTCAGGAACGACGCGGTCGCTCCTGCGCCCACATAGATGGCATTGGCAGTAGCGCTCACACTTACATTGTTCAGGGTGAGCGATCCGCCGTCCACCTCGATGCTACCATCGCCACCCGAGGTGGACGCGGCGCCATTGACAAACGACAGATTGGTGATCCCCGCGGCCAGGTCGCCAGCCGCGACATCAACCAAGGCACTGGTCCCCTGACCGGAGACCGTGATGCCCCCAGCAGACGGGCCCTGGATATACTCTCCGGCTGGGCCGGAAATCACCACTGGTCCTGTCTCGGGAATCGTGCCCTGAAGTCCAGCGGCGAAACTGATGATGACTGGCCCTTGCGAAAAGGGAACCGCATTGGCCAAGTGCACCTCAGCGGACAGCGAACCGGTGCCCGAAGGCAGCAGGTTCGTCACTGTCAGCTTGGTTGGACCTCCGGTCATAAGAGTCCTGGACTCCAGGCACTCCACCAGCGAACGGCGACCGAAACTCTTGGACTTGGAACGAACGTTTTTGGAAAGCGACATTGCTCTTCTCCAAACTTAGCGCAAGCTATATAACTGCGCTCAAACCACCGCACAGCCAACCAACATTAGGAAGGCCGTTTCTGCACACATCCGCATACATTGAAGACGTGTTTGCTCATTATTCAGCACACTGGAATTCGTCTCTGTCCACTGACATCGTGGTAGAGGTATTAACCGCTCCTCCTTAGAGCAAAATCCTTTCTTCTTTAATTGTTCTTCCTTGGGGTTTTTGGAGTCTTTTTCCTAGCGTGCATTTTCAACGAGCTCCTAACCATGTCAAAACTTAGTCTGATAAATCAAATGCACACGGCGAGAATTGAAAATATCATTGGAAATAAGCAAGATTCAGGGTTATGGCAAGTAGTCAATAAGAACAGTCTCAAAAAATGAACTAATATTCATTAGCAATTTAAACATTAAATGAGTTGTAAAGCATAGCACGCAGAAGCTAATTTAATTTTAAAAAATCGCCTACACTGGCGCCCTTGTCGCAATTTATACTATGGCAACCACTTTCTAAGTGTTTGCACTTCCCTTCCCTATAAATGCTTTGCAGCTTACCAACATAGAAGTGTCAAAGAATAGGCATTCATGAAACTTTTCTGCAGCATGCTTATCGGGAAGTTACAGCTCACACTTAAGCTATTAGCTGAGTAAAAAGAGCCATACATTGAGCAGATGGTATTCAAAGATATCTTTTTGACTTGCCAGGATTCTAAACAAAAAAGATAGGACAAAGAAGAAAAGGGAGGAGGATTGCCACCACTGGCAAAATCCTCCCGTCCTGATCCCCCAATAACAACCGCCTCAAGCGCCGCCTTACCTTATACTATGCCAGTTAGAAAAGGGGCGACAGGCTGTACGTCGAAGTATCTCTTATCCAGCGCGAAGATGACCAGCAATTCCGGACGATGATCTGACTTTAGCCAGATTTCATTAACCTTGTCCCAGTCAGCTTCTTCTACGCGGGATGCCTCAGTCGGCTCCCAGAACCAAACGTCCTCGCCCCCCGCATCTATATGGGGAGTGCTGGCCAACACCATAATGGCGTGCTCCGGGTTAATTCCCGCTTCTCTGGCGGCCTTGTCCTTAGCCTCCTTGAAAAATATGTATGACCGTTTTGCTTCCTCGATCCACCCTAATTGTGCAATCTTAAAGCGATCAACCTCTGCTGTTTGCACAAGCATTTGTTTGCTTCCGTCATGCAGAATTTGAGAAAGCGGCAACTCCCGGAGGATGAGGATTTTCTCGTGGCCCAAGGGCTTGTAGGCGGCCATGGCCGATTGCCTTCTTGTGGACCGTCTAAAAACACACCCCGCTCGATCAATCCAATACCGGATGCTGTCCCGCAGTTGGTCGAGTTTGACCGGCCAGAAGCCAAGGAAGATCGATACTTCCTTTAGCAACTTGCGTTTGTTGCCTAGCTCTTCTGCCGAGTATTTCTTTCCCCGGTAATTGATTATTCTTACCGAGTAAGCAAGGAAGATTAGCCACTCGCCTCGTTTGCTAAGGTCGAGTTCCTCTACCACTTCCCACTCTGGGAAAGAAGCCGATTCCTGCCCAGTTGCCGTCCGGATTCTGGGTTCCGCATCTCGCAAAACCTCTCCTTTTTTGTAGTACCGTACAGGATTCTTATTGCGACCAAAATTTTCGCCCTGTCCCAAAAGATCCCAATTCTGCCCACCGCCGTCATCATCGTACGCCATCGAAAACATCTCCGCCCGTCTGGGCTGTTGAAGCAAGTAAGACTGTGACAACACCGTTTGTTCCGAAATCAGCGTCTGCCTCCATTACTACCAGTAATGGACGAAAAGCAAAGCCAATGTATGAAACAGCGTGGTGTAGAAACTCTCCGAAATTAAAGGTTGTCAGGAATATCTATTTGGTTCTAGCAAATTCAAGGTAGCGATAGCAAATCCATTACTTAAGCTAAAAGCAGCACAATTTGCGATCTTAGATAATCAGCGAAAGCCTGGCAAAGCCTGATTTGGGCAGAATGCAGTAGTCAAACCACAACTTTTTTCTCTAAAAATTAATTCGAAAAGAACAACATTTTCATCTGCTTGAAAATTAAATCTCGAAAATACTGCCCCGCTAACCCCGCTAGCTTGCGCTAGCCGCGCTATCTATGAGCCCAAATAGGCAATTATCAGCAGTTAGCTTTATTATGGCGAATTTTGCTTTATTTATCGATTGGTCTTGACTTTAATAGGACAAATTATGGAGATTGAAGTATCGCTTTTACCCCCCTTTATTCGAGCTAACCTCCGCCCTACTCATATCAAACAATCAAAAAAACCAATTACGACCGTTGCTAAGCGGCAACGGCAACCTTCAACCGTTTCCGCCGTGTGACGATGCCTCTATGCCAGGGATTTTGACCACTTCCAGGAGTTCATATGACCCCAACAGAAAGACCGAACCAGACAATACCGGAGTGCAATCCAGCACTTTGCGGAAAAGAGATCACAGATGAGCATTGGCGCCCCTTGCCAGGAGAAGGACCCTACACAGTTTATGTCACAGGTGACGACAGAGTTTTACTATGTACAGGCAACGGACCGCCACATATCTGCGCCCTTAGGCTACGGGGAGTGGGCATGTTATACAAAGGATGCTCAAAGCTAAGTAGCGAAGGGGGATTACTTCCCTTAGTGCAAGACACTATTCGTACTCGCCAAGCAAAGGAATTGGCAAAAGCCAGCAGCGACGAAAAAGTTTGAAACCGTAATTCAGGCTCGATCGGAAATGGTAGAAGAATCTATAATGCCAGTCAGGACAGTTGGACCGGATTTGGGGGTAATGTAGCTGTAAGCTATCGCTATCTGTTCCGGCTGTCTTTGCTGGCATTATAATTTTTTTTGTTCTTGTTGTCATTTTTATAACCATTTTTAGTTTTTTCGACCGGCAGCAGCCAGGGATCACCGCCGAATTGGCCGAATTCATGATGCATCCGAATTCTTATCTGGCAAGCGCGAATTATCTTTAATGCAAATTCTTAAGCTGGCATCTAGGTTTAAGCTATCACCTGCTGCTTTTATTTTGAAAAATTAGTCTAAACTATTGAAATGAAGGGCAAGAACAATATTTTAGTAATTAATGCTGGTTCAAGCAGCGATAAGATTTCTTTTTTTCAACTGGATGAAAATATGGTGTCTGCTGTTTCGCCACAGCAGCCAGCCTGGCAAACAGAAATTGATTTTCCTTCTGGCGATATTGATTCTATTAATTGGCAGCAATTGCTGAAAGGCGCATTGCAGCCACTTTTAGAAGGCAAAGCTGGCGCGGCAATAGATAAACAGTCTAGCAATAGTGGATACATCGATATTGTCGGCCACCGAGTAGTTCACGGTGGAGACAAATATTCTTCGGCTGTAATTATCGATGATCAAGTAAAAAAAGATATTGAAAAATATATGCCATTAGCGCCTTTGCATAACAAGATCAGTCTCTTTCATATCAATGCTTTGGAGAAGCTTTTACCTAATGCCAAGCAAATTGCTGTTTTTGATACTGCCTTTCACCGCACTCTGCCCGATGCAGTAAGCTTCTATCCAGTTCCCTACGAATGGCACGAAAAATATGATATTAAACGTTTCGGCTTTCACGGCATCAATCACGAATATTGTTCTAAACAAGCTGCACATATATTGCAAGCAGACATTGCCAATTTTTCTGCAATCACCTGTCATTTAGGCAGTGGCTGTTCGCTTGCTGCCATAGAAAATGGAAAAAGCATAAATACTACAATGGGTCTTACGCCACTAGAAGGCTTAATGATGTGCAGTCGCAGCGGGTCAATTGACCCCAGCATTTTGCTTTATCTGCTCAAAAATAAAAAAACAACTGTAGATGAACTTGAAAGCACACTCAATAAAAACTCAGGATTAAAGGGCATTTCGCAAATAAGTGCTGATATGAAAGTGATAATAGAAAAAATGCAAAGCAACAGCTCTGAAGCAAAACTTGCTCGCTTGGCTTTTGATATGTTCATTTCTCGCTTGCGTGCCGGTATATGCACTATGCGAGCCAGTTTAAACAAGCTAGATGCAATTGTATTCACAGCTGGTATTGGTGAGCATGCCCCTTTAGTGCGCGAAAAAGCTTGCGCAGGACTGGAATTTTTAGGATTTGAGCTAGACAAAAAAGCAAATGAAAATAATGCCCTCAATATTTCATCAACTAATTCAACAACCGCCATACTGGTTATAAAAGCTCGCGAAGATTGGGCGATTGCGGGACAATGCCTGAGATGTTAGCTTAGCACCCAACAATGTCTGACAAAGTGTCTAAAAAATGTCTGACAAAAAGAAAAAACTGGAAGTCGATGCTTGAGTAGAGCATCGACTTCCAGCAGACTAGTCGGGTGGATTTGGCTGAACGGTTGAGCGCGTTTAGGTTTGCCTGCAAAACAACTGATTGCCTCTCACCCTTGACGGCGAGCATCCTCAGTCCAATGTTCCACGAGCGAAGCCCACCAGTCTGCATACAGATTTTGTGGGCCTTTTATCGCGGACGGTGCAATGGGTACTACTGAATGCTTCTCGGCTAATATGCCGCCGAAAAAACTAACGGCTAGCTGCGAACCATTGGGACTAAGGGACAATTGTGCCGCCGGAATTCCGCTGTGGGTGTGGCAAATGATGCGCAGGTGGATTCTAAAGACCCTCGCCTGCAAAACCTGCCATTCGCTGACAGGAACTTCGATCTGCTGTACAGAGCCAGATCTTTTTGACCAAGTCAGACTGATTATGCGGCCAATATGCACAATCTCGACTGACTCCCCCGTTTCGTTGTGGCGAAGCGCAACTTTCCCATTGCAATCGGCATAAAGAATTCCCACTGGTACACTAGACCGTGCGGCAGCCTCCATTGGCTGAAGCGGAATGTGTCCGCCGAGCAAGCGAATGAACACTTCCTGATGATCTTTGTTTTTACCTCCATTGGTTGTGATGCGGAACGCCTGGAATCTTTGTTGCCATCCAGGCGGCCATTGCACTGTGTCGTAAAGAGGGCACAGAATGCGCCCATCCTCATATAAAAGTAAGGGCCTGCCTTCGAAATGCAGCTTTAGCGGATTGGGCAGTTTACCGTGTCCGTCCCAGCTCAGAAGCAAGTCCAACAAGGCGGGAAAGGAGCTGCCCTCAATCACCGGCGCCGTCGAAGGAGCATTTGAGATACTGTCGTTTGGTCTTGTACCGCTGTTTGAAACGATCGAAGAACTGTCGGTTAATATGATCTTGCCCAGCGTCGTGAACGAAGCGAACGAGTCGTCAGTCACTATGATCTCGCCCAGCGCTGTGAACGAAACGAACGAGTCGTCAGTCACTATGGTCTCGCCCAGCGCTGTGAACGAAACGAACGAGTCGTCAGTCACTATGGTCTCGCCCAGCGCCGTGAACGAAGCGAACCGGTCGTCGATCACTATGATCTCGCCCAGCGCCGTGAACGAAGCGAACGCGTCGCCAGTCGCTATGGTTTTGCCCAACATCGTGAACGAAATGACCGAACCGTCGGTTAATATGATGGTCTCGTCCAGAGACCTGAACGAAATGACCGAACTGTCGGTTAGTATGATCTCGCCCAGCGTCGTGAGCGAAACGAACGAGTCGTCGGCCACTATGATCTCGCCCAGCGTCGTGAACGAAGCGAACGAGTCGTCGGTCACTATGGTCTCGCCCAGCATCGTGAGCGAAACAAGTGAACCTTCAGTTCCAGAGAAATTGTGCGGAACTGCCGTATCGTCCGCTTTAGCAAGCAGATCTGCATGCACTCGACACAATTGTAGCGATTCGTTGGAGCTGATCCTCACCAATTCGGGATCGCTAACGCAATCGTGCTCCGCGGCATCCGCCCCTGGCTGTACCTCTGCAGCCAAAAACGAACGAATGGGACGTTGTTGTTCTCTGACGCGGAAGGGACGGCCTGCTGCGATCGCGTCATCGCCTTTGGATGTTGCTACTGCAGCAGCAAGTGGGGCCGGCGCGGGTTTGGTTGGAGTCGTCGCAGTGTTTTGCTTTGCCATGATTAGATCTCCGGGATAGCATTGACAGTATTATGCTTCTCTCGCCGACGCAGCGAAAAAAGATCTCTTGTTAATGCCATCTGATGATTTGTGAGGGGAAATTGTTTGGAGTTCGAGTGGAGGAGGATGCCCAACCCTAAACAATTAGCTTAGGGCGAGTCAAGTGTCCAATTCATATTTTGGCTCGCGCTACCTGCGCTAAGTTAGCTTTACCCGGCTTAACTCTAGGTGTCAAGAATCTAATAATTCCTACAGAAGTCGCTTCGTAGAACACCGCCGCCGTTAGCCGACCAGCCAAGGACGCATATCCACCACGTTCGTCCTTGGCTTGTTCCTGTCTTCCTTCTTATTTTTTTTGTCGTATTTTTATCTATTTTTGGTAAAAAGGATATGCCACTGCTCATAGTGTCATTACTTAGCTAATTACAAGGCGCAGCTTGACTATTCATTGCTAGCGCGAGTTAGCGCATGTCGCTAAAGGAATTTAATAGTCATTAGCTTTTTAAAAGTTGTCTTAACTTGAGATACGAATGGCACACCCGAAGCTTAATAGTAGTGGCTTTGTAGATTTATTGTTTTCAATTGCCCAGTCTTGACTTCGTATCGGGATAACTGTCATTTTATGGGTACCCCGTCACCGAATTATATTCAGTCAGTAAACAGCAGCCAACCAAGTCATTAAGACAAACCGCAATTCACGGATGTGAGTCGAGAGTGGTTGGCTGTTGTCGTGTATTCACAGTGTTGCAAGAAGCTGGCTGGTTCGGTTGGCGTGTTTTTTGAAGGGAGCGTGCAGTGAAACCTATTCGAGCGGAAGACTGGGCATGGATGAACGATGACGGGAAACTGTGCCTGCCTCGTCGGGGAGCCCATCTCCGGGCTTATCTCCATGAACACCCGGATCCCTCGGTCAAGCCCGACGAGGTGCGAACGACCTCACCCATCGATCGCCACGAGAACGGAGTATTCTACAGTTCCTCGGGCACTCCATACGAATTGGGGTCCATCAATAAGAGCTACGCTGAAGTGGCGGACAAGCGCGACTTCAACGGTACCGCCGCCGAGGCCGGGCGTCTGGTCGACGAGTCCGCTGCTCAGCCTCCTCGTCCTGGCCAGACCGTCAGGAAGACTGCAGACACGCCGACTTTGAAACCGTCCCTGTCCGATACAGACCCCGGGCGACCCTCGCCAATCGCCGCCGAAGAGGAAGTTGGTTTTGTCCTTGCCGACCCTTCACCGGGTGCACCCGCTGCCCGACCTGGCGCTAGTGGCCCCGCGACCAGAGGAAAAACGCTCAAAACATTCGGAGCTGGTGCCTCAACGGACAAGCCAAAAACCGCAGCGCGGGGCGGACCACCGGACATCATGGCACTTGCCGCAGAGGATGCGGATGTGTCCCAAGGCGGAGAAGTCGTTGAGCCGTGGCGCGTCACCAAGAAGAAAAAGAAGAAGGGTGGCGACATCCTCTCTTTGCGCCTCTGGCCCTGGAACTGGTTCAAGGGTGCCAGCGACCAGCCCAAAACCCCGAAGCCCAAGACGACCGCTTCCGGCAAGGGTGCTGCGACTGTGAATACCGTCGCGCCTGCCAAAGTCGCTGCGCCTGCCAAGGCAACCAAAACAGGCGCTCGCACTCCGGTCAAGAACTGACCACATCCACGTCAACCTCAGCCATGACGGTAAGGCATTCCGCCTTACCGTCATGTCCACCCGACTGTCAGATTCTCAATCTAAATATCTCAACACAACGGAGGATTCGATGGACAACGTAGACCTCTGGATCAGAGGACTCGACTCGACGCAGTTTTGGCTGCTGACCGCAACGGTCCTTGTTGTAGGTCTCGGCGGGCCCTGGCTCGCCCGGCACTTGATTTTCAAACGCCAACGCACTGCCGCCAAGGAGCAGGCGGGCCCTAGTACTCAAGACTCGGCGGCCAAAACCACCAAGCCCGCGCCGCAGATGGATGGATTCGCCCGGGTCAGGGCGGTCATTCAGCGCTGGAGCGCCTTGACCGCTGAGATTACAGGCCGAACGGACTCTGAGCCTGGCGGCCAATTCCCTGACGCAATCACACAACCTGCCGGCGGACTCCGGACATGGTTGGACGACAAAGAGAAATACCTCAGTCTGGAAGTGAGCAGCCTTACCGTCCTGGGGGCAGTTGATGCTTTCGTCGCCGCTCTCATCGTCGAGTTGCACGACCAAGTCTCTGCCCTGTGCGAGGCTTTGGTCGCCGCCTCCAAAGATAAAAAAGACCGCCATCGCGCCAAGTACATCCATTACTTAGGGGTCGTTACTGACTCAATTGATGCGCTTCCCCTCAACGGGGCGGCCGCCAATCAGAGGGTCACAGAGTTACAAAGCATCTGCGAGCCGGCTCCAGCGCCGACTCGCAGTCGTGCGGCTGTCGTCGCCACCGCAGCAACCAGAAGCAGCTTGAATGGCGATCGCACTGTCGTCGAACAGACCAACAACGTGAACGGCGATGCAACTGTCGCCGAACAGACCAGTGAGGTCAACGGTAACGGATCTCGTGCCGAACACGTCGGCGAAGCCAATGGTGACTGGTCCCAAGGCCCAGGCACGATTGCCGCGGTCTTCGGCGGGCAGCGAAATGTGGTGGAATGAAGGAAGTTCTGCCGGAGGGCGGGAGGCAGCCGAACACGGCTTTTCCTTCCGCCTTTCCTTTTTTGTTTTAGCTTTTTATATGCTCAATCAAGTCTTCAGTACGCAGCAGCAAGCGGCAAAGATTTTGCCGCTTAGCAAGCAGCTGAGTTACTGGATGCGGCTGGCGAACCACAAGCGCTCAATATGCTTTCAATACGAGCCACTTTAAAGACCTTATATAAAGTAGTTGACAGCTCGATAAAAGTGACATTAACCTTCCCTGAACCGGCTTTTAAAAGCATACTCTCCAACCATTCTAGCCCGGACACTGAAATGAAAGTGCAAGCGCTAAAGTCGATAAGCAAGTCTTTATCGCCTGCCGCAATGAATTTTTCGACTGCCTCATCATTTTTGCTCAGATCGCCAATAATTTTGTGAGTAATACTTTCTTTCATAAAAGTTATGGTCTCGTTCGTGGCGGATAAGAGTCTATAAAAAGCTGTGCGATATCAGCCTGTAAACAAAAGCTTGGATTAGTGCGTAAACTTAAATCATTGAAGGCTAGTGCAACTAAATCTGGCAATTTTGCTTTAAAGTCATCTTCGCTAATGCCTAATTCACTAATTGACTTGGCTTGTCCGCATTTTTCGAGCAGATCAAATATAGCTCGACTTAAAGCCTGAATAAGGAGTTGTTTTCGAGCTTCTCGCTGGTCTCTAATAATATCTTTTGCATCAAGTGAAACGCTAGCTGCGTTTTCAATATTCGCCGCCAAGGCAAGTTTGCCATTTGTTTTCTTTTCCACAGGCAAGTTTAAAAATTGGGCAGCGCGAGCATATTTTTCATCTGCGATCCAAAGTGGATAAGAGGATATTGAAGTAAATTTCCTGGGCATCTTTGCATTATGAGCAATTGTTGAAAGCAGAAAAACACTATTCGCTTTTCCGTGCGGAATACCGAAAATCATACCTAAGCTATGGGCCAAAGCATGATTTACTCCTACCGAAGCGTTGCCTATTGCCATACCAGCTAAACAAGCTGCATTATGCAATTTGTGCCTCAGAAGAACATTCCCTGGATTATCTAGGACTGGGGAAAGGGCTTCGAAAATAAGGCGCATAGCCTCGAGCGCCAAACCATCAGTATAATCAGAAGCATATGCTGAAACGAGAGATTCTATTGCGTGTGTTAACGCATCAAAAGCCGAATCAACTGTTAATTCTTTCGGTAATGTTTTTGTGAGGTTAGCGTCGATAATTGCTACGTCAGGTAATAAGCACTCGTCAATTAAAGACACTTTTCGCTGATCCATACTCAGCACCGCAAATGGTGTCACTTCTGAGCCGGTGCCCGATGTGGTTGGAATCGCCACTAACTGCACTGTCGTCTTTTGGGGAAACACAACTAGCCTATGTCTGAAATCTAAGAAATTCACCGCTAATTCATTGAGCTTTAAATCTGGATACTCGTAAAAAAGGCGAATAATTTTAGCCGCATCCATTACTGAACCGCCGCCCAAAGCAATAATTGTATCTGGCTTACTTTGTCGCATCATAGTGATAGCACGTTTTATAACATTGAAGTCTGGCTCGGCCCCGACTTCACTAAAGGTATCCACACGCGTTTGTGATGGTAATCGCTCCATTACCATTGCCAAATGACCACGTTTAGCAGCAGACTTAGAGGTAACTATAAAAGTGACACCTGTTTTTACCCCTCGCAAATGATCCAAACTACCAGGGTTAATATAAATATTTTTCGTAGTTTGAAAGGTCATTATAAAATTACTACGTTTAGGCACACGCTTGTAATTGAGCAGGTTTCCGATGCCCACATTATCTGTTGTAATATTGCCGCCACCGGTGCCACAGCCAAAAACTAGTGTTGTGTGCAGGTTATTGTAGACACCACCTAAACCGCCAATAGAGGTGGGACTATTAACAATGATGCGTCCGGCATTAATAGCTTGCGAAAACTTTTCGATAATATTGTCGTCATCAGCAGCAAAAATGCCTGCTGTGTGTCCGGTGCCACCGGCGTAATTAATATCCAAAGCCCTGTTTATGCCGTCTTGCTCACTATTTACAGTTACGCAGCCGAGCACAGGCATTAGTTTTTCTACAACTAATTTGTGCTTTCTTAATTCACCTATTAATGGACACAACAATATTTTGCAATCTATTGGCACTGCAAAACCGGCATGGTCGGCTATAATTTTAGCTGGTTGCCCAACAAACTTATAATTCATACTACCTGTGCGTTCATCAATAACAGTTTGTGCGACTTTATCAACTTCTTCTTCTGAGCAAATATGGCAACCTAATCGCTTAAATTCATTCAATAGTAGCTCTGAAATTTCACTATCCATAATGAGGGTTTGCTCAGATGGACATTCGGTGCCATAGTCAAAAGTCTTAGAAATAATTATATCTGTAGCAGCAGCTGTAATATTAGCTGTTTTATGTACATAAACGGGCGTATTGCCTGCACCCACCCCTAGGGCAGGTTTACCCGAACTATAGGCTGCTTTGACCATATGTGTGCCGCCTGTAGCAAATACAAGATCTACTTGCGGATGAACCATAAGCAACTCTGTTATGCGGCGTAAACGTGGAGACTTATCAATCCAAGTTATAAAGTCTCTGGGTGCCCCAGCAGCCAATGCTGCTTCGTAAACTACTTGAGCTGCTCTATTACTGCAATCAGCCGCCATTAAGTGCGGACTGAAAATTATGCTATTTCTTGTTTTAGCACAAGCAATACTTTTAAAAATTATTGTAGAGGTTGGATTGGTGACTGGCGAAAGACCTAGAATAACACCAACTGGCTCTGCCACCTCAACCATATTGTCTTCCGGAAATTCTTTAATAATGCCAACAGTTTTTTTGTAGCGGATCTGGTGATATTGGAATTCGGAAGCCACAAGATTCTTGAGAATCTTATCTTCTACTAATCCCATTTTTGTCTCTTCGCAAGCAACTAGAGCCAGATCTTGGGCAGCATCGATTGCCGCAATTGTCATTGCCTTTACAATTGCATCTACCTGTTCTTGGCTATATTGAGTGAAAACAGCAGCAGCTAACCTGGCTTTCCTCGCCAAACTGTTTACTTGATCCATTAAGCCGAGGTCTTGTTCGGTTACTGTTGTTGCCATGCCGGAATAGTTTTGCGACGACTTTGTGATTTTAACCTATCGATTGCCAAATTTGCCCTAACTTGGCGCGATTGTAAAGAGAAGCTAGCGCGAGTCTAGCTAATCTTTACAAGTGCTTTTAATCTAACAAAATTTTGTAATTGCTATATAAGGGCTATTTCATCATGGCTATTTTATATAATCAATGCGGGTATTAGAGGCATAGCCACCCCTTTTTGAAATACTCGTAGTTTTTTGCAGAAAAAGACACACTTGATTTTGAACCTACGAAAATGTCAAGGTAGATTAAGTCTTCGTTTCTGTAAATGTAATCTCCGCCAATATAGTGCTCTCTGCTAGTGTGAATTGTCTCTCCTCGTATGCGAGGCGATATTACACAGCTTTGGGGCGCTTAATTAACTGGGAGCAGCAACGAAGTTTTTGGTGTGTGTCACGGCTTCTCACTTTCCCAAGCAACGAGTTTCTCATTTGCCCTGACAAGGGCTGTCTTGCACAAGGATAATTGAACATGACCGAGAGAGAATTACAGGCTTACGACGCGATGTCCGTGCGGACGCAGGAACTTCTGGACTCTTTCCTCAAGGCATTCGCTAGAAAGTCGTTGAAAGACTCCCAGTTCCTCAACCGCCTTTTGCCGCAGGGTCACGATCTAGCCGCTCAGCTCCGCCGCCGGTTGGAAAGAGTTCGAGATGCCGACGTCGACCACGGCGGAATCGACGACTTGCACCTACGCAAACTGAAAGACAATCCGGAGCAGGTCTCCGCCCTCTTCGTCTACGGGGTCCTCCAAGACCCTGAGTTCATCAGTGAAGCGGATGCTGAGGTCTGCGAGAGGTTCGGCGAGGAGCTTCCCCTCCAGTTCATCGATTTCCTGGGCTTTAACCCCGAAGTGGAGTAAAGAAAGATGAGTTCCGACCACGTCCAACCCAGTCTGCACAAAAGGAGAGACCATGACCCTGCAAGCGAGTGAAAACTGGATCGTCCGCCTGCAAAGACCTGGCTTTTCAACTTAAGAAGGCCCTTGTTGTGGTCCAGGAGAAACATGGAGGGCCGGAGAGCGAGGAGCCACCCCTCGTCAAACGCTATTCAGAACGAACGGCGGAGAGCCTCATATTAGAGAGGCTCGAATGCATGGAGTTCAAGCGGGGAACAAGCTCTGAAGTCATGGACGGAATCAGGAAAGGGATTCCCGCGTTCTTCGAAAAATTTCTGCGGCGCAACCTCCTGCACTAAGTAGTTACGGAGTAACCCGTACCCCGATGGCATCGTGCCGTCGGGGGATTTTTTTCACTTCAGTTATCTTTGCCAGACGTCAAAGATAACGAGACACAAGAAAGGAGCCCGGCATGGGCAGCGAAGTCTTAATTGCTAAAGTGGCAAAGGGAAGAATTTTAGTGCTTAAACTCAATGAGCAAGAAGTAACACGTGAGCACATTGAGAGCGCACTAATTGCTTTGGAAAAATTAGAACAACTGCCGGCTAGCCAGGTGCTAAAAGTAGTGATTGAGCCGCATTATCCTGACGCACACCCTGTTCTTAAGGAAAAGCTGGGTGAGCGTTATGAGATCATTGCAATCCGGGAAAAAAGGAAAGAGATTCATAGTGAGGGGAAAAGAACTGGAGTAAAAAATTCCTGGCGGGTGATACATAGCAGAAACAGTGAGCATCCGGTAGGAAGTCGGATTAAGTAATTTGCTAGTCAAGTTCCGCTCCGACTCCTGCGCAAATAGTCTGTGTTGAGCAATCCAAACCCCGACGGCATCGTGCGTCGGGGGTTTTCTTTCTCACTGAGGAGGTATTATGAGAAGTTGGAAAAAGCCGCGCACCCCGCGGCAATGCGTTGCGGACGTTAACACAGCAGTAAACATTGCCCGCAGCTCCCTAAGCGATGCTATGGCGAGCGCGTGGACAGCCGTCGACCTCAACGAACCTCCGGATCCTCGCCTTGTGGCCATCGGTAAGGCGTCAGGGCAAGCCTGGAAAAGGCTGCAAGCGTTCAAGGAAAATGAGTTGGCGAGAGTGTCCGAGCGGATCGACGACGACCTTGCCGGGCAGTCACCCAACGCGGCGACCGATGAGAGCTCCCTCTGGGAGGCAATTGAAGCTGCGCTGGATGTTGTCAACGCAACGGTGAGCTCCCTGACCTTCACGGGAAGTTATGTCGCCCAGGAGGACATTGAATGGGCCCTGTCCGAACTGGCCCAGGCTCGAGAGGATCTCGAAGCCACGCAGCGAGCGCTTTGATCGTCTGAACTGAGGGGGAGCCGCCCGTAGGCGCCCGTCATCACTTTTACGAACCGAAACGGGGAGGTGTGCAGTGATCGAGCTGGAAGTGATTGGATCCGAACGAGAGAAAATTCTCCGCGTCACGTTCAAGGGCGGCTTGCCCCATACACCCGAGCATTTCGCCAACACGGTGGCGCTTATGCATCGGCAGGGTCAGCTCCCGGACGGAGAAGTGCTGGAGATCGAGTTCCTAGGCGGCACCCTGTCGTTTGAAGATGGACTCGCTCTTTGCCAGGCTGTCGGACTCGAATACTGGGCTTTTGCCGTTAAGGCGGATGAAGGGCGGTCAGTCACACGCTACACTCGCGACCCGGCCAGGTACCGTCTCGGTGCCCTCCGCGAAAACTGCTCGCCGCGCTAGCAATTTGGCGACGGCGAAATAAATAATCTCAAGTGAAGGGGAGCCACAGAAGCGCTCCCCATCTACTCTTTCTCTATAAATTTTTGCCTATATTTTTTCTTTTTAGGGCACCACTCTTTACCTATTTTCACTATGCAATGTTACACTGATAAAAGTTCGCCACTAGTGAGAACTCCGTGCATAATGAAACATACTTGGGAGCAGCTTATGCCAACAAAAAATCCCAGAATTCACGTTGTTTTAGAACAGCCTTTATTTCAACGACTGAAAAAACTCTCAAAAAAACACGGCTTATCCATGAGCTTGGAAGCAAGAGAGATTATTCAAGCGGCGCTTAACTCTCCTAAAAATGCCAGTATGCGCATTTATACCGGAACACATATTAAACGCTTAATCGGTAAATTCAAAATGGGAAATGTTAATCCGGACGATGCATTAGTAGATCAAGTGCATGGCTAAAGTTCTATTAGGCACTAGCGGATTATTTGCTCTCATTAATTCAGAAGATACCCATCATAAGCTTGCATTGAGCATCCGAGGCTTAGAAATTGAAATACCAATTCTTGCAAGTTTATTAAATTGTCAAGATGCGAGTTTTTTCTTCGGCACTTAGTTATAGAATATGTATCTATAAAATTATTTTTGTTTTTAAAGATTTAGTGGGGCAAGTAGGGAATAATCTTTGCACGTGCCTTGGCTCCATAAATCACTAATGAAAATCCAATCTTATCAAATGCCCTTATGCCAAATCGCTGTATGTCTGGCGGCCTTTTGCTTTGTGTCTGGTCAACAAGCCAAGCCAGCAGATTTTTCGCATGCCCAACAAACTTTTGTGCCACCATCTTATATCCGCCGTGATTTAGACTCGCTGGGTACAAATAATTGGAGTTTTCCTGGCTTAAACTCCAGTCCCAGCCCCTCTTATTCAAATCCCGACCTTGGTGTAGGTACAATGATCAAGCGCGGTAGCTCTAATAGCCCTACCGGGGAAAATCTTGGCTCTGTAGCACAGATACAAAAACAAGTATCTTCATTAGTAAATACTGGTCAATTAGCTGATGCAGAAAACTTAGCGCGTGCCGGACTAAAAGCTTATCCTAATAGCGGCATTTTGAAAAGCCAATTTGCTGCTATCACCGCTACTGAAGCCCAGCAGTTTTTGCAAGGGCAAAATTATGATCTGGCTGGCAAGAAAGCAAGAGAGTCTCTAGTTGCTGAGCCTGGAAACAAGATATCAAAATCTGTAGATGGCACAGTACTCCGCTTGCAAGGCTTAGATCCTAATTTAGTTGAAGGACATGTTTCTGCTGGAGATACCCTCACTGCCGACGGACGCTTATTAGAGGCATCAGTAGAATACAAATTAGCTCTTGAAATAAAGCCAAATGCAGCAGCTCATGTAGGCTTAGGTAATATTGCTGTTGGTAAAGGTCAAACAGGCGAGGCCAGCCGCCATTTTGAACGGGCATTATCTCTTGATCCTAATTCTTCACTCGCGTACAGGCAGCGTGGTGCCTTGCGCTATATATCGAGAGATGTAATTGGTGCTAGTGCCGATTTTAGCAAAGCTGTATCTTTAAATCCAAATGATCAATTAGCTGCTGAAGCTTTGGTTGGACTTTGGAAACAACAAGTGACTGCTTATCCTAATGCAGCTAACAGTCATCTGGGATTGGGTCGGGCTTATATGCAAACTCAAAATTTAGAAGCCGCTCGCAATGAATATAAAGCTGTGGTTGCTATTGATCCTAATAATCCCGTTTTACCGGCAGCGCGTGCTAGCTTTAAACTAGCATTGGCAAAACAGCAAGCTAATCAATGTATGCAAGCAGCGAAGACTCTTGATGGACAAGGTGCTTGGAATGAAGCGCACCAAAAATTGAGTGAGGCAATGGCTTATTGTCCAAGTGACCCACAAATACTTCTATACAACGGGCAAATTTGTGAAAGGTTAGGACTTGTTTCAGAAGCGCATGATTCCTACATGTCTGTATTAAAGGCAGATCCACAAAATCTTCAAGCCGCCGAAAGACTAAAAGCTTTAGGTTTTAACAATCCGGTTGGGGCTGCAGCATCTCCTGGTATTCTGCCTATTTCTCCATCGCAACCTTTAACAAATTGGCCTATTTCGGTTCCATTAAGAAGTGCTATTCCTCCAGCAAACATGTCTCCCTCCACAAATAATTTTTCCCCAGTGAATAGTTCCCCGCCCGCAAACAACCTTTCACCAATGAACAACTTTCCGCCCGCAAACGGTTTGCCACCGATTAATAGTCCTTCTTTGCCAGATACAAATTTACAGAGCGCACCGCTTAAAGCGCCTCTGTCACCAAAAACACAAAGCAATATGCCAATTCCATTTGGTAATGCCTATTATGTCCCAGAGCAAAATCTCTATATCGGTGACTCTGCTCATGTGACTATGCTGGGTAATTTTGGCTCATGTGTGCGCGCACTTATTATGGCCGAAAAACAGTATTTACAAACGCCGCGCAATAACAATAATGAGTGTGATAATGGCTTGACTAATTCTGAAAATTTGTCAAATAGGCAACAAAATTACTTTTAATATTTTCAGCTTGAATGCCGTCACCTGCGGCACAGATATATTAATTCTCAAAGCAAACACACGACGATAAGCGCTTTCTGCTCTTACATAACAAATTGAGGTTGTTGATGATATAACCATCTTATTGTTGCTTTGTCTGCCTCTGAAAGGAAATCTACCACACGATCTTCATACATTAAATCTTCTCTATAAGGGCTATGAGCTTTAATTCCCAAAGCGTGGCCAAACTCGTGTGCTGAGGCACCAATCATTTTTTGTGCAGTATTATTTACCAAAGTAGACAATTCAATAATTACTGGCTTTTGTCTAATATTTATACTATGAGCCTGACTAATGGGATAAATCTGAGCGCAGGTATTGCCACCAATTGCGATACCGCCAGGCGCACTGCCATCCTTGAAAATATCATTAAAGAAGACACAAATATGAGCATTGCGGGGATCATCAGTAAAGGCAAAAGTAAATAAACCTTCGTTTTCAAATTGTCGCCATTGTTCAATACCAGTTGCTACTTGATCATTGGTTTGAGGCGTCCAGCCAGGGGCTTGTGCCATGCCAACAAATGGATCAGCATTTTGTAATAGCTGAGTAACAAAATCAACCCGCGTATTTTTCAATTCAGATAATGCACATTCTGGCAGTTTTAAACCGGGAGAAATCCAAATCAAAAGGGGCATACTTTTCTTTTCCCAACGTACAAGTGCCATATTTTTATCTGGCTCACCTGGATTGTATGGTTCTATCGCAGCACCGTTTTTTCTGTCCAATCCTTCTGTTAAATGCATTCCAGCGGACGGTGGCAAGGATAAATTTTGCCCACCAGTGTCAAAAGGAGTACTTGCAGAATTACCATTAATAGTTGAGCCAGGCACTGTTAATACAGGAAAGCTTGCTTTGGGCAAATTCCGCTTTTGAACTTGCCCAACAGAGCTAACCGGAGTCAACACAGCCAGTAAACTGAAGACAAGGAAATTAATAACCAGCAAAATACTTATTTTTTTCATTAGATTATTTGCGTTACTGATCTTCAAGGTGCGCTGCGGGCATGAGATACTAGAGTTTAATCTAAGTATAGACTGAATATCGGATAATTGACAAAGGCAAATAAGTTTAGAAGGTAGATAAATTTTGGCAGTGCAAAACAAATCAAATTTCAATATAACCAGCACAAACGGCTATGAAGACTTTTGTCTTATTGTGGCAAAGCAGGTCCAAGATCAAATAAAAAACAAAACTGATAGTCATTTGGCTCTGCCTGCTGGTCATTCTCCCCGAGGTTATTACAGATTGCTGGCCCAAGCTTCGCAGTTTAACGAAATAGATTGGCGACAAGTTTTATGTTTTGCCTTGGATGATTATTTGGATATTGAAGAAGCACAATCTTTTCAAAGTTTTTTAGAAAATCACTTATATCGCTTTACTAATTTGCCCGCAAACGCAAAATTTAATCCTCGCTTTTGTGATAACTATGACCAATTAATTGCTGAGCAAGGGGGCATAGATTTGTGCTTACTTGGATTGGGGACAAATGGTCACATAGCATTTAATGAGCCGCCTACCCCGCCCACTAGTTGGACACATTCTGTCTTTCTTACCAATTCTACTAGAGAAGCAAATAAAGACGCTTTTGTTTCTGGCAATTTTCCCCGTATTCAGGCTGGTATTGTATCTGGTGATATCTCTCATGGCAGCTTAGAAGCTGTGCCCCGAAGGGCGGTTAGTATGGGCATAGCAACCATTTTGGCGAGTAAGCGTATAATTTTAGCCGTTTCAGGCGAGCATAAAAAGGAAGCTTTAAAAAGAGCTTTGTATGAAAAGCCCGATACTGACTGTCCGGCTTCTTTTTTAACTGCCCATTCAAATTTATTAGTTATTACTGATTTTGCCTTTGGCAACTAATCGGTTCATTCAAATAGTGTCGTGATTGTCCCCGCCAGGGTGCTTTTCAATCTTTTTGCTTTTTCAAAACGTTTATAATTATTAGTGTGGAATTTTACTAGCTAGGTTGATTGAAATTCAGAGGATGATTTTGCGAATAAATAACTATATAGCGGCAATCATAATAGCCATCTTAATTTTCTCTAGCCTCCCAGCTATAGCGCAAAGCTTTGATCCAATTAAGATTGCCAGTAATAAGATGAGCCCAGATCTAATACCGCCTGAAGTGACATTGTCCAACACTCCAGCTGCTGGGACGTCTGGGGAGCCCGCTGCTAGCTCTTCTAATACTCCTGCGGCTAATAACCCTTCTAATATTCCTGCAGCTAACGGCTCTAATCCGAATCTTAACCAATTGCTTAATGCACATGAAGCGGCTCCGACAGAGAATAATCTTAACCCGTCACAAGCGACTAATCCTAACTCTTCTCAGCCTAACCCTAATCCGACACAAGGACAACCAGATAGTAGT
Source organism: Candidatus Melainabacteria bacterium (assembly GCA_013288645.1). Classification (GTDB taxonomy): domain Bacteria; phylum Cyanobacteriota; class Vampirovibrionia; order Obscuribacterales; family Obscuribacteraceae; genus JABDBL01. The sequence continues at coordinate 54,837 of JABDBL010000010.1, forward strand.
GCTGATAATAGATCTGATCCGTTAGCAATAATAGAAACGGACAAAGGTAATATAGTAATTCGTCTCTTTCGCAAATATGCACCAAAATCAACTGCTAATTTTATAGAATTGGTCAATAAGGGGTTTTATAATGGTCTTACTTTTCATCGAGTAGAACCAGGATTTTGCATTCAAGGTGGCTGCCCACGCGGAGACGGCTATGGTGTGTACATTGAACCTGGTGGTCAAAATAAACCGAGACTGTTGCCGTTGGAAACAAGTACTTACTTAAAACATAATGCAGCCGGAGTAGTGGCGATGGCTCACTTTCCTAAAAACCCCAACAGTTCTAGTTGCCAATTCTACATAACTTTAGCAGCCCAGCCGCAACTAGATGGCGACTATTCGATATTTGGCGGTGTTGTTCAAGGTATGGATGTAGTAAATAAAATTGCTAAAGGCGACAAGATGAAGCGCATTACCGTGCAAGAACAGAATTAATCAACCTTTAAATGAAATTGGGATCATTGTAAGGGGGGATTTTTTCTCTCTCTGGTTGCGGTGCCATACGGGGAGCATTGAATTCAGGCGAGCGCTTTGGATTGGGCGGTTGACTAGGTTGCATTTGTTCTTGCATCTGCCGTTCCATTTCTCTCATCATTCGATTCATTTGCGTTTCAAATTGACTTAAATCTGGATCGTTCATATCATCGCCATTAAAACCGAAACTAAATCCATATGAATTGGGCATTCCAGGCTGTGTATGTTTAAAATAAGGCGAGCTGTTAAATTCTCTTATTCCTGGCGGGAATGTTTGATTAGGCAGGTCTGCCATTTGTCCTGACGCATCAGGTAAGCCTAAGGTCCGCTGCAAGCGGGCTATTCTGCGCTCAATAGCTAAACTAGCACTAGCTTGGCCAAATAACTTAGTTTCTAATTTATCCAGACGATTTACAGTGCTTAAAGAAGGATTTGTTTTTTTGAAAACATATTTTTCCAATTCATTTAAAGATGTCGAAACGCCGTTGCTGCCGCCAGAATTGTGTTTAGGAGAGCCATTTTTATTTTTCAAAAAACTTTGAATGTTGTGCCAACGTTCATCAGCACTACCATATTGTGTGCTGCCGAAAGTTAGTAATTCTAATCTTTGTAATCTTTTAGACAGAGGATCATTTGCATAGGTTTTGCTTAATAATTTGAGCTCGGTTGCAGTTAGCTCATTGTCAGAGATACCTTGGTTGGGTCGTGCTTGATTGCTGACATACTTTGTATAGCTGTTTGCCGAGGCTAGAGGAATAAGCACAAAAGATGTTAAAACCAATATAAACATAGCGCCAGAAAAGATAAGCGCCTCCTTATAAGGCCCTAAATTTACCAAATTAAATTTTTGCGAATATCTGCAAAGGCAAAACATTTATTATTCCTAAGATTTTGTGCCATTGTCTTGTGTTAAAAAAGCAAAGCAGAGCTTACTTATATCTATTATACGTATAGGAAAGATTATAATGCAGCTAATTATAGTCATTTTGCCATAAAAACAAAAAGTGACAATAGTGAAATTGCTCTATTTATTTATTCTTCAGGGCCCGCCTTGAATTCTGCATCAATTGTTTCATCCGGATTCGTCGGTTTGGCGGCGGTGACTTCGTCAGCTGCAGGATCACTATCTATACCATGCTCACCATTATTATTGGTGGCTGAAGTTTTGCCTGCTAAGTCAACGCCCTCTTTTCCAGCGCCTTCTGTATTTTGAGGTGTGTCTTGTCCACGGGTTGCTGCTTGTTGCAATATAACAAGCATACCTCGCAATTCATTCATGATCCCTTTCACGGACTCACGATCGGCATTGTCTTTTATTTTCTTTTTTAGATCTACAGATAGCATTTCTGCTCTGGCTTTTTCACCAGCACTTATATGTTCACCAAGATCTTTTACAAGCCGTGCAACTGCATAAACAAGACTATCTGCTTCGTTGTGTAAGTCAGCTTCTTCCTTACGCATACGGTCTTCTTGCAAATAGGTTTCGGCTTCTTTGACCAGTCTTTCGACGTCATCTTTAGACAGATTGGTGCTAGCTGTGATAGTAATTTTTTGCTCTTTACCAGTAGACTGGTCACGAGCTGTAACGTTCATAATGCCGTTAGCGTCGATGTCAAAAGTGACTTCGACTTTTGGACCACTGCGTTTGGCTGGCGGGATGCCATCTAAACGAAAATTACCTAGAAGCTTATTATCTCTAGCCATAGGTCTTTCGCCTTGGAATACATATATGTCTACTGCAGTTTGATTGTCCTCGGCAGTAGAGAAAATCTCTGACTTGCGAGTTGGTATGGTAGTGTTGCGGTCAACCAATTTGGTCATGACACCGCCCATGGTTTCAATACCCAGCGATAATGGGGTGACATCCAGCAATACAATGCCTTTAACCTCACCACCCAGCACACCAGCTTGAATAGCTGCTCCCACTGCTACGACTTCATCGGGGTTGACTGTTTGATTTGGTTCTTTCCCGCCAGTAAGGCTTTTTACTAAATCTTGGACGGCCGGTATGCGTGTAGAACCGCCTACTAAAACTACTTCATCTAAATTTTCGTAGCTCAACTTAGCGTCGCTCAAAGCTTGTTCCATAGGTGCACGGCAACGTTCTACTAAGTGATTTGTTAATTCGTTAAAACGAGCCCTAGTAAGTTTCATTTCTAAATGCTTAGGACCGCTCACATCAGCAGTGATAAAAGGTAAAGAAATATTTGTTTCTAATACTGATGAGAGCTCGACTTTGGCTTTTTCAGCAGCTTCAGTTAATCTTTGCAGAGCTTGTCTGTCTTTGCGTAAGTCTATGCCTTCCAAATTCATAAATTCATCAGCCACCCAGGATACAATGCAATGGTCAAAATCATCGCCGCCTAAGTGTGTGTCACCAGAAGTAGATTTGACTTCAAAAACGCCATCTCCAACTTCTAGGACTGAAACGTCAAATGTTCCACCACCTAAGTCGAACACCAAAATTACTTCATTTTCTTTTTTGTCTAAACCATAAGCCAGGGCTGCGGCTGTTGGTTCGTTGATAATACGCATAACCTCAAGCCCAGCAATTGTGCCGGCGTTTTTAGTGGATTGACGCTGCGAGTCATTGAAATATGCGGGTACTGTAATAACAGCGCTAGTAACTTTTTCACCCAAATATTTTTCAGCATCTTCTTTCAATTTTCGCAAAATCATGGCTGAAATTTCTTCAGGCGAATAATCTTTGCTTTGAATTTGTACTTTGCATCCGCCGTCATCGCCCTCTTTGACTTTATAAGGGACCATACGCTTTTCGTTATCTACTTCTGAAAATCTTCTTCCAACAAAACGCTTAATTGAATAAACCGTATTTTCGGGATTGAGCACAGCTTGGCGCCTAGCTAATTGACCCACCAGCCGCTCACCAGATTTGGTAAAAGCAACTACAGATGGAGTTGTGCGTCCACCTTCTACATTTGAGACGACGGTGGGTTTACCACCTTCCATTACAGAAACTACCGAATTAGTTGTTCCTAAATCTATACCGACTGACTTACCCATATTGGCAACCTTCTTTTCTTGTTGCTTATCTTATAACCATAAGCGCATTATACCGGCGCTATATTCTTTAATACCCGAATTTTGTCGCCTTATCGTTGCTGAATTGTAAACTATATTATTTCGCTACCTCCTTGATAAGCGGTGACTGAAATCAAGTGGCTATTTTTATTTCGCTCTATTGATCGCTTAAAGCTCTTAAATTGGGGTTTTTAGGCTACTTTGCAAAGCAGCAGAACTGTTCTCTTTATGATCTACTAAAAACGAGTGTCTTATAAAATTGAAAGAGGTCTCTAGCTGAAGAGTATTTCACCAATGGCCAAAGGATAAATATCCACTTTAGTAGATTTTTCTTTTGCCAGGTGGACGAGATCTGATGATTTGTAGCGAAAATGAATTTGTTGCTGTAATGCCTGCCAATGTAAAGGAATCAGCCTTTCAGCACCAATTTCTTCTGCTAAACGTAAAGCATCTTTGGGTGCAGCAACAGCATATTTACCTCCGATAGGCAAACATGCTGTGTGAACCGGTAAATCCTTTAAAGCTTTGACAATTTCATCTGTATATATTGTGTCACCAGCGTGATAAAACCCTTCAAAATAATAACCGTTGACTGGTTGGCCGGGAGCTGCACTGCGAGCGAATAAAGTCAGTATCGTTTTACCCAACCTATTTAATGGATGTAATGCCGGCACCGCAGTAATTTTTATACCTTGTACATTAGTACTTTGATTATGATTCAAAGGGACAAAGGACTTTATCGGAATTGTTTTTTTGTATTTTCGCGCTAACCAGCGGATAAGATTTCGTGGACCAACAATTGGACATTTCCAGGCTTGATAAAGTTTTTCAGCCATCATTACACCATGGTCAAAATGTCCATGACTAAATAAAATCATGTTGCCGGGCGGTAATTTTTGCCAGTTTACCGGATCGCTAAAATATGGATCGACATAAATATTGAGTCCCTTTACTTCAAATCTGACTGCACTATGTCCTAAATAAACTAAATTCAAAAGAGTTACCCCAGAAATCTCAGACTTTGTTAAAGCAAAGGCGACAATTACACGTTTATTGCCCAAGGCATAGTAACATCGCTGATAATTGTTCTACTATATCCCTTAAAGAATAAAGTTTACCCATGGCAACTATCAATCACCAGATGAATTTATATAAAAAAGCAATGGGCACTTTAAGCCTTGCAGTCGGTATTTATTTAGTCCAACTATTTGCTTTTTCGGGCATAGTTATTGCGATGCCCAATAGTGACGAATTAAAGAAATACTTCAATCCAATACATGAAAAGTCTTATACAAACGAAAAACAAGATCGCATTATCAAAAAGAAATCGTTTAAAGCACAAGACTTAGAAGGGATTGCCTCTATACCGAATAGAGATATTGGTCTCTTTGCCGCTTTGGAACCAGGCAAAGTGCAAGATATAAAATATATTGATCATTTACTTGCGAATGATCAAGTTAATGGTATTGCTTGTCTTTTGCCCTGGTGCTCACTAGAACCAGATGAAGACGTTTTTGATTGGAAAACAATCGATGAACTTCTTTCTTTATGTGCTAGTCACAATAAGCAATTAATTTTACGGATATCTACCTGTGGTGTGGATTTGCCCGCTATTAAGCAAGCAGCCCCTAAACAGAAAAATGCTGCTAAAAATGGCACTGCCACTTCCGATACACCAGAATGGGTTTATGAAGCTGGCAGTAAATCTATTCCCTTCACTGGTAAAGATGGTGGTACTCATCTTATGCCTATTTTTTGGGACGGTACTTATTTAGCCAAATGGTCTAATTTTGTCAATGAACTAGGCCGGCGTTACGATAAAAATCCTCATTTCCAAAGCATTGGTATTACTGGCGGTGGCGTTCTCGGTGGCACAAAAGTAGTGCCAGAATTTGCTGGCAATAAGGATGTCTACGACAAGCTTGAGGCAGAACTAAAAGAAAAGCACGGCATGAATCCTGTTCAGTTAGTTCGCCACTGGAAATATGTAGCTGATGTATTTCCAAAGGCATTTCCTAATCAGCATTTAAATTTTGATATAGATCCGCCTACTCCAAACAGGAAAGGACAAGATTGTTTAGATGAAATCTCCGATTACTTAGTTTATCGCTATGGTGAACGCGTTTATGTTACTCGCCAAAATATCAAAAATGACAAACATGGCTTTGATGAATATAGACTATTGCTTAAATTCAAAAACGACACAATCACTGGCTATCAGTTCACCCCTGATTTAGCTTCAGCTGAGATTAAACCTCTTTTGCCTAAAGTAACTAAGAACGCTTTGGATGATGGTATTAGTTTTGCTGAGATTCCGGCTGAGTTTTTTGATTCTACAGATGAAACGATCAAACAATGGCTAACTCAATTACGCTTGCACTTAGGTTATCAGCTTGTTCTGCAAGAACTCACGCTTCCTGCTTCTGCTGAGGCTGGTAAAACAATGCCTGTTCATTTTGCTTTTCTCAATACCGGGTCTGCTTCACCCATGCGCCCTACTCGTGAAATGGATAAAGCAAGTCCTTCTAGTTATCGAATTCAGCTAGAGTTGAAAGACGCACAAGGAAAGACTAAAGCCCTTTTGCGCCATACCCCAAGCATTTCTACTTTGGATTGGTCAGGTATTAAACCAATTGTATGGGAGCAAAATTTAAAAGTTCCACCATTAAAGCCAGGCAAATATGATGTCCATTTGGCAATCATAGATGAGCAAATTAATCATAAATTGAATTATTACCAAGCAATGCCAGACAAGCCTCGGCAAATTGGTAATGATTTATTGGTAGGTAGTCTAGAAATTTTGGCAGCAAAATAATAATTGCCCCTACTAGCGCGAGCCGCGCTAATGAGCTGCCAAGCATTTATCAGGCTTTGCAGTGCTTAAACTTTTAGCATTTTTGACAGAAGAGAGAATTTCGTATCTCCGAATATCAGACGTAATGGGCTACTTCTTGATATTTCGAAAGATTTAATACCGTAGTATTTTCTATTGCTTTGTCTGGCAGAAATTTGCCAGGTTGAAGACAGTATCAATTTCGTTTCCAGACACCGGATCACCTTCAAAAAAATACAGAATCATAGCCAGGCATATTTCTTTCGTTCGACCATGAACGATGTGTCCGACTACTGTGTACCTTAACCGATAAGTACGGTAAAGGCGGCAAGGCTGTTCGGGTGTCACACATCTTGAGGAGGCGGCTATCCGTGAGGGAGCCGAGATTGCAATGGCAACGAGAAAAGCAACGGAAGCAAAGCTTGTCACGAGCAACGGTCACAGCAAATCTGACAAGTCTCCGAAAACGGATGTCAAATTCGTCGCGACTGATGCGACAAATCCGAAGCCCGCCAGTTCTCGGCAATGCGGCTGTCATGGCGGCCTCGTGAACAAAAAAAGCAAGGCGGCGTCGTCGCTGCCTCAAGAAACCGTCAAACGTGAGCCTGGCGGACCTAGGAAGCGGGATCAAAGCGGCGAACACAAGTTGCCCCCGCCTCTGCTAGCGAAGGCAAAATCGCCTTCAAACAGCAGTAGGGCCAAGCCAGGACGGCGGGTGATACAGGATCCAGACAGAAGTTATCTATCGCGCTTACCCGAGGATGGCGGGGAGGTTTTCAACCTGCCGGAGATAGACAATCTATATGGTCTCGACGAGGACAGCGTCTTGGCCCATTTAAGGGGAGTCCGCTACGATCCGTGGAACGACTGAATCTCGGCAGAACTGCCAAGGCACACAGACGGGACGATGTTCCCACCCGTCTGTGTGACCTTTTCATTTTTTTTGGCCATTTTTATAGGTGTGTAAAATCAGTGGCAAGATCATTGATGATAGTTCTGAGGTTCCAATATGCATTTTCGTTATATGCAATGCAAATATCTATGTTCCCTTAGATTATCCTTGCAGCGTTAGCGAATCTTTGCATGGACCGGTTTGAGCAGGTTTTTGGAAATATCGTAGTGGCGAAAGACCAAGCATCAAAGTTATTGACAAGATGCTTCGAGCCATTTATAACCGCTCAGCAAGCTGTTTTCAGAGTGTCTGATATTTATGCGCTAACTGTGCGCTAGCTCCGCTAGCCTATAACCCCTGATTTAATGAGCTCTTTTAGTTCTTTAATTATAAACTTTGGCCTAAGGGCAGTACTTTACTCAACCTTGGGAAGGCAGACTCCTTATTGTCTGAAGCGATTTTATATGGACCATAAATCTAGCAGTTAACAAGAGAAATGACAGCTTGACTCTACCCTGTCTGATTTCCTAGTGTACATATGACGTTGGATTTATATATTCCAATGGCAAAAAGGTCAGGAGCAAAAGCTGTTCCACAAAGTTTTGATTAACAGCTTTTTGCTCCTGTGTTCTTCTTTTACTGTTTCCACAGTGAAAGAAGTGGATATCTTATACCAAATCCCGTGCTGACATCAATATTCTTTGCACAATAGAACAGCAAGTAGCCGGCAAATACCAGATATCAGATATGCATGCAAACAAGTATTCGATCGTTTATTTTCATTCGTTATCAGACCCACCTCGTCCTTGCTTAACGGTCAGCCCACTGGCATCCTGAGACAAGTGTTTTGTCACATTTGCTATTAAATCGAACTATCTAAGAAATTGTTTTAGCTCTTTTTACAGCCGCACTAAATTGGACATTTTTTTTCTATAATTTTGTTGAAATTCTATACGATCGAAATCGAGTAATGAATAGCTTGTATTTTCTGTCTTGTCCAAGTGTCCGTACTTCTTAATGGGTTATGAATATACTTTGATGCTTAATCTTGGTTTTCTTGCTTCATACAACGGCAGTAATATGCAATCTATTGTACGCGCCTGTGAACAAGGCGATTTGCAAGCAACTCCGCGCATTGTCATTAGTAACAACAAAGATTCAATAGCGTTGCGATTCGCTGCCGAACACAAAATCATTGCTAAGCATTTAAGTTCGGCAACACACAAAGATCCCGATAGTTTAGACCGGGCTATTTTACAAGCTTTGCAAGAAAACAAAGTTGATCTTGTTCTTCTGGTTGGCTATATGAAGCTTATAGGACCGAAAATTATTGCCGCGTATAAAAATCGCATCTTGAATATTCACCCGGCCCTTTTGCCAAAATATGGTGGCCAGGGCATGTATGGTATTCGTATACATGAGGCAGTAATTGCTGCCAAAGAAAGAGAAACTGGTGTGACAATACATCATGCCAATGAGCATTACGATGAAGGACAAATTGTTTCTCAATGCACTGTCCCAGTTTTAGAAGGCGATACGCCTCAGATATTGGCTGCTCGTGTGCTCCAGCAAGAACATACTTTTATTGTGGAAACTTTGAAAGATATCGTGTCTAATAGGATTATTTTGTGATTTTTGCCCTCAATTTAATTTGTAGATGAAAATTTGTCTTCCCGCTCACGTGGATCTCACAGCTAGGTTTTAAAGTAAAACATAAGACTTTAGGGGTCCGGAGATAGAATCGAGTACAAATGAAAAGCACCCTCACAGAACCAAGAATTCATGACGATTTAGCAGAGTTTTATTCACTATGGCGGGATGCTTGCTTAGGCAAGAAAGCCAGCGAAGCTGATGAAGTTAAGTTTTTGCTTGATACTCTCGCCAGCTTTTCTAATGTCAGAAGTGTTATTGACCTTGGTGGTAGTGTAGGTTTACATGCCATTGCTTTGGCTAAACACGGTTTTGATGTCACTCTATTAGATAGAGCAAACACAGCTTTAGCTATCGCTAAACGTACAAGCCCCGAGCTTAAAACGGTGCAATCCAGTTTTGAGTCAATTTCTCTTACCGAGAATTTTGATGCTAGTTTCTGTATGTTTTCCAGTTCAAGCTATTTACTAGAAGAAGCCGAGCGAAAAGCTTTCTATGATTGGGTAAAAACCCACATCACTGATCTGGCTGTCTTTGATCAAATAAATACCTTACGTTTGCCAAGAACATACAGCGATAATTGTCAGGCTGAGGATAAGCATTTTCGCTTCAATGTTTTAAGAGAATGGCATTTTGAAGAGGACTTACTGCACACATCTTTTGTTTATGAATTTGTTGACAAAGCTAGCGAAGCAACAAAAATAATAAATGACCGTCAGGTGCAAAAATTTCTTACTGTAGAAGAACTGGTTGAATATATGGGTAAGGAATGGCGAATAGTTGCTCTACTGGGCGACTGTAATTTAAGTCAGCCATTTGACCAAGAGAAGTCACCACGCATGATTGCTGTTTTTAAGAAACAAGATTGTTGGAAGAAGTAAAGAGCAATCCTAGCGCAGCTAGCTTAACCGCAACTTCATAAATTAATATAATATATGAGCAAATTATATAGAGGCATTCTGATGTCCAGTTGATAATGTTTTGGCTATTTAGGCGAACATCCTTGACTATCTACGTCTGAAGATCGACCCAGTCTCGACCAATTTTCCCAGCTATCGAGCAACTAGAACAATACTTTTGTTTTAAGCACTGACTTGCTTTTGCTTTGGTCGATTTGTCAAGATGAAGCGTCTATCTTCCCCTACGTCATTAGAGAAATTCACGCTTCGAGCTAATCCCGCTAATTGCAAAATGCAAAACACTGTGCCTCCCGGTGCGTGAATGAGCTCGATTGTGATTATGGACGGCTGAGACTGATTTACTCTGTATATTCTGCACGACCAGAACCATCTTCCGACGACGACTTGACGGAATTCATAGCGGAGGATCCAGACCACAAAGACGAAACCCCGGTCAAGTGAGTCTTCCGGCTAGACAGCCAGGAAGCCCATAAGGAAAGAAAGGTTCGTTCGTTTCGGACACGGACGATGCTGCCCCAGAACTGCATTCGAAAAAAACTTGGAGCGAACCATGGAACAAGTGGCGCTGAAGCCTCTTCTAGGCATTCGCGTTGATTTCAGTGACACCCACACGTCGGATGAGAAGGTTTATCTAATAGTGACCGGACTTACCAGTCCTGTCTCTGATAAAGCGATTCAGCAACTGGAAGAGCTTGCCTTCGGGATGCCTTTCTGTCCGAGCGGCAAGAAGGACGATGTGGAATTCATCGTTCCGTTGAAAGATTTGTCGGGGCTCACCTACTTTGAAGCCCTAAGGGTTGACGTGGCAATTTTCAACGGATTGATCGTGAGGGGGAAGAAAGGCAGGTGGAGCAAGCTGTCTGAATATCCTCCCGCCCCGGATAAACCCTGAGTTGAGCTCCGACAGACCGCCTTGAGATTGACTCCCTACTCAGCCAGGCATGCCAGCAGATCTTGGCTGCTAGCGACGACAAAGTTGCCAGCGAGTAGTTCAGCCAGCCACGAAATCTTCTCTGGTTGTGCCCGCTTCATATCAACAAAGCGGGGGGGGTATGCAACAACCGTTTGCGCTATGTCCGACTGAAGACTTGGCGCAGCAAGCGGGCAGGCAATTTAGCAAGCCCGCAAACGCCAATCCCAATCCCAATCCCAACCCCAATCCCAATCCCAACCCCAACCCCAATCCCAACCCCAATCGCAATCCCAACCCCAACCTTTAATGACAGAAGGGAATTGTATGAGTGACGTACAGGTGGTTGTATTCGGCGTCACTGAGGGACATACTGTTACCGAACGCGGTTCCTCGACTGCCACAACTGTTATTTTGAACATCGGTCCCAGTCATGAAAGAATCACGCCGTCTGAGGTGTACCCAGCTCTCGAGCAATTCGTAAGAAGTTGGACAAAACCCTTGGGAAAGCGCGAAGACGTGCAGATCAGTCTTTGCTTCTACCCTGCTGCGACAACCCCCGAATGGGTTGTCCAAGCAGCCTATCAAGTATTGTCTGTTGGGCTTCAGCATAAAGCCTATCGGGTAGTGCCGAAACCCTGAGTGAGTATCCGACCGAGATCCGCCAGTTGGCAGATCTCGGTCGCTTTCCTTTTTTTATTTACTCTTGTTTTGGTACGGGCCGCTCCTGTCCTGCCACCAAATTTAATGCTATCCATCGTCCGTCAGCGGGCATCAAATCATCTATATAATTACTCTTTTTCTATAAGCGCAATTAAACCTGAGTGCTTGTTTGTATTGCTTCGATAGTTGGGCGCACAAGCTCAAAGCGATCTCTTATTGTTGAATATAAATTGCCAGACAAACGGCCGATTGAATCTAGCACTTCTAAATCTATGTGAGTGTCTTCATATACATCCGCAGAGAAATGTATACAAACAATTTCTCCCAATACTAAGCAGCCGCCTAACATTCCTTTGCCAATTTCAAGAATGTCATACAGTTTGCACTCCATATTAATTAAAGATTCTGCCACCAATGGCGGTTTCACATGCAAAGCAGGTTTAGCTGTTAATTTAGCAGCTTCAAACTCACTAACATTGTGCGGATACGGTGTGCTAGTCTGATTCATTTTTTCTGCTACCGAATGACTGACCATATTTACAACAAATTCTTTTGTTTCTCTGACATTAGCTAAAGTATCTTTCGGTACCGGTATTTCTTTTCCATTTTTCATTTCTGTTTTATTGTATTGTGGCGCAAAGCATAATACTGGTGGTACGGTGCTTGCTACAGTGAAAAAAGAAAAGGGTGCTAAATTAGAAATACCTTCTTTAGAAATGGTAGAAACCCAGGCAATCGGACGAGGTAGCACTGATCCAATTAATATTTTGTACATTTCTTTGGGCTCAATATCTTTTGGAATAATTATCATCAAAAACTCCTGCCGGCTATAAATACAATTTCTAGACTTTTTTCTTGCTGCCACATTGTTCTAGCATATATTTAGAACGTTTGGTCAGACATATCAATAATTAAAGCTGTAGACAAAATGCTAATATTTCTTCTGCCTCAAGTGAATAGGCAAGGAAGCCATATGATTAGCTTAATACAACTTACAGTGGAGCGAACGGCAGCGAGGAGCTGGCGGCAGCCGCAATGGTCTCAAAGGCGAGGCAGCGCTAATATATGGTAAATACGTTTCTTACTGAAGAAGATCAAGCACTAAAGCAGCAATTTGAACAATTTGCTAAAGATAAGCTTGCACCTCTAGCCTCTCAACTCACCAGCCATGAAGAGAGTTCTGCCGCTCTTTTAAAACAATTAGGACAAGCAGGTTATTTGGCTCTCAATGTACCAATTGAGTATGGTGGCAAGGGTTATTCCTTCCTGCATTTAATCTTATTGGCGGAAATATTGGCTCATTATCAAGCAGGTATTGCAGTGCATCTGGCTTATCATGCTGCAACTATTGAATTGCTTAAAGCTTATGGCTCAGAACAACAAAAGAATATTTATTTGCCCAAACTGGCTGTCGGCGAGTTACTTGGCACCATAGCCTATCTTGAAGAATCTACAGGTGAAAAACGAAGCAAAATTGTGCGACAAAAAGAAAGAACAGTTCTTGACGGCAGTAAAGAATTAGTTTTACTGACTCAGTCTAAAACAAGCAATCCCAGCAGCCAAAATTATCTGCCTAATCTAGTGGCTGTATTGGCCGATGACAATTTAGTACTCCTTAATAATTTATCTGCCTCAAGTATAAAAATTAATGCTCAGAATAACCCGATGGAACCAAAATCTATTTATCTGTCTAATCTCAGCTTCGAAAGACATATCTTTAGCCAAGGCGACATCTTAACAAGCACAAAAGAAATTACAGATGAAGCAATAATATTTGCCCGTGACATTATAAAAACGGTTTTGGCTGCCACGGCCATTGGCATGGCTGATAGTGCATTGAGTCAAACGACCGATTATGTTCAAAGATCACAACACGATGGCAAGCCATTAAATCAATCACAAGCTGTATTATGGAAATTAGCGGATGCTTCAGCTGATATAAGTGCTGCTCGCCTTTTAACTTATAGGGCGGCTTGGAGTAAAGAAGAAAATAAAGAAGCATTTTCCCGCTACGCCGCAATGGCTAAGGCTTATGCCGCGAAAAAAGCTAACCAGCATATTGGCGAAGGTTTGCAAATACTGCTACCCTTCTTACAGATGCAATACTTTGACTTGACTTGCTTTTATATAGATAGCAAAATACTTGAAACTTTTGATGCCACAAATGAAGAAGAAAAGGTTTTATTGAGCAAATTACTTGGCATTTAAAGTTTAGTAGCTAAGGACTGCACCCATGAAAAAATTCACCTTGTTTTTTAATATCGCCTTTTTAATATTGGGATCGTATTTTGCTCAACTGGTTAGCGCGGCTAGTGAAATGGATAAAGGCATGACACTATTCAATAAGCACGATTATAAAAATGCCTTAGGACATTTCATTCAAGAAGTAAAAAAGAATCCTACAGACTATAACGCACTTTATTATGAAGCGGTTACTTTTCACCAATTAAAAGAAGTCGCTCAAGCTAAGGGCGCTTATCTTAAAATCGTTAAGACTTTTCCGGGTACTCCTGCTGCCGTAAATGCAAATGCTGCTTTGATATATTTAGATCCCGCTTATGCCAAACAACACAGACAAACAAATACTCTACAAGGGCGAGCCACTTCCTATTCCGATATTGGTACAAGAACTCGATCTACTCAAGGCGGAGCACAGAATGAGACAGGTTCAGATCTGGCTAGTTTGCCTGACCAAGCAAGGGTCCCCTATCAAAGAGAAGGTCAGAATCTTCTTATTACAGCATTCATCAACGGTCGTCCAATAGATATGTTTTTTGATTCTGGAGCCGAGGGTGTCGTAGTGCATAAAAGTGAATTAGAGTCCTTAGGACTACAGCCGCCCACCGGTCAGCATGCGGGAGTTAGTTATGGTGTTGGTGATGGCGGTGCGCAGAAAACTTGGATTGCTAGAGTCTCTGTTAAAGTAGGACAAATAGAACGCAAAAACTTTCCTTTGAATGTTCTAGAAGATTTCCCCGGTGCAGCAATTTCACATCCTCTTTTAGGGCAAACTTTTTTTAGAGACTTTTCGTATACACTAGAGCCGTCTTCTGATGGGACTCGTGGCACAATTCTTTTTCAAAAGAAAAATCCAAATCGATCTTTTGCTGCTAATGATAGCAGCGTGATACCATTTTCAAATATTGGCAAAAACATACTCGTTACTGCAGAAATAAACGGTCACAAAATACCAATGATTTTTGACACGGGAGCTGAAATGTGTGTATTTTCTAGACGACAATATGAATCTCTCGGACTCACTATTCCTGATGATGCTCAACAGGGTCTAGATGCGGGTATTGCCGGATCCACCACCTCTTTTAGATTTACAGTGCCACGCATCTGTTTAGGTCCAATAATAAAAACAGACGTAAATGTATCCGTGATCAACGACTCTGGCACCGAAATGCCCCATCCCCTTTTAGGAAATTCTTTTTTTCAAGATTTACGCATTGATATAGATAACGAAGCCCATCTTATGAGAGTTCGTCGTTAATGTCGGCACGAATATGCTAGATCTCTCAGTGGTTATTATTGCCTGCAATGAAGAGCGTATTATTGGCAAAACTTTAGAGGCTGTTGCTCCCTTTGCTGGCGAAATTATTTTAGTTGATTCAGGCTCTACCGACAAAACGGTGGAAATTGCCAGACAATACAAGGCGCAATGCCATCACCAGCAGTGGCGGGGCTACGCTGCTCAAAAAAATTATGCCTTATCTCTCGCTACAAAAAAATGGATTCTCAGTCTAGATGCTGACGAAATCGTAACCGAGCCCCTGACTAGAGAAATTACCACTTTGCTTTCAGCTTCGACACAATCTTATACTGGCTATCGCATACCAAGGTTGCTTTATATTGGGGATAAATCCTTAAAGCATGGTGGTTTTTATCCAGATGCCCAATTGCGATTATTCCAAAACGGTAAAGGCAAATTTATTGAAAGAAAGGTGCATGAATCAGTAGAAGTAGATGGCACTGTGGGTACCCTCAAATCCCCGCTTTTTCACTATGCTTACATTGACTTTAACGATTATGCTTCGACCCTCGATAAATACGCGCAATTATCAGCGCAAGAATTTGCTGAACGAGAACATAAAACTACAAATGGCGATCACTCAGCCCCTAAAAGTTGGCGAGCTACTAAACTAAACGAAATGTTCCATCCAGCATGGACTTTCTTTTATCGTTATATTTTACGTGCCGGATTCCTTGACGGACTTAGAGGCTTGAAAGCAAATTGGATTTATAAAGACTATGTACGAAAAAAAATTTCTTATTTGCGTCAATTGTCCAACAATATTAGATAAGCTAAATAATATGATCGTGTCACTTAATCATGACATTAAAAGAGCTAGCGCTAGCTCTTTCGTTCTCCGCTAGTAGTCTTTAATTCAGAAATATCTTTGTTCCGGGCATTATTTATTTAAGTAGCGTAAAGAGCATGCTAGTGACACTAGATTTATCAAACATAGAAATGCTAGTTTGAAATGTCGTTCGAAACCCCTCTTTCATCTGCATTTAAAGACCCAACAATCCACTAGTCGCCCCAGTTCAGACAACAACTACTTGCAGAAGCCTGCCAATTGGTGAGGCTGGGGTAAGAACGAGATGCTGGCGATTGGATGTTGGTGTTGAATGAACATTCACCGGAGAAACGCAATGCGCAGTCTCTCTAAGAGTTCCGCAGCAAGGCGACGTCGGAGCACCGCGCGGAAGCAACGCAGGATGCTCATCGAGCTTCTGGAGAGCAGAACTCTCCTCTCGACCTACACCGTCAACAAATCGGGAGACGTCCCTGGAGTTGCGGGCGAATTGAGGACGGTAATCACGACAATCAACGGCAATGGCGACACGAACGCCACCGTGGTTGTCGATCTGGCCTCCATCACTCTCACGCAGGGTCAAATCACTGTCAACCCCGCCGGCAATCTCCTCATCAAGAGCGGCGAGGGCAGTACAGCGGGTTCAACGGTTATCCACGGCGGCGGGTTTTTCGACGAAGGGGGCTCTACCCAATTGGAGAACATGACTGTAACAGGGGCCTCCGGCGAGGACATTTACCTCGACGGCACCGCAGCCAAGCCAGCATCCCTGGCGTTGACCGATGTCCTCGTGTCCGCCGCCAACGACGGCATCGTGACTACCAACCATACCACTCTCACGCTTTACACCAACACCCAGATCCTGAATTGCAATTCCTACGGAATGATCACCCAGGGCAATGTGTCTATTCCTGGCACCGGCTCCCCAGTCCAGTTTTATGGCAATTACACGGGCTGGGACGCGGAGAATGACAACTTCGGTGGTACGATCTCGGTCACCGGCGCGGTCTTCACTGCTAACAAGGTCTTCGGGATGGAGATCTACGAAGGTTCCGCCACCATTGGCAATAGCAGCTTCGTGGGCGGGGGCTTCCGGAATATCTCCGATTCCGGCACGGACATAGTCACACTAACCAATGACTCCTTAACCAGCGGCACCGGCTCCTTCTCGGAGATTCAGGCCACTGAGGATAACACTTCCACGTTTACGGTCAACGGGGCTTCCTTGACCACAAACGCCATCTCCGGACCCCTGGTCAGCACTAACGGGGGCATTGTTAATCTCAACAACCTCTCCGTTACAGGCAATACTGCCACCGAGATGATTTATCTGGGAGGAGTGGGAAATGACAACCTCACCAGTGACAGTATCACCAGCAACCATGGCGCCGGCGTCGTGGTTGCGCAAGCTGCCACCGAAGTGTCCTTCACCGGGGTCACCATCGAGAACTGCACCGCGCTCGCCGGACAGACGGCCGGTGCCGCTGTCACCCTCAACGGTGCCGACGCCTTCTTCGTTAACGGTGCATTGGACCATAACACCGGCGGCGCGATTTACGACGCTGGTACCGACCCGGACCTGACCATCATGGGTACAGACATGAGTTACAACACGGGAGCCCAGGGCTCCCTCACCGTCAACATCTCCTCGGGTGGTTATGGCGGCAACATCATGGCTCAGGAGGTAATGTTCGGACATGACCAGGGCACCGGCTCTGTGTCTGCTGTCGACCTCACCGGCTCCGGCGCCGTCAGCTCCTTCGATGTCCAACAGGGCTCCTGCCTCGACGACACCAACGGCTACGCTGTCTCGGTCCAACTCAGCGGACAGGGTGGCGAAATGGTGGCGGTCGATCAAGAACTCTTCACGGGCGACGACGGTGCTGCTACCGTTGCTGGCCCCACCGGTCAACTGACCGGTCTGCCCCCGCAATTCGTCTTTGCGGAAAACGAGGTCACCGCCAACAACAACCCCCAGGGGCAAATTTACCTATCAGGACTGGGGAATTTCGTCGCGGGTAACAATTACATCCACGGCAACACTGGTGACGGACTGACCATCGTCGGCAATTCAAGCTATACCATCGGTAGCCCCGGAGCGTCGGTGCAGGTTTTGGGGAATACCATTACGGGTAACTCCAACCCAGCGGGCAACGGTGGTGGCATCAGCGCCACCATTGGCCTCAATGATGCACAGGAATTTGCCAACAATACCGTCTACCGCAACACTGCCCTCAATGGTGGGGGAATCTACGATCAAGGGTTGGCACCCAGCGGCTCGGGAAGCTTCTCGGGCTTACCAGGTATCAACATCATTGAGGACACCATCACCCAGAACACCGCCACTGGAAGCGGCGGTGGCATTTGGTTCGCGGCTGCACCGGGTTGGCCGTTCGGGACTCCTCCACCTGCGATAGTCGGAGCTCCGGGCGCCCTGAGCCTCGATTCCAGTATTGTGGCTCAGAATAATGGGCCGTCATCTTCGCCGGACATTGCTGGCACCGTCTTCGAAGCGGTGTACAGCCTTGTCGGCAACGATTCCGGGACGACGTTCAGCAACAGCACCAGCACTGACATCCTCGGCACAGCAGGCAGCCCGGTCAACGCCGGACTGTCCGGTCCAGTTACTTTGCCCGGTGGTCCTGGACCCGAGTTCGAGCCCGGCAGCCTTTCAGTGGGCTCTGGCGATGCCGGCCTCAACAACAACCCATACAACTTTCAGACCTTCACTGACGAGAACGGCGTCAGTCGAGTAGGTGATCCCCCTACCCAGGGTGCCGTCGTCTCGCAGGCCGCTGCTCACAAGCAGCCTGTCAATCCGCCGCAGAGCAGCCCGACTCTTGTTCAGGTGCCGCCTGCGCCGACCAAAAACTCGGTCAAGGGAACGAGCAGCTTGCTCGTGACCGTCAGCTCGCCGACACCGATTAGCTCGCCTGCAATTGGCGATGTGCTGGTTACCACCGGCTCCCCGACCAAGGTCGTCGGTGCCACCGGCAACTCGTCGTCTCCCAAGACGGCGGCAGTTATCACTAAGAGCGTCGCCGTCCCGGCAGGACCAGTCTCCTTCCGGACGGCGCGAGTTAACCAGAGCCTTCTGTCCCCGATGAGCGGCAAGCTCACTTTCTGAGCCGGGAGCCTCGGACAAACCAGCGCTGTCTAAACAAACAGCCAAGCTCGACCGATTGAATCGGTATGAGCTCTAGTCGTCAGTACGACGGGCGAATAGCACCACTATCCGCCCGTGCGATTTTCTTTGTTAGCCCGGGGTCGCGAAGCTGTCTGGCGGCGTGGCTCCGGGCGATTTCTCTTTTTCTACTATTTTTTAGGTTCGCCAACAAAGGGATTTATTTTTCTTTTGAACTTTTTGTGCTCAATCGGCGTTTATTGGGTTGATAGCACCACTGAATTAAAACAGCTATCTTTGCCGATTGATTTTGCTTACTTAATCCAAACTGATGAGGTATGATATCATATATGGACAGAGCGGCCCTAATACATGAGTATCATAAAAGATTCTCAGATGGTGCAAGAGTAGATATCATTATTTGGAGACTGTCTTATATTAGCACTGAACGTCCGCATGGGCTCAAATACAGACTCAATTATTGTTTAGCAGATGGCAGTATACTGGTGAGATATGATAATAAAAAAGGAAAAGCGGATCACAAACATATTGAGGGAGTGCAATTACTGTACGAATTTAGCTCTATTCGCCAGTTACTATTAGACTTTAAAACTGATGTTAGAAAGCAAGGGGGCAGAATATGGTGAAAAAGAAACGGCGAATACGCATAACCATAAGACCTTATGACGAAGCAGTAGAGGAAATCATAGAGACTTGCGAACGCATAGAAAAGGGCTTACCCGTAAGTCCGGCTGATACCGAATTGAGTTTCGAGGATGCAGCCCATATGCTCTCAACTTTATCAAAGAAACGTATGGAGTTATTGATGCACCTGCATCGACAGGATCCGTTAACTATAAGGCAATTGGCAAAGGAGCTTAAGCGCGATTATAGTGTTGTTCATGGAGATATAAAACTCTTATTGCATTTAGGCTTACTAAAGAAAAACAAGGATGAAAAAATTTTTGTGCCTTGGGATGAGTTAATTATCGAACTTCCTTTAGCAGCGTAGTTGCTTGTCTGCGTTGGATTAAACTTGAGTTTTCTACCATTCAGTACTCGATAAGCTTCGTCCTCTGTTACTCCATGATTGTAAATATGCGGCTGTCCAGTTTCAGGATCTATATAAAAACGAAGTTCCATGCCGCCTATTTCTTTAGCATTGAGTTCAGTCTTGAGTATAACCGATTTGGCTTTATGCGCTTTTTAAGAAATCAAAACTCCCTTGTGGTAATGGTGCTCAAAATGCATATGTTTTTCTTCACCAAGCAATTTATTAGCGCCAGCTATTAAGTTCAATAAGGCAGATTTATAACCTAAGCAATTGCGCAAGAAATGGGAGAGGGGCATAAAGTACCAAGAGTGCGAGGTTAGCGTAATTGTAAAGCGATGATTTATTTCTGGAATTTGCATAAGAAATAAGTCATAAAAAGCTAGTTCAGGCGGGATAAGAAGAAGATTGTCAGGCAGTATTCTGACTTTTCATAGCGTTATCATGTTTAGATGGCATGCTTGATTTTGTTTATAGAAATTTGGCAAGGTTGGTTATTCGTCTTCCCTTCACCCATTCGAGGTCCAGCTATAGCAAGCTGAGTATCAAAGCAAACAAACCAACCGTTCGTGACGGAGTGGTGGGGTGTTGGGATGGGACGAAGCTCAAGCACAAGGAATAAGCCGTGAGACAATTTGACTTCGAACCACGAGGTCTTCAACCCTGGCGATCCTGGTGGGTGGGCCAGATTCTCTGGCTCCTGGCGGGACATTGGCTTGATGAAGCGGTGATCCGGCGAATCTGTCTCTGTTGGTGGAACCGCCGGCGTGTCTGGCTCTACATCCTCCTCGATGAACTTGAGTCGGACAAGCTCAGGCGCCCCGAAATCCACACTAGCCACTGTGACCTGGCGTACACGCGGCATCGCCGCGTGGCCGAGGTGAGCTGGTCGAAGAACAGACAGGAGGATCTCCGCAGTTACCAGCTCATCGTCGAAATCGAGGATCAAACCCTCGTCTGGGAGGGTTTCGAAAGCCTCAGCGATCCAGAGAATAGCCTTGGCCCAAAGAAGAACATGTTGAGGTATGCCCTGACCAGGCAACCCCTCAAACCCCAGACGAAGCCAACATGCTTTCTCTTCCTCCGCTGGCCCATCTTCTGGAAGCTGACGGCAGATGGTCCGAGGCTCGACCGGTACGGGGAATGGATTGGAGGCGGACGTACCGCCGTTGTCATTTCGAGGCGGCAACTCGGCAGCGCAGAACTGAAGGAACTTTTCGAGAGCCACCGGGGACAAAGAAGGGAGATGACGGATTTTCAAGAATCGCCGCTGCCTGAGTTGGTGATAAACTCGGGTTAAGCCCCGGCTGCGCAGGTTGCAGGATGCAACCTGCGCAGCGAAAGCTTTAGCAGAAGTTGCCTAGGGCGATGACTTGTTCAGGTGATTTCTGTTTTTCCAGGGGCAAACACTAGGTGTAGCGTCTGTGCTGTGTGCTCTAATGACAACCAAATTCCGCTAGAAAAGGCTTAGAACGGTTTCCGGCAGCCTAAAAAAGGTACTAAAAGATCTTTTTGGCACTTTTTGTTTTGCTAAGCAGTAACACTTATGGGATCAGATGCCCAAAGAATAAGTTTACTGTCAAAAGGAGAGCTCAAGTCAGGATTATTCGGCAATATTCTTACAGTATAACCATGTCGTCCACTACTGAAATATTTTATGGTGCCAGCAAATAAACTTAAAACACCTTTCTTCTCGTCCGTAATTTGCAAAGGCACTACTTCACCATCCATGATATCGCCATTAGCATCAATCAAACCATGATAAATCTGCACAGAAACATCTTCTGACTTCAATTCACCCAATTTGATCCAAGCGCGAATGTTTAAATCATCGCCTACTTTAATTGTTCTTTTGGCGGAGGATTCTACTGCATCAATCTGTAGTTGTGACCATAAGCGGCGGATTTTAATCTGCCAGTCCACAAGTTTCTTTGCCCGTTGCGCTCCGTCAGCTAAAAACTCCTGACTGCGGGCACCAGCTGGCATGTACATGTTAAAAGTATATTCTTGCACCATGCGTTCAATGTTAAAAACGCGGCAAAGTTTATACATAGATGTTTTCATGCGAGAAATCCAAGTACGCGGTAATTCTTCCACATCACGGTCATAATAAGTTGGTATCAATTCTTTCTCTAATAAGTCATAAAGTGCATTCGACTCAACTTCATCTTGATATTCGCTATCTTCGTATACTTCACCTTTGCCAATTGCCCAGCCAGCATC
The DNA here is from genome assembly GCA_013288645.1 of Candidatus Melainabacteria bacterium. Taxonomy (GTDB): domain Bacteria; phylum Cyanobacteriota; class Vampirovibrionia; order Obscuribacterales; family Obscuribacteraceae; genus JABDBL01. The sequence continues at coordinate 76,986 of JABDBL010000010.1, forward strand.
ACTTTCATATGCTTCATCCCACCAACCATCTAAAACGCTCAAATTTATAGCACCGTTAAAAGCAGCTTTCATACCGCTTGTGCCGCTGGCCTCAAGAAAACGTCTGGGAGTGTTTAGCCAGACATCAACGCCGCCAACCATCCATCGAGCTACATTCATGTCATAGTCTTCCAAGAAAACAAAGCGGCGTCGTATGTCTTTTTGACGAGAAAAACGCACTAATTGTCTTATTAAGTCCTTACCAGGATTGTCCTCTGGATGCGCTTTACCGGCAAATATAAGTTGTATTGGATAATCCTTGCTATTAAGCAAAGCCGCTAATCTCTCTGGATTTCTTAACAGCAAATTGGCTCGCTTGTACGTAGCCACACGTCTAGCAAATCCAATAGTAAGAATATTGGGATCTAATATTTCTAAAGCTTCTTTTAATTCTGCCGGGTGCGCACCTTGTTCCATCAGCTGGTTGCGGAAACGGTTGCGACAGAAACTGACTAATCTTTGTCGGCGATGTTCATGAATACGCCAAAGTTCTTCGTCTGGAATTTCTTCTGCACGTTTCCACATACGCTCATTTGTTATATCTTCATACCACTGCGGTCCTAAATATCGTTCATAAAGTTCGCAAATTTCGCCTGATATCCAAGAACGTGCGTGGACGCCGTTGGTTATATGAGTTATTGGTACTTCATCGACTGGCACCTTTGGCCATGCATCACTAAACAGCTTGCGCGACACATCGCCATGAATTTTACTGACGGCGTTCCGTTTAGATGAAAGATTTATTGCTAATAAAGCCATGCTAAATGATTCACTTGAATCTTGTGCATTGGCTCGGCCAAGGGCAAAAAATTCATCACGAGAAATACCAATCTCGCGATAATAATCGCTCCAATAACGATCCATCAGATCTGGGCTAAATTTATCAATACCTGCGGGTACTGCTGTATGAGTGGTAAATACTTGACCAGCAGCGGCTACTTCTTTCGCCTCTACAAAAGAAAGACTATGAGCTTTAGTGAGCATTCTAATGCGTTCTAATCCTAAGAAAGCGGAATGTCCTTCATTCATATGACAGACGGTAGGAGTGATACCAAGGGCGGTGAGGGCTTTTATGCCGCCCACACCAAGAACGATTTCTTGTTTCATGCGCAGCTCGGAGTCACCATGATAAAGAGCATCGGTAACATCTTGATCATTTTGTTGATTATTTAAAGCAATATTGGTATCGAGCAAATACAGCGTTACTCTACCAACTTGTGCTTGCCAAATTTGTGCATAGACTTTGCGCCCAGGAAAATCAACAGCAATAACTACTGGACTACCATCTTTTTCTTTTACTTGCAGAATAGGCAAATTATAAAAGTCATTCATGGGATAACGTTCTTGCTGCCATCCATCC